>NZ_JBXAWD010000002.1:0-525093 GCF_057291535.1 Pseudomonas sp. 1L-E-NC-VB-C3 | reverse complement strand
ATGAAATACGCCGACCTGACAGTGCTTTGCCGAATCCATAATCGACTCGGTCTTTCAGGTCGATGCATAGCGACAGACACCTCGGTCGGCTCCCTCTCCCTCCGGGAGAGGGGACTGATTGGGGGATGCTGATGAAATACGCCGACCTGACAGTGCTTTGCCGAATCCATAATCGACTCGGTCTTTCAGGTCGATGCATAGCGACAGACACCTCGGTCGGCTCCCTTTCCCTCCGGGAGAGGGCTGGGGTGAGGGCAGCAATGCCAAATTCTCAACGATTTATCGGCGCCACAAACCGGCTCTTCGCCACGCTGTATACCTGCGGCTCGTCACTGTCTTCAATCCTGAAACTCAACGTCTGCGAACTGCTCGCCGGGCGCTCGGTGGTCATCGCCACCGACACCGGCACATCGACAATCTCTCCCGGCGCCAGGCTCAATGCCGTTTTGCCCTGCAATTCAAACCCGTCGCCATCAACCAGACTCATCCGGTACTCCTGTCGCTGCTGAGTCTTGTTGATCACTTTCAGCGAATAAATATTCTCGATCTGCCCCTGAGCGTTCTCGCGGAACAACCCGCGATCCTTGGTCACGTCCAGCGACACCATCGGCCGCTCGATCAATGCCAGCGCCAACGCTCCGATCATCACCAACAACACCGCCGTATAGCCAATTAAACGCGGACGCAGCAGATGGGTTTTGCCGCCCTGCAATTCGCGCTCGGAACTGTAGCGGATCAGGCCGCGCGGGTAATGCATTTTGTCCATGATCGAATCGCAGGCGTCGATGCACGCTGCGCAGCCAATACATTCCATTTGCAAGCCATCGCGGATGTCGATGCCGGTCGGGCAGACCTGCACGCACAACTGGCAGTCGATGCAATCACCCAGGCCGGCTTCGACCGGGCGCACATCACGCTTGCGTGGACCACGGTTTTCGCCACGGGCGGCATCATACGCAATGGTCAACGTGTCCTTGTCGAACATCACACTCTGAAACCGCGCATACGGGCACATGTGCATGCACACGGCTTCACGCAGCCAACCGGCGTTGATGTAGGTGGCGGCGGCGAAGAACAGCACCCAGAACAGACTGATGCCACCGATCTGCAGGGTCAGCAAATCTTCAGCCAGCGGCCGGATCGGGGTGAAGTAACCGACGAAGGTCAGGCCGGTCATCACGCTGATCGCCAGCCACAACGTGTGCTTGGCGGCGCGCCGCGCCAGTTTGTTCAGGCTCCACGGCGCCGCTTGCAGTTTGATCCGTTGGTTGCGTTCGCCTTCGGTGATCTTCTCGCACCACATGAAGATCCACGTCCACGAACTCTGCGGGCAGGTGTAACCACACCAGACGCGACCGGCAAACACGGTGATGGCGAAGAGTCCGAACGCAGCGATGATCAGCAGCGCCGAGAGCAAAATGAAATCCTGCGGCCAGAACGTCGCGCCAAAGATATGGAATTTGCTTTCCGCCAGATCCCACAGCACCGCCTGCCGACCGCCCCAGTTCAGCCACACGGTGCCGAAGAACAGCAGGAACAGAAACCCGGCACCGCTCATACGCAGGTTGCGGAACAGGCCGGTGAAACTGCGGGTGTGGATCTGCTTGTCGGTGGATCCGGCAGTCGCTTTCAGAGGGCGCGCGGGTACGCTTCTTATCGTCGGCGCTGCTTCTACGGTTCGGACGGGGATTTGCTCGCTCATGTTCGTTCGCTCATCAGCCTCCATCAGGCCGATGAACTATGGGCGCCGATCTGTTTGCAGAACAGACTCAGGTTTGGCAATAAAAAGCGGATCAGATGGGGTTTGGCGCAATGCCTGCGACAACTTGAAGCATCAGGGTGGGCGCGGCGCAAACGCCTATCGCGGATGTTTGCGCAGCGTATTGAGCGAGGTCAATCAAACCACCGAACCACTGTCATCGGCTTTAACGTGCTTGCGCCCGTCTTTAGCCCCGGCCACGGTCAGGGCATCGGCTTCTGCTTCGGTGATGTAGGCGCGTTTGCCTTCGATTTCCACGAACGACATGGCTTTTTCGCTATCGGTCTCGACTGTCAACGTGTCGCAGATACGGATTTCCTCACCATGCTCGACGGTGAAAAAACACACTTTCTGCTCAGGGTTGGATGCATCGATTCGAACGGTCATGGCGGCAGTCCTTTCAAGTGAGGTCTGCACGTTAGGAAACGCAGCGCGCAGTTCGTTCTGCGCAACCGATTAATGGTCGCTGTTGTCCATCGCTTATCAAGCCAATAACAAGGGAAGCACGATGGAAGACTGGTGGGATGAAGTGTGGGCCACGATGCAAGCCGAATTTGCCGATATCGGCGACGCCTCGCAAATGACCCGGATCACCGTACGCCTGCTGATGGCGGCGATTCTCGGCGGGATACTCGGATTTGAGCGCGAGCATAAAGGCAAGGCAGCGGGCGTGCGCACGCACATGCTGGTGGCGTTGGGCGCTGCGCTATTCGTGTTGGTGCCGCAGACCTCGGGCGCAGAATCCGATGCCATGAGTCGGGTCTTGCAGGGTGTGATTGCCGGGATCGGCTTTCTCGGCGCCGGCACCATTCTGAAAAATCAGCAGGGCGACGAGGCCCATGTCAAAGGCCTGACCACGGCGGCGGGCTTATGGATGACGGCGGCGATCGGCGTGGCGGCGGGGCTGGGCAAGGAAGCGACGGCATTGCTCAGTACCATTCTGGCACTGGCGATCTTCAGCGTGATGCCTTACGTGGTGAGAGTGTTCGAGAAGGATGTCGACAAGAACGACCACCTCTGACTTCCCGCCGGCTGATGGCCGTTGCCTGATAGTTCCCACGCTTCGCGTGGGAACTATCAGGGGGGCAGGGTCAGACGATCACTGGCGGCATCGTATTCGGTGGCTCTTCTTTCGGCGGTGGCGTGGTGCCGGGTGGCTCTTGCTCGGGCACCGGTGGCGGCTCGGTATCCGGCAGGGTGGGTTTGTCGATGTTCGGATCAGGCGTTTCCGCCGGGATCGGGATGTTCATCTGATGACCTCCATATGGCACATGGCGTGGGACGTGCTTAAGTGAGTTGACCCGGCCACGGCAAATTCGATCCGCCGGTTTGTCTTGTTAATTTCATCTGAACTTTTCCCCGCGCCGGTTGCTCGGAACCTAAGTGAGTTCATGACAGGGCCGGCGCTTTGTCGCGAATACTGTTCCGGCACAAGAGCGTCCTTGGGGCGTTAAGGAGAGATGCTCAATGACTGCTGAAAGACCTTCAGAGCTGAGTTACAACCCGCACATGCCATTGTCGCAGGCGTTGCTGCTGCCTCGAATCGTCATCGAAAACACCATGCCGACCCTCGACGGCGGCCAGTTTGCCGTCAAGTCGATTGCCGGGCGCGAAGTGGTGGTGACCAGCAAAGTGTTTGCCGACGGCCATGACAAGCTCGCCGTACGCATCCGCTGGCGCGAAGAAGGCCAGGAAACCTGGCAGACCGAGGTCATGTCCGATCAGGGTAACAACACCTGGCAAGGCCAGTTCCGCCCCGAAGAGCAGGGCCGCTATCTGTATTGCATCGAAGCGTGGATCGACCATTTCGCCAGCTTCCAGTACGAACTGGAAAAGAAGCACAACGCTGCTGTGCCGGTTTCCCTGGAGCTGCAGGAAGGCCGAACCATGGTGCAACAAGCCGCAGAACGCAGCGAAGGTCAGCTCAGCGAGCAGCTTGCCGCGCTGCACCATGAATTGTCCGGCCTGCTCGAAACCGAGCAGGTTGCGCTGTTTCTGCACTCGCGCAGTGCAGAGCTGATGGCCCAGGCTGATCACCGCGCCTACCTCAGCATCAGCGCCGAATTCCCCATGGACGTCGAGCGCGAACTCGCCGAGTTCGCCAGTTGGTATGAGCTGTTTCCGCGCTCGATCACCGACGATCCCCAGCGTCACGGCACTTTCAACGACGTGCACTCGCGTCTGCCGATGATTCAGGACATGGGCTTCGACGTGTTGTACTTCACGCCGATTCACCCGATCGGCCGCGCCCACCGCAAGGGCCGCAACAATTCCCTGACTGCTGGCCCGGATGATCCCGGCAGCCCGTATGCGATTGGTAGCGAAGAGGGCGGCCACGAGGCGATTCACTCGCAGCTCGGCACCCGTGAAGATTTCCGCCGGCTGGTGGCTGCCGCCGCCGATCACGGTCTGGAAATCGCTCTCGACTTCGCCATCCAGTGCTCCCAGGACCATCCGTGGCTCAAGGAGCATCCGGGCTGGTTCAACTGGCGCCCGGACGGCACGATCAAATACGCCGAAAACCCGCCGAAGAAGTACCAGGACATCGTCAACGTCGACTTCTATGCGCCGGATGCAATTCCGAGTCTGTGGGTCGAGTTGCGCGACATCGTCGTCGGCTGGGTCAAGGAAGGTGTGAAGATCTTCCGCGTCGACAACCCGCACACCAAACCGCTGCCGTTCTGGCAATGGCTGATCGCCGATGTGCGCACCCTGTATCCGGAAGTGATCTTCCTCGCCGAGGCTTTCACCACGCCGGCGATGATGGCGCGTCTGGGCAAGGTCGGTTACTCGCAGAGCTACACCTATTTCACCTGGCGCAATACCAAGGCCGAACTGGCGGAATATTTCACCGAGCTGAATCAGTCGCCGTGGCGCGAATGCTACCGGCCGAACTTCTTCGTCAATACCCCGGACATCAATCCGGCGTTCTTGCATGAGTCGGGGCGTCCCGGTTTCCTCATCCGCGCTGCCTTGGCAACGATGGGCTCGGGCCTGTGGGGCATGTATTCCGGCTTCGAGTTGTGCGAATCGGCACCGGTACCGGGCAAAGAGGAATACCTGGATTCGGAGAAATACGAAATCCGCGTCCGCGACTTCACCGCGCCGGGCAACATCATTGCCGAAATCGCCCAGCTCAACCGCATCCGCCGGCAGAACCCGGCGCTGCATACGCATCTGGGCCTGAAAATCTATAACGCCTGGAACGACAATATTCTGTTCTTCGGCAAGCGCAGCGCCGATGGCAGCAATTTCATTCTGGTCGCAGTCAGCCTCGATCCGCATAACGTGCAGGAAGCGAATTTCGAACTGCCGCTGTGGGAAATGGGCCTGCCGGACGATGCCACCACCCATGGCGAAGACTTGATGAACGGCCATCGCTGGGACTGGCACGGCAAATATCAGTTCATGCGCATCGATCCGGCGTATCAGCCGTTCGGGATTTGGCGGATTACCGCTTCGTAACATTTGCACCGCCTCCGTGGCGAGGGGATTTATCCCCGTTGGGGCGCGCAGCGGCCCCTGTTTTCAAGCTGCACCGCGTTAACAATTTGCGACTGCTGCGCAGCCGAACGGGGATAAATCCCCTCGCCACAGGGGCTCACCACTGCGAGTCCCTCGGTGTATCAGAGAATTTTTCAGGAGTTCCACATGGCGAAGAAACCCAAGGCAGCCGCCTTCATCAAAGACCCGCTCTGGTACAAGGATGCGGTGATCTATCAGGTTCACGTCAAATCGTTTTTCGACTCCAACAATGACGGGATCGGTGACTTTCCCGGGCTTATCGCCAAACTCGATTACATTGCCGACCTCGGCGTCAACACCATCTGGCTGCTGCCGTTCTATCCCTCGCCACGTCGCGACGACGGTTACGACATCGCCGAATATCGTGGTGTGCACAGCGACTACGGGACCATGGCCGATGCCAAGCGCTTCATTGCCGAAGCGCACAAGCGCGGGCTGCGGGTGATCACCGAGCTGGTCATCAACCACACCTCCGACCAGCACCCTTGGTTCCAGCGTGCGCGTAAAGCCAAGCCGGGTTCAGCGGCGCGGGATTTCTACGTGTGGTCCGATGACGATCAGAAATACGACGGCACGCGGATCATCTTCCTCGACACCGAAAAGTCCAACTGGACCTGGGATCCGGTCGCTGGCCAGTACTTCTGGCACCGCTTCTACTCGCACCAGCCGGATCTGAACTTCGACAACCCGCAAGTGATGAAAGCCGTGTTGTCGGTGATGCGTTACTGGCTCGACATGGGCATCGACGGCCTGCGCCTCGACGCGATTCCGTACCTGATCGAGCGCGACGGCACCAACAACGAAAACCTGCCCGAGACCCACGACGTCCTCAAGCAGATCCGTGCCGAGATCGACGCCAACTATCCCGATCGCATGCTGCTGGCCGAGGCCAATCAGTGGCCGGAAGACACCCAGCTGTATTTCGGTGACACCGACGCTGCTGGCGTCAATGGTGACGAATGCCACATGGCCTTCCACTTCCCGCTGATGCCGCGCATGTACATGGCGCTGGCGCAGGAAGATCGCTTCCCGATCACCGACATTCTCCGGCAGACCCCGGAAATTCCGGCGAATTGCCAGTGGGCGATTTTCCTGCGCAACCACGATGAGCTGACCCTGGAAATGGTCACCGACCGCGAGCGCGATTACCTGTGGAACTACTACGCGGCTGACCGTCGCGCGCGGATCAACCTCGGTATTCGCCGTCGTCTCGCACCGTTGATGGAACGCGACCGTCGCCGCATCGAACTGCTCAACAGCCTGCTGCTGTCGATGCCCGGCACGCCGACGCTGTACTACGGCGACGAAATCGGTATGGGCGACAACATCTACCTCGGCGATCGCGATGGCGTGCGTACACCGATGCAGTGGTCGATCGACCGCAACGGCGGTTTCTCCCGCGCCGATCCGGCCAGTCTGGTACTGCCGCCGATCATGGACCCGCAGTATGGCTATCAGTCGGTCAACGTCGAAACCCAGTCCGGCGATCCGCACTCACTGTTGAACTGGACGCGGCGCCTGCTCGCAGTGCGCAAGCAATCGAAGGCGTTCGGCCGTGGCACCTTGAAAATGCTCTCGCCGAGCAACCGTCGCGTGCTGGCTTACACCCGCGAATACACTGATGCCGACGGCAAGCACGAAATCATTCTGTGCGTGGCCAACGTCTCGCGCAGTGCGCAAGCGGTCGAGCTGGACCTGTCGGCGTATGTCGGCATGGTGCCGGTGGAAATGCTCGGTGGTAACGCGTTCCCGCCGATCGGTCAGTTGAATTTCCTCCTGACCCTGGCGCCGTACGGTTTCTATTGGTTTGCACTGGCAGCAGAGAACCAGATGCCGAGCTGGCACGTCGAGCCGGCACAGAGCCTGCCGGACTTCACCACGCTGGTACTGAAAAAACGCATGGAAGAACTGCTCGAAGCGCCATCGCGGACGACGCTGGAGCAAAGCATCCTGCCGAGCTGGCTGCAGAATCGTCGCTGGTTTGCCGGCAAGGATGCGGCGATCGAGAAGGTCAATCTGGCTTACGGCGTGCGTTTCGGCGATGCCCAGCATCCGGTGCTGCTCAGCGAAATCGAAGTAACCAGCGGTGGCCAGACCAATCGTTATCAACTGCCGTTCGGCTTCATTGGCGAAGACCATGTCGGCCCGCCATTGCCGCAGCAATTGGCGCTTTCGCGTGTACGCCGTGTGCGTCAGGTTGGCCTGATCACCGATGCGTTCACCCTGGAAACCTTCGTCCGCGCCGTTCTGCAAGGCATGCAGAACAACACCGTACTGGAGTCGATCGAAGGCGAAATCCGCTTCGAACAGACAGATCATCTGGAAAAACTCGGCCTCGGCGCCGAGTCGGATGTGCGCTACCTGTCGGCCGAGCAATCGAACAGTTCAGTGGTAATCGGCAACAGTCTGGTGCTTAAGCTGATACGCAAAGTCGCTTCTGGCGTACACCCGGAACTGGAGATGAGCGCTTACCTGACCGAGGCCGGGTTTGCCAATATCTCTCCACTGCTCGGTTCGGTGATTCGCCGTGACGCGCAGGGGGACGACAATCTGCTGATGATCGCCCAAGGCTATCTGAGCAATCAGGGCGACGCGTGGGAATGGACGCAGAACAACCTTGAACGGGCGCTGCGTGATGAACTGGCCGACGCCATGTCCGAGCAGGAGCAGCATTACAACGCCCTCGGCGAGCTGAGAGACTTCGCCGGCATGCTCGGCCAGCGTCTGGGCGAGATGCATCAGGTGCTCGCTGCGCCAACCGACAATGCCGACTTCGCGCCGCAAGTGTCGTCGAGCAAGGACATGGCCGCGACGGGCAAGGATGTCACCGCCCAGGTCGAACACGCCTTGAAGCTGCTCAAGCAGCATCAAGGCGAGTTGAATGCGACGGATCAGAAACTGGTCAAGCGTCTGCTCGACGAGAAGAAAACCATTCTTGCCCATGTGCAGGATCTGGCGAAGAAAGCCACCGGCGGCTTGCGCATTCGGGTGCATGGCGACTTGCATTTGGGCCAGGTGCTGGTGATCAAGGGCGACGCCTACTTGATCGACTTCGAGGGCGAACCGGCGCGGCCATTGAGCGAGCGTCGCGGTAAACACAGCCCGTACAAGGACGTCAGCGGCGTACTGCGTTCGTTCGATTACGCAGCGGCGATGACCATCAATGTGCATAACGTTGATAACAGCGTCGAAGCCGAAGCGGCGCGCAAACGGGTCGCCGAGCGTTATCTGCGTGAGGCACGCGAGGTATTTGTCCAGGCATACCGCGAGGCAGCAGCTAGTCTTGAGCATGCCTGGCAGGATCCCGAGGGTGCCGACGCCGCGCTGGCGTTGTTCGGCCTGGAAAAAGCCGCTTATGAAGTGGCTTACGAGGCAGAAAACCGCCCAACGTGGCTGCCCGTGCCATTGCACGGCTTGTATGGATTATTGACAGGGCTTAAACCCTTTTCCGATCTTGGTGGAGAGTAGTCATGAGTTTCTCGAACAAGGAACAGGGTGTGGTAAAGGAAGCATTGTTACCCTCGGCGCGCGACATCGATGCTTTGGTGCGCGCTGAACATCAGGACCCGTTTTCCATTCTCGGCCCGCACGGCGATGGCGCCGGCGGGCAGTTCATCCGCGCCTATTTGCCAGGTGCGCTGAGTGTGGCAGTGCTGGACAAGGACAGCGGCGAAGAGCTTGGCCCGCTGGAGATGACCGAAACGCCGGGGCTGTTTGTCGGCCATTTCGACCAGGCGCGACCGTATCTGTTGCGCACACGTTGGGCCGGTGGCGAGCAGGTTGCCGAAGACCCGTACAGCTTCGGCCAGTTGCTCGGCGAGATGGATTTGTATCTGTTCGCCGAGGGTAACCACCGCGACCTCAGCGCCTGCCTCGGTGCGCAGCTGAAGACCGTTGATGGCGTGGACGGTGTGCGCTTTGCCGTGTGGGCACCGAATGCCCGCCGTGTATCGGTGGTCGGCGATTTCAACGTCTGGGACGGCCGTCGCCACCCGATGCGGCTGCGTCATCCGTCCGGTGTCTGGGAACTGTTCATCCCGCGTCTGCAAGCGGGGGAGTTGTATAAGTACGAAATCCTCGGCGCCCACGGCATTCTGCCGCTCAAGGCCGACCCGATGGCACTGGCCACCAGCCTGCCGCCGGACACCGCTTCGAAAGTTGCCTCGCCCCTGCAGATCGACTGGCAGGATCACGACTGGATGAATTCCCGTCAGGATCGCCAGCAGCGCTCCAAACCTCTGTCGATCTACGAGTTGCACGCCGGTTCCTGGCAGTGCGAGCTGGATGATCTCGGCGAGGTCGCGCGCCAGTACACCTGGCCGGAACTGGCCGAGCGCCTGATTCCTTATGTCAAAGAGCTGGGATTCACCCACATCGAACTGATGCCGATCATGGAGCACCCCTTCGGCGGTTCTTGGGGCTATCAGTTGCTTTCGCAATTCGCCCCGAGTGCGCGTTATGGCACGCCGGATCAGTTCGCCGAGTTCGTCAACGCCTGTCACCAGGCCGACATCGGGGTGATTCTCGACTGGGTACCGGCGCATTTCCCCACCGATACCCATGGTCTGGCGCAGTTCGACGGCACCGCGCTCTACGAATACGGCAACCCGCTGGAAGGCTTCCATCAGGATTGGGACACGCTGATCTACAACCTTGGTCGCACCGAAGTGCACGGTTACATGCTGGCCTCGGCGCTGCACTGGCTGAAACACTTCCATATCGACGGCCTGCGTGTCGATGCGGTGGCGTCGATGCTGTACCGCGACTATTCGCGCAAGGCGGGCGAATGGGTGCCGAATCGCCACGGCGGTCGCGAGAACCTGGAGGCCATCGACTTCCTGCGGCATTTGAACGACGTGGTTGAGCTGGAAGCGCCGGGTGCGCTGGTGATTGCCGAAGAGTCCACCGCCTGGCCGGGCGTCAGCCAGAGCACCCAGCAGGGCGGTCTCGGGTTTGCCTACAAATGGAACATGGGCTGGATGCACGACTCGCTGCATTACATCCAGCAGGATCCGGTGTACCGCGCCCATCACCACAACGAGTTGAGCTTTGGTCTGGTCTACGCCTGGTCGGAACGCTTCATCCTGCCGATTTCCCACGACGAAGTGGTGCACGGCAAGCACTCTTTGATCGACAAGATGCCCGGCGATCGCTGGCAGAAGTTTGCCAACCTGCGCGCCTATCTGAGCTTCATGTGGACGCATCCGGGCAAAAAGCTGTTGTTCATGGGCTGCGAGTTTGGCCAATGGCGCGAGTGGAACCACGATCAGCAGCTGGACTGGTACCTGCTGCAGTATTCCGAGCACAAGGGCGTGCAGAAACTGGTTGGCGATCTCAACCGGCTGTATCGCGAAGAGCCGGCGCTGCACGATCAGGACGATGCGCCGCAGGGCTTCCAGTGGTTGATTGGCGACGATGCGATCAACAGCGTTTACGCGTGGTTGCGCTGGAGCAAGGATGGCTCGCCAGTGCTGGTGGTTGCCAACTTCACCCCGGTACCGCGCCAGGCGTATCGGGTCGGCGTGCCGTTTGCCGGGCGCTGGACCGAGCTGTTCAACAGTGACGCCGACATTTACGCCGGCTCCAACTATGGCAATGGCGGCGGAGCGTTGACCGAAGAAGTGCCAAGCCATGGTCAGTCGTTGTCGCTGGAACTGAACCTGCCACCATTGGCGGTGTTGATTCTCAAGCCGCACGGCTAGCACCTGTGGGAGCGAGCCTGCTCGCGAAGGCGCCATGTCAGTCAACGATGATGTTGAAGGTGGCACCGCTTTCGCGAGCAGGCTCGCTCCCACAAGGTTCTTCAGCGTTCAGCAGATCACCAACGCATCCGCACTCCAAGGCTGCCGATAATGCCGTTCAGGTCATTGTCATCCACATCGCTGCTGTAATCGGCGCTCATGTACAGGCTTACCGCCGGTGTGACCCGCGCCACCAGTCCCAAGCCCAATTCCACTGTTGAAGACTTGCGGCTGCTGCTGATCTTGTCGACCTGATCGAGGGTCACCGTGCTGCCGGTGTACACCGTGTGCCAAAGGTTGGTGCGCACGTAGGGTTCAACAGGCAACCCGTTCAAGTCATAACTGCCTTTCAATCGCGCACCGACACGGCCACTCCACGCGGTCAGGTCGGTCGACGAGGCGTTGCCCGAGCCTGCATAAGGCGCGTCGAGGCTGATGCGCTGGTTGATCAGTTGCGCCTGTGGTTCGACCACCCAGTTGTCACTCAAGCCGATCGGATAACCGCCTTCAACGGAAAAGGTCATCGCGTTGCCTTCGGTGACTTGCCGATTGCCTTGCGGGGTCCGACTGAAACCGCTGACCCGACCGCCACTGGCCGACAGGTCGACGTGCCAGCCCTGCGCGCCGACCAGGCTGTAATAGGCGCCAAGGCTCTGGCCTTGCAGGTTGAGGCTGTCAGTGTTGCGGTCGGCGAGGGCACGTCGGGTCAGCGCACCACCGGCATTCATCTGAATCTGATTATCGCCGCCGATCAGACCAAGGGTCTGGGTGGCACCACTGCTGCTTTTCAACGTGACCACCGCCGGGCCTTTGAACTCGCCGCCAGGCATCGCGTAACCGGAGGACAATGCATCCGTCTGCGCGCGCCGGGCGCTTTTGCCGTACAGCTCGTCCCATGTGGAGGGCGCAAGATCTTCGGTGATCAGGCGCGAACTCTGCTGACTCAATGGCAGCGGTCCGGGCGTTATCACGGTCACTGGCAAGGTCATCACAGGGACATCGGCGCGATACCACGCGCGTTCATCCGCCGAAAATTCCGCATGCGCCTCCATGGACGAGCACAGCAACAGCGAACCTGACACTGTGCAAAAAGTGATTTTCAATTCATGTGGGGTCAGTGAAGTTTTCATGGAGGTCTACCTTGCAAGCGCATGCGTCATCTCGAGTTTGGCGTCTCTCCTACCCCGAACGAGGGGCGACCGAATAGAGCGGGGCGAACCGCGGCTGCTCGATTTCGCGAGTGCCGGAAGGTCAGCCCCAGTAGTGATTCCGGGGGTAGTAAGGTAGAGATAAGAAGAGCGATGCTCGCGCGTCAAGAAAATGCACGATGAATGGCGCGCTTAAATCAGCAACCGCAAGCGTTTGTTTTTCTGCACATAACTAAGTGCTTGTTTGCATGGAAAAACGCTTGCGAAGGGTGCATCTGACGGTTTTTTGCCGCCGACGAAAGGTCCTTCCGAGCGGTTATTGCCGGAACGACCTGTCATTGGATGGCTGTCAAAAATGCAGCTAGAGGTGCACTTCAACCGCCAAGGGAAGATGATCCGACAAATGCGTCCATGGCTTGTTGCCGAGAATCCTTGGATCGTGGCTACTGGCATTGCGCAGGTAAATCCGGTCCAGGCGCAACAGCGGGAAACGCGCCGGATAGGTTTTCGCCGGGCGCCCATGATGACGTTCAAAAGCTTCGTGCAAATAGTCGCGACGGGCGAGGGCGGCGTTGCCCTGCAACTGCCAGTCATTGAAATCACCGGCAATGATCACCGGCGCATCGTCGGGCAGTGATTCAAGCAACTGGCAAAGCAGCTGCAACTGCAATTGCCGATGGCTCTCCAGCAGACTCAAATGCACACAGATCGCGTGCACCTCGGCATGCCCGGGCACATCAAGAATGCAGTGCAACAGCCCGCGCCGTTCAGGCCCGGTGATCGACACGTCGAGGTTGCGGTATTCGCGGATCGGGTATTTCGACAGCAGCGCGTTGCCGTGGTGGCCGTCGGGGTAAACGGCGTTGCGGCCGTAGGCAAAATCGCTCCACATACTGTCGGCGAGGAATTCGTATTGCGAGGTCTGCGGCCAGTCGTTGTAGCGACTCGAATGGCGTTCGTGTTCACCCACCACTTCCTGCAGAAACACCAGATCGGCCGAGGTACTGCGCATCGCTTCGCGCAGCTCCGGGAGAACGAACCGCCGATTCAGCGCGGTGAAGCCCTTGTGGGTGTTGACCGTGAGTACCCGCAGGCGATGAATGACTGGCGCGTCGACCACTTGACGCTTGGGATCGCTGGACACGTTCACTCCTCTGATTTGGGCCATGCCTGTTCATGCGACTGGTTTGAGGGGGTGGCAGTTCCTTCCGATGATTCACTGCTGGGCCAATGTGGGAGCGAGCCTGCTCGCGAAGACTTCATCACGTTCAATACATCTGACACATGACACACCGCTTTCGCGAGCAGGCTCGCTCCCACAGGTATTGTGAGCTTCCGCCGTTCAGAAGAAGACGATTTCATACGGCAAGCGCATCCGCTCCAGCAGCACCGGGGGCAGCAGCGGGGCGATGCCGATGGCCGGTTCGCCCTTGAGCTGGCTGGCGTAAGCGTGGGTGGCGTGGCTCTTGCGCGCTACCGTCCAGGTGTCGAGACGCAGCTTGCGCGCGCGTTCCCAGGGAATCATTTGCTGCTCGCGCTCCGGCCAGTGCCAGGCCCACACCGGCACATCGTGGTAGGTCGCCCCGGCCTTTTGCGCCGCGTCGAAACTGGCGCGGCCAACCACTTCATGATCCGGCGGGCCATCCTTGCGCCAGGTACTGAACACTACGTCGCCCGGTCGCAGATAACGGCCGATGAACTCGGCGAGCTGGCTTTGCTGATCACTCAGTGCGTTGTCGGTAAAGCCGCCGCGCACCCACTTCAGGCTGTGCATGGGCAGGCCGAGGCGGCGCAGGGCTTCGACGCTTTCCTGCGGGCGGAACACGCTCAGGCGTTGTTCCGACCATTGCCGCGAGCCGGGGTGGCTGGCGCTGCCGTCGGTAATGGAGAGCAATTGCAGTGGATGGCCAAGGCTGGAAAGCAATTGCAGCAGACCGCCGCAGGTGACCACTTCATCGCCCGGATGCGGGGCGATGACCACGGCGCGGGCGCCGGCGGGAACCAGGCTGTGGGTGTTGATGACGGGAATATTGTCGAGCTGCGGCGCGCTGTTCCAGATCTGTGCTGGCAGGCCGTGTTCGTTGAGCAATGACGATTTCATGAGTGCGACGTCCTTGTGGTATCTCGCCCTCAGTCGTGAACAGCCAACGCTGATCGCGGCCCGTGAAGGCAAATGAATAGCAACGGTGCAGTGCTCCAACCCTTGGATTACTGCGAGGCAGAGTATTGCTCAAGACAGCCGATTCGTCGCGTCACAGATCAATCTGATCCGTATTTTTTTATTCCAGCTGTGCCAGATTGCGCAGAAAGTCACCGAATCCGCCCTTGGCCCGACTGTCGAGACGGGCGCTGGTGTGCACTTGCGGGCGATGACTCCAGGCGATATTCGCACCGCTGCGCTCCAGCGCACGCACCAGTTGCACGTCCTCGTCACAGGTCAGCGGTTTGAAACCGCCGGCCAGGCGATAAGCCTCGGCGCTGACACCGAGGTTGGCGCCGTGAATGTGTCGATGGCCATCGCGCGCCTGATAATGGCGGTGATAGCGAATCTGCGCCGCTTCATCGATCGATTCGTGCCAGTGCTCGACGGTCACCGTGCCGCACACTGCGTCCGCCTCCAGTCCCAGTTGCGCCGCCAGCCAGTCATCGGCGACGCGGCTGTCGGCGTCGGTACAGGCGATCCAGCGGGCACCGCGCTCGAGCAGCAGTCGCGCACCGGCGGCTCGGGCTTCGCCGACGTTGCGTGCGTCGATCTGCAGGCTCAGCACCGGATAAGCGCTGACGATCTGCGCCGAGGCGTCGCTGCAACTGTCAAGCACCACCAGGATTTCCACCGGCTCGCCGGCCAGTTGCCCATGCTGGCTGGCCCGCAGGGCGGCGCGCAGGCATTCATCGAGCAGCGCCTCTTCGTTGTGTGCAGGAATCACGATACCGATCAACGCAAGCCCTCCAGTGCCGCCACCGAGCGTGGCTCGCGGCTCCACAGTTCGAGAATGAAATCCGCTTCCTGATGCAGCACCAGACGCGGCAAAGCCAATTGATCGTGGATCTGATCGTGGACCTGACGTGCATTCAACGGGCAGCCCTCGATCGGCGGGCGCCAATGGCAAGCCAGCAGTTGACCGTCGGCGGTCAGTGATTCGCTGACCCGGCGGATCACTTCTGTCAGATCTTTGTCGTCGAGGTAGTAGCCGATTTCGCTGAATACAATCAGGTCGAATTTTTCCTCCGGCCAGTCAGCCGGGAGGCGGCCCTGACGGACTTCGGCATGCTCGAATACGCTCAAGCGAGTGCGCGCCAGCTTCACCGCCGCGCTCGCCGTGTCGCAGCACAACAGGCGGTCGCAGCGCGGAGCCAGTTCTGCACTCAGTTCGCCGTTGGCGCAACCCGGTTCGAACACCGACCTGTAGCGCGGACGCGGCAGGGCGGCGAGGGTGATCGCGCGTTTGCGCTGCTCGTACCAGCGCTGGCGAAACGCCCATGGGTCGTCATTGCCCGCGAACAGGCCGTCGAAATAGCGGTCATCGACGCTCACAGGAACACCACTTCAAAAGGTTGCAGCAAACGATCAAGCACATAGGGAGCGAGCACCGGCCCGAGCCCGACGTCGCGGTCGCCTTCCAACTGGCTGGCGAACGCGTGGGCCGCGTGGCGTTTGCGCGCGATGTGCGTGGGTGACAGAAGAATCTTGCGCGCGCGTTCCCATGGTACCGAGGCGTCTTCCGGGGTTGCCCAGTGCCAGGTCCAGACCGGAAGTTCATGGCAGGTCGCACCGACGCGTCGCGCCGCCTCGACACTGGCGCGGCCGACGGCCTCATGATCGCTGTGGCCGTCCTGGCGCCAGGTAGTGAAAACCACGTCACTGGCATGCAGATACCCGGCGATGAATTCGCTCAACCCGGTTTCCTGAGCCGCCACTTGGGTGTCGGTAAACCCGCCGCGCAGCCATTTCAGGCTGTGCATCGGCAAGCCGAGGCGGCGCAGAGCTTCGGCGGATTCCTGCGGTCGCACCACGCTCAAGCGTTCGACCGTCCAGCGTTGCGAGCCGGGGTGACTGGCGCTGCCATCGGTAACCGAGATCAATTGCAACGGCCGTCCCGCCGCCGCCAGCAATTGCATGATGCCGCCGCAACCGAGCACTTCATCATCCGGATGCGGCGCGATGATCACCGCCCGCGAACCCAGCGGTACGAGGTCAAGAACGTCGATGGCGGGCAGTTCGGCCAGACGCTGCGAACCCTGCCATTGCTGCAGTGAAGTGCCCTGGCCGACGATCGGGTTGTCCCTCATAACGCCCAGACCTCGCAGGATTGACCGGCAATCCGCTGGCCCAGCGCAGCAAGGTCGCGCTCGGCGTGACTCTGGCGCAGAAACACCGGCAAGTCGGCACTCAGTCGCGCAAAATGCCGATCCTGACAAAACGGCCCGGCGCCCAGCGCCCGCCCGACTTCACGCATGACCTGTTCGGCAGACTGTTCGACCACCGCGCGGGCGCGACGGGCCAGCAGTTCAGCGTCAGCCTCAGGCTGCGCATCGATTTGCAACGCGCTGAAGCGCAACACGTCGGCCGCCGCTTGCAGTGCTGTGTCAGTCGCACCGAGATGGGCGAGGGCGTGCGGTTCATCGCGTTGCGCGCAATGCTGACGCAGCCCTTCGGCAATCCGCCGTGAAGCGCCGTACCAGCAAGCCGCGATACCGATCCCGCCCTGCCAGAACCCCGGCCGTTGCAGGTAATCACCGGGGTTGCCAATGGCCTGCGCTTCAGCGTTGTCGAACAGCACTTCGACGCTGCCGGTGGCCGCCATGCCCACCGCTTGCCAGCCTTGATCGGTGATGGTCACGCCAGGTTGATCGAGTGCGACTGCAACCAATTGCTGCTGATCATCAGCGTCCCACGCAGTGAGCAAGGCGTGGCTGAGCACCGCAGCGCCAGAGCACCAGGCCTTGCGCCCGTTCAGCATCACCATATGCCCGGACGGCGTGACTTTCACCCGTGCCTGCGGCGGCTCGGCAGCCCACATGCCCCACGTGCTGCCTGGGGTTGGCGTACCGCCCAATTGCTCGATGATCGCCAGCGCATCCGTGTGGCCTTCATAGAGTTTGCACAGCCCAAGATCGTGTCCGCCCACCTCCGATAGACGCTGGAAGCGCTCCAGCGTGTGACCGCTGCCGGGCAACGGCAAGCGGTCAAGGCCGGCCTCGACCATTGCCCGCAAGCAACGGCCGAGGGCATTGGTATCGGCGTAATCTGGCGGACGGCGAGCCAGATAATGTTGAAAGTCCATATCAATCTTCTTCGTCACGTTGCAGTTCGAACAACAGCAACGAACGCCCGGTCACCGAATACTCGTGGCCGAATTCGAAGCGTTCCTGGCCGCGAATCGACGGCTGATTGGTATCGATCATGCACGTCCAGAAGCCACCATCCGGTACTTCCGGCAGGGTGAAGTTGACGATGTCATGGTGTGCGTTGACCACCAGCAGCAGCGTCGCGTCGGCGCCTTTGCGACGGATGCCGGTTTCCTGCGCGCGACCGTCGAGCAGCATGCCCAGGCAGCGATTGTGCGCATCGTGCCAGTGCTCGGTGGTCATTTCGGTGGCGTCCGGTGCCAGCCAGGTCACGTCCTTGACGCCGATATCTTCGTTGTACTCGCCGACCAGGAAGCGTCCGCGACGCAGGATCGGATAAGTCAGGCGCAGTTTGATCAGGCGTTTGACGAACTTGAGCAGGGCCTTGCCGTCCTCGCTCAGGTCCCAGTTGACCCAGCCAATCTCGCTGTCCTGGCAATAGGCATTGTTGTTGCCGTCCTGCGTGCGGGCGAACTCGTCACCGGCGACGATCATCGGCGTACCTTGGGCCAGCAGCAGAGTGGCGAAGAAATTGCGCATCTGCCGGTGGCGCAGAGCGTTGATTTCCGGATCGTCGGTCGGGCCTTCGACGCCGTGGTTCCACGACAGGTTGTTGTTGCTGCCGTCCTGATTGTTTTCGTCGTTGGCTTCGTTGTGCTTGTCGTTGTACGAGACCAGATCGTTGAGGGTGAAACCGTCGTGGGCGGTGATGAAGTTCACCGACGAATACGGCCGGCGCCCACGCTGGTTGAACATCTCCCCGGAAGCGGTCATGCGGCTGGCGAAATCGGCAAGCTGAGCGTCGTCGCCTTTCCAGAACGCGCGCACGGTGTCGCGGAACTTGTCGTTCCACTCAACCCAGCCCGGCGGAAAGTTGCCGACCTGATAACCGCCGGGGCCGCAGTCCCAGGGTTCGGCGATCATTTTCACCTGACGCAGCACCGGGTCCTGACGGCAGGCGACGAGGAAGCTGTGGCGCTCGTCGAAACCATCGTGGTAACGGCCAAGAATGGTTGCCAGGTCGAAGCGGAAACCATCGACGTGCATCTCGCTGGCCCAATAGCGCAGGGAGTCAGTGACCATTTGCAGCACGCATGGGTGACTCAGGTCCAGGGTGTTACCGGTGCCGGAGTCGTTGATGTAGTAGCGCTTGTCGTCGGGCATCAAGCGGTAGTAGGAGGCGTTGTCGATACCGCGCATCGACAGGGTCGGACCTTGCTCGTTACCTTCGGCGGTGTGGTTGTAGACCACGTCGAGAATGACTTCGAGATTGGCATCGTGCAGGTGCGCGACCATTTCCTTGAATTCGGCAATCTTGCCGCTGGCCAGATAACGCGGGTCCGGGGCGAAGAACGCGATGCTGTTATAGCCCCAATAGTTGGTCATGCCCTTTTGCAGCAGATGCTGATCGTTGACGAAGGCGTGAATCGGCAGCAGTTCGACAGACGAAACACCGAGCTTGCGAATGTGCTCAAGCACGTCGTCGACCATCAAGCCGCCAAAGGTGCCGCGCAGGTTTTCCGGCACCGAAGGATGACGCATGCTGATGCCGCGCACGTGGGTTTCGTAAATGATGGTCTTGTCCCACGGCACGCTGACGCGATGGTCATTGCCCCAGGTGTGGGCCGGGTCGATAACCTTGCACTTGGGCACGAACGGCGCACTGTCACGCTCGTCGAAACTCAGGTCAGCGTCGGGGTGGCCGATGGTGTAGCCGAACAGCGCTTCCGACCATTTCAGCTCGCCGACCAATTGTTTGGCGTAAGGGTCGATCAGCAGTTTGTTGTGGTTGAAACGGTGACCATTGGCCGGGTCATAGGGACCGTAGACGCGGTAGCCGTAAATCAGCCCCGGATGCGCATCCGGGAGGTAGCCGTGGTAGATCTCATCGGTGTATTCCGGCAGCTCGATGCGCTCGAGTTCGACCTCGCCGGCATCGTCGAAAATGCACAGCTCGACCTTGGTGGCGTTGGCGGAAAACAGAGCAAAGTTCACCCCCAGACCATCCCAGGTCGCACCCAGCGGAAAGGGCAGGCCTTCACGGATTCTCGACGGCTCGGCGTGCGCAGCGGGTTCGGCTTTCTTTGGACGGGTCATGATTGCTCCTGCAAAAAAACGGGACAGTTCAGGCAATGAGATTTCCTGGTGGGAGCGAGCCTGCTCGCGAAAGCGTCGGTACATTCGACGTTTTCACCAACTGACCTAGCGCTTTCGCGAGCAGGCTCGCTCCCACAGGGTGGTGTGTTTTGCCCCAAGAAGGGCTTTCTTCGGGGCGCAAGAACCCCTTGTGGCGAGCACGCTCGCCACACAGTCATTCAGTTCAAAAATGGATCGGGTCAGTTCGCCGGAGGCTTCTTCGCTGCTCGCGGCTTTTTCTCGGCAGCCTTTTCGCCCGGCGGGACTACTTTGGCCGTGGCCGCAGGCTTGGCTTTCGCCGCTGGTTTGGCTTTGGCGGCTGCCGGTGTCTTGCCGTCTGTGCTTTTCGCTGCTGCGCCTGTAGTCTTGCCAGCCACTTTGCTGCCGGCCGCCTTGGGTGGCTTCTTGGGTGCCAGCGCTTCGGCCTCGGCCAACTTGCGCGCCATTTCCCAATGACGTTCTTCGTGGCCTTCAGGTTTCCCTTCCGACTCCCAGATCTGATAGGCGAATTCGCGAATGCGTTTATCGTCGGTGCTCATCGCAATGCTCCTGAACTGAACTCATGCTTGTGTTAAGTGTTGGATAAAGAGATTGACCGGGACATCCCCCAGCGCTTCGCTGACATTCAGCTCCCTGTTTTGTGTGACTACGCTGCTTGCAAAAAGTCCCTTCAGGTTTGCATCCGAAGCGGCAGACGGTAAAACCACCCGCGTATCGCCCCAGCGCAGCGCATCGACCTGCGGGATGGCACTGTTTTCCAGCAACGTTGCGCAACGCATCGGCACTACGACAATGGCCCGCACGCCTTCGTGTTCACGCGCGAATGCCAAGACGTTGTGCGCCTGACTGCCCAGTACTTCCAATGGCTGGTAATCGCCACGGCGGAACAGTTCGCCGTGGTCCTTGCGCAGGTTCAACACCTCGCTGATCAGCGCCTGTTTGATGCGCCCGTCACGCCAGTCCTTGAGCAGTTCGGTACCCGGCACGGATGCCTGCAACGCTTGCTCGCGGGCGGCGTAATCCACCGGGCGGCGGTTGTCCGGGTCTACCAGACTGAAGTCCCAGTACTCGTTGCCCTGGTACAGATCCGGCACACCCGGCACGGTCATGCGCAGCAAGGTTTGCGCCAGCCCGTTGAGCGCGCCGGCAGCGGCGATGCTGTTGACGGTCTTGCTCAGCGCCGCACGCAGCAACTCGCCTTCTTCACCGGTCAGCAGCTTCTCCGTGAAAGCCTGGGCCGCGTTTTCATAGGCTTCATTCGGCGCGCTCCAGCTGCTTTGCAGCTTGGCTTCGCGCAGGGCTTTCTGTTGCCACTGCCAGATGCGCTTGGCGTAATCGGCGAAACCGGCCTTGTCGTCGTCCTGCAGGTCCAGCGGCCAACTGCCGAGCAATGCCTGATAGAGGATCAGTTCGTCGCCAGCGGAAGGCGCGTCATCTTCGATGCGCACCGGGCGGGCGAGGGCGCGCCACAGTTCGACCTGATCGGCGTACCAATGGCTGCGCTCACTGAGTACGGCCAGCCGGGCGCGAGTGTCTTCACCGCGCTTGTGATCGTGGGTGGCAGTCGCCAGAAGGTTGTCGGGAAACTCCGTCATGCGCTGTTGATTGACTTCGTGGAACTCGCTGACCGGCGCACTGAATTGCTCGGTGTTGTAACCGACATCGTTGCGCGACAACAGCACCGCCGAGCGATACAGCGCAGTATCTTCCACGGCTTTGGCAGCTGCGGGCGAGGTCAGTTGCTGGAACCGCACGCAGGCATGCTTGAGGATCTTGCGCGAGCGCCCCCGTGGCTTGCGGCGCCATGGCGTGCCGCCAAGCCAGCTGGCGACCGAGTCGAGCACTGGCCAGTCAGCTTCGCTGAGGGTCTGCCGCGCACCGTCCATGGCGTGCAGGAAAATCGCTTCGTCCTGCTCGGAACGGCCCATCGCGCTGATGTAGGTGCGATAAACCGGGAAGTGCACGATCAACGCATGCAGCACGCGGCGAATCGCGCCCAGGGTCAGGTCGCGGGTCATCAAGTCATCACGTGCTACCTGATGCAGCGCCTGGGCAACACTTTCGAAGTCGCTGGCCAGCGAACCATTGAGGATTTGCTGACGGGCCAATTGCGCTTCTTCCATGAACGCTGCCGGGCGCTCGGTGCGGCGCTGCCAGAGTTCGCCGAGGACATGTTCGCCGTCCGGGTCGTGTTGCAGCAGCGACAGCTGATTCATGAACTCGTAACCGGTGGTGCCGTCGACGCTCCAGTCGCGGCGCAGGGTTTCGCCCTCGCCGAGGATCTTCTCGACATAGATCGGCAGATGACGTCCCGGTGCCAAGTGATCCAGACGCCGACGCAACTTGCGGCAGTAGCCACGCGGGTCGGCGAGGCCGTCGATGTGGTCGATGCGCAGGCCGTCGACCAGACCTTCTTCAACCAATTGGAAGATCTTGCCGTGGGTTGCTTCGAACACTGCCGGGCGCTCCACTCGCAGACCGCCAAGCTCGTTGATGTCGAAGAAGCGCCGCCAGTTGATGTCGTCCGCCGCCGTGCGCCAACTGGCCAGGCGATAGCTTTGCCGCTCGAGCAACTCGTGGAGCTTGTGGAAGCCCTCGTCAGTGGTGGAATCGTATTGGGCGACATTGCTTTCGATGGTGGCCAGAACACGCGGATCGCTTGCCAGCTCTCGCAACTCCTGCTTCAGCGGGATCGCCAGCGAGTGAGCATCGGTCTGGTAACTGAGCGTACTGAAACGATCTGCCAGCGATTTCAGCGTGTCGTCGGACTTGAGCAGCTCGCCATAGTTGTTCGGGCAGACCGGGAAGTGGTGGTCGTAATGCTCGACGTAAAAAGTCCCGGTCTGCGCGTTGAATTTGAGCTTGAGTGTGCCTTCCTGCAACGCCACCCCGTAGTCACTGCCAAGAAACGGCAGCAGCAATTGGCCTTCCATCAACGGGTCCGGCGAGTGCCACTGAATGTCGAAGAATTCGCCATACGGACTCAGGCGTCCCCATTCGAGCAGGTCAAGCCACCACGGGTTGTCATTGCCGCCCACGGCCATGTGGTTGGAAACGATGTCGAGGATCAGCCCCATGTTGTGTTCACGCAGGGTGCTGACCAGTTGGCGCAATGCCGGCTCGCCGCCCAGTTCCGGATTGACCTGGGTCGGGTCGACCACGTCGTAGCCATGCATGGAACCGGCGCGCGCCGCCAGCAGTGGCGAGGCGTAGATATGGCTGATGCCGAGTCGGGCAAAGTAGGGCACCAGTGGCACCGCTTGTTCGAGGGTAAAACCTTTATGAAATTGCAGGCGCAACGTGGCGCGCAGTGGCTGGATTTGCTGTTGATTCATTGGTCACGCTCAGAGGCTTGAAGGCGCGCGCAGGCCAGCAGTTCCAGGCGGCGGGCGGCATCGGGGCCGTCCAGCAACGCTTCGCTGGGACCGGGCAAACGTCGCGACCAGTTCGGATGTGAATCGGTGGTGCCAGGCAGATTCGGCTGTTCATCGATACCCAGGGCATCTTCCAGCGGCAGCAGCACCAGCGGCGCGCGGGTGTGCCCGAGGAAACGCACACTGGCATCGACCACTTGATCGGCTTCGTGAGACTCTTCGCGGAAGTTCTGTGGATCCTGACGCAGCGCATCGCGCAGGCCTTCGCGTTCACGCTCGCGATGCCGGCGCCAGTCGATTTCGCCGTTGGCATCGACCAGACCGAGGCGCGCGTTCCAGTCGATATCGCGGCCATGCCACCAGCCATTGAGTGTCGGCAGGTCATGGGTGCTGGTGGTGGCCAAGGCATCATCCGGCCAGTCGAGAATCGGTTTGAAGCGGGTATTGTCCTGTTCGAACAACAGCACGCGCATGCCCAGAATCGAGCGCGCGGCGAGTTTTTCCCGCAGGCCTTCCGGCACGGTGCCGAGGTCTTCACCGAGCACGATGGCTTGATGCCGATGCGACTCGAGGGCCAGCAGGCGCAGCATGTCGTCGAACGGGTAATACAGATAGGCGCCATCCGCCGGGGCGGCGCCGTTGGGAATCACCCACAGGCGTTGCAGGCCCATGACATGGTCGATGCGCAGGCCTCCGGCGTGGGCGAAGTTGGCGCGCAGCATCTCGATGAAGGCACGGAAACCGTTGCGGATCAACCCTTCCGGCGAGAACGCGGAAATGCCCCAACCCTGGCCGCTGCGGTTCAGGATGTCCGGTGGCGCGCCGACGGTCAGGGAGGCGAGCAATTCATCCTGGAAACTCCAGGCCTGACTGCCGGCACCGTCAGCACCGACGGCGAGGTCGGCGATCAGGCCAATGCCCATGCCGGCACTGCGCGCGGCAGATTGCACGCGCTCGAGGCAGCGATGGATCAGCCATTGGCAGAAGGCGAAATAACCGATGCGCTCGGCATATTCTTCGGCAAAAGCGCCCAGCGCCGCGCCGCGCGGGTCGTGCCAGTGCTCCGGCCATTCGCGCCAGTCGAGGCTTTCGCCACGGGCGGCGCGCATTTCCTGAATCGCTTCGAAGCGACAATGATTCTCCAGCGCTTCGCCACCGGCATGACGGAAACTGGCGAAGTCGGCGTGCAGCGGATGCTCGCCAGCGACGAAACCATCATATAAGGCTTGCAGCAGTTTCTGCTTGGCTTGGGCGGCGGCAGGCCAGTCGATCAGCTTGAGATTTTCCAACTGGTCGAACTGCGCGGCCAAGCCACTGGCATCGATTGCGTCACGCAATGCGCGCTCGCCGAGAATGCTGCCCGGCGCGGCATACAGTGAATTGAGAAACAAGCGGCTGGACGGCGAATAGGGGCTGTAGCGGCCATTGTCTGAGCTGAACATCGCGTGCATCGGACTGATCGCCAGCGCATCGGCGCCGCGTTCACCCGCTACACGAACCAATTCCTCCAGCGCCTGGGTGTCGCCGAAACCACCGTCACCCGGACGGCGCAGCGAATACAACTGGGCGCTCAGACCCCAGGCGCGCGGGATCGGGCTATCGACCGCATCGCCAACGCTGAAACAACGCTCAGGCGCCACAGCGAGAGTGAAATACTGATCGCCGATGTGCACTTGCTGGTAACCGACCGGAATCAAGCCGGGCAACATGGCTTCGTTGTCCAGCTTGAGGTTCATCTGCGCGCCGTCTTCAAGATGAATCTCGCAGGGCGTCTCCGGTGTGAAGTAGCGACTCAGGTCGAGGGCAACGCCAACGTCGCAGGTCAGCAGGGGCGGCAGATGGCGGTCTTGCTGGACTTCTTGCAGTTGCAACAGGCTGGCATCGATTTCTTGCGCGGTGCTGGCGGGGTGGCCGAGTCCGATCAGGACATTGCGCAACACAGCGGGAGCGACTTTTTGCTGACGCCCGTTGGCGTCGATCCAGTCGACGGCAAGGCCGGCTCGACTGGCGAGTATTTCCAGTTGCGCATCGCTCATAGGCGCTCTCCATCCAGGGGGTGCAAAAGGGGTGCGGCCGTGAGGCTGACGAGCGCGGTGTACGCCGGCAGTTGGTTCGGGTCCGACAGTTCGATCGCGGCTGGCTGTTGAAACAGCCACTCGGTATCGGTCTGTGCAGGGTTGACCACTGGCGTGTCACTGAGGTTCAGGTCAATTCGCAGCTCACTGCCGTTGCCCAGCCGCCAGCGCGCGCTGACCGCTCCATAGCCGAGCATTTGCGCGCCCAGAGCCTGGGTCCCGGAGAGATGAGGAATGATGTACTGATGGCGCAACTTCAGCAGTTGCCGGTAGAGCTCTTGGGTCTGCTGTTGCAATGGCGTGCCGCTGCCGGACAGTCGGGGCTGCGAAGCGTGGAAGGTGTCCTGGGCATTCGGATCGGGGATCTGCTCGCGCTTGTGCGGATCGGTGAAGGCACTGAATGCGGCGAACTCGTTGCGCCGACCTTCACGCACCAGTTCCGCCAGTTCACCGTGGTGGCTGGTGAAAAACAGGAACGGTTGCTCGGCGGCAAACTCGTCGCCCATGAACATCAGCGGAATCATCGGCGACAGCAGCAACAACACCGTCGCCGCCTGCACCGCACGCGGGTCGGCAAGCTGATGCAGACGTTCGCCAAACGCGCGGTTGCCGATCTGGTCATGGTTCTGCAGGAACAACACGAAAGCGGTGGAGGGCAGATGTTCGCTCGGCTCGCCGCGAGGTTCGCCATGGCGAGTGATGTGGCCCTGGAATACGAAGCCCTGACTCAGGCAGCGCACCAGTTGCTCGGTGGGCTGCGCGGCATAGTCGGCGTAATAGGCGTCGGTTTCGCCGGTCAGCAGCACGTGCAACGCGTTATGACCGTCATCGTTCCATTGCGCGTCGTAATCGTTTTCCAGCAGGCTCGACTGGTTCAGCTCGTTTTCGACGGTCAGCCAGACGTGCCGGGTCGGGTTGATCTGCTGGCGAATGCGCCGGGCCAGATCGCTGAGGAAATCCGGGTCTTCAATCGCGTGCACCGCATCCAGACGCAGGCCGTCGAAACGGTATTCGAGCAGCCACATCAGTGCATTCTCAATGAAGAACTCGCGCACTTCCGGGCGGCGGAAATCGATCGCCGCGCCCCATGGCGTGTGCTTGTCCTCGCGGAAAAAGCCTTTGGCGTAACGATGCAGATAGTTGCCGTCGGGGCCGAAGTGGTTGTAGACCACGTCGAGAATCACCGCCAGGCCATGGCCGTGGGCGGTGTCGATCAGGTGTTTGAGTTGTTCGGGGGTGCCGTAGGAGGCTTGAGGCGCGTAGGGCAGCACCCCGTCGTAACCCCAGTTGCGATCACCGGGAAATTGCGCCAGCGGCATCAGTTCGATCGCGGTGATGCCCAGCGCCACCAGCCGCGCCATATGCTGTTCGACTTCGGCAAATCCACCGAGCGCACCGACGTGCAACTCATAAATTACCGCTTCACTCCACGGCCGACCATTCCAGGTCGTGTGCCGCCATTGATAGGCATGGGGGTCGACCACCACGCTGTGGCGGTCAAGGTCACCATCCTGCGCTCTGGAGGCCGGGTCCGGCACCTCCAGTTCGCCATCGATGCAGTAACGGTAGCGACTGCCCGCCGGGCAATTGGCCTTGATTACAAACCAACCGTCACCCTGAGGCAGCATGGGCAACGATTTTCCATCTTCCAGTTCCACACTGACGTAGAACGCGTCAGGCGCCCACAACGCAAATTGCGTGTGCTCGGCATCCAGCATGATCGCGCCGTGGGGCCAGGTTTCTTGGGTCCTTGACGGCATTTTCTGCAACTCCCTGGTTATTTGTGGCTGGCTTTACCCAACGCCTTGGCGACCAGTTGTTCGTAAAGTTCGGCGTACGGTTCAACCGCTTTGCTCCAGTTGAACGGTGCAGCCATGGCACGGCAGCGCATGGCGTTGAGCAGTTCCGGAAAGGCGAAAACCTTGAACGCGCGGCTCAGGGCTTCCTTGTAGCTATCAACGGTGGACTCATCGAAGAGGAAACCGGTGACGCCGTTTTCAATGGTGTCGGCCAGGCCGCCGGTGTTGCGCGCGACCGGCAGCGAGCCGAAACGCTGGGCGTACATCTGGCTCAGGCCGCAAGGCTCGTAGCGCGACGGCATCAAGAGGAAATCGCTGCCGGCGAACATACGTCGGGCATCGGTTTCGTTGAAGCCGATCCGCACGCCGATCTGGCCAGGAAAGCGCAGGGCCAGTTCACGCATGGCCTGCTCTTCTTCCGGCTCGCCGCGACCGATGATCGCGATCTGGCCACCGTTCTGCACGATGAACTCGGACACCGCTTCGGTGAGGTCCAGACCTTTCTGATAGACCAGGCGCGATACCACTGCGAACAGCGGGCCGGTGGAGTCATTCAGGCCGAACAGCTCACGGACATGGGCGGCATTGACCGCTTTGCCTTCCCAGTCGCCGATGGCGAACGGGGCAAACAGGTGCGGGTCGGTCGCCGAATCCCAGCTC
Source organism: Pseudomonas sp. 1L-E-NC-VB-C3 (assembly GCF_057291535.1). Classification (NCBI taxonomy): domain Bacteria; kingdom Pseudomonadati; phylum Pseudomonadota; class Gammaproteobacteria; order Pseudomonadales; family Pseudomonadaceae; genus Pseudomonas; species Pseudomonas sp. 1L-E-NC-VB-C3. Next base: position 497,527 of record NZ_JBXAWD010000002.1, on the reverse strand, counting down.
TCGTCGATGCCGTTCGGGATACCGCTGAGCAGGCCTTGCTGGGTCTTGGCGGCAAGGAAACCGTCGAGGCCGCAGCCGAAGTCCGGGGTGGTGATTTCTTGCGCATACGTCGCGCTGACGGTGGTGATGTGGCTCGAATAGGCCATGCCGGCCTTGAGGAACGACATCTTGCCGTAGAACTCCATGCCTTCCTGTTGCAGGGCATGGGTGGGAATCCCCAGCTCCGGGCAGGAACCGAGGCTCGTCACGCCCTGGTAGGCAAGGTTGTGAATGGTGAACAGCGTTGGCGTGCGCTGCCCGCGCCAGTGCATGTAAGCGGGCGCGAGGCCAGCCGGCCAGTCATGGGCGTGCACCAGATCCGGGCGCCAGTGGATTTGCGCAAGATTGGCGGCGATGTCGGCAGCGGCCAGGCCGAGACGGGCGAAGCGGATATGGTTGTCCGGCCAGTCGCGACCGTTGTTGGCGCCGTAAGGGCCACCCTCACGCTCGTAGAGTTCAGGGCAGATCAACACGTAGATCACCAGACCATCGGGCATGTCCATACGACCGATCTTGCAAGGTGGCAGCGCGGCGTGGCCACCCAGCTCGCCGATGATGTGAATCGGGTTTTCGCTGTGCACCACTTGCGGATACCCGGGAATCAACACCCGCACGTCATGCAGGTGGGCCATCGCCCGGGGCAGGGCGGCGGAGACGTCACCGAGGCCGCCGGTCTTGACCAGATCGGCGATCTCAGAGGTCACGAACAACACTTTTTTCTTGTTGGGATTCTGGCTTGCTACCGGAGCAAGCGTCTTGGTGCCGGGTACGTTGATCTGTCGGCTGCCGGGAACACTGATGGTGCTCGATTCTCCAAGCGACTGGTGAGCACGCTCTCCCTGAATATCCAATGCCGCACTGATCATATGTATCTCCCGTGTGTGATCTGATTCTTGTCTCGAACAAGCTGTTTCGTGGCCAAGTCCTGTGGCCGGGCGCAAAGGCGCCACGCATCGGTGAGCAAATGCTGACCCAACACGCGCAAGCAGAATGGGTGGTGAGGCCGTTGCAAGGATTACACCAGTCGCTTTCGCCCAGTTGTTCTGATGACCTGTGGCGTGAAGCAAAAGTTTCGACTTTTTTTCGTCGGTATGACCGAGTGGTTTGGCCACTGAAAAATCAGTCTAGGCCAGATCCTAGAGCGGGTTAGGGCAAATGGGTAAATTGTTCGACAATCGGTTGTGTCGGGATGTTAGCGAGGGTTCAGGAGGGAAAACGCTCCGACGAAGGGCATGTTTTTCGGTCGGAGTGGGCCAAAACAGTGACTGGGCAGTCACGGTTTTGTGCTATGGGATGGGCGAGTTGCACCGTTGTGGTGCGAGCGTATTGCAGAGTGGTATCTGAGATGACCTTTTCGCGAGCAGGCTCGCTCCCACATTGGACCGCGTACAACCTGTGGGAGCGAGCCTGCTCGCGAAGAGGGCGGTTGAAGCAACTCAACTTCAAAGTGATGGACTCAGTTCAACAGACGCATCGGCTCCCCAGCTGCCCAACCCTGAATATCCTCGATCATCTGCCGGAAGAACTGCTCGTAATTCTGCCGACTGACATACCCCACATGCGGCGTGGCGAGGACATTGTCCAGCGTGCGAAACGGGTGCAGGGCCGGCAACGGCTCTTGCTCGAATACGTCCAGCGCTGCCCCGGCAATGCGCCGTTTCTGTAGCGCCTTGATCAACGCGGTTTCATCGACGATCGGTCCGCGTGCGGTGTTGACCAGCAATGCGGTCGGTTTCATCCAGTCCAGCGCCCGGGCATCAACCAGACCGCGACTGCGTTCACTGAGCACCAGATGCACCGACAGTACGTCGGCCTGCTCGAACAGTTGTTGCTTGCTGACGTACGTCACGCCGGCCTGTTCAGCGCGTTCGGCGGTGAGGTTTTCGCTCCAGGCGATCACCCGCATGCCGAACACCTGACCGAATTGCGCGACCCGCTGGCCGATGCTGCCCAAACCGAGAATACCCAGCGTCTTGCCGTGCAGATCGCCGCCGAGGCCCTGCTGCCACTGGCCGGCCCGCAGCGCATTGGCTTCCTTCACCAGATCACGGGTGGCCGCCATGATCAGCGCCCAGGTCAGTTCCGGCGCGGCGTGTTTGTAGCTATCGGTGCCGCAGACCTTGATGCCCAGAGCTGCTGCGGCCGGCATGTCCAGCGCGGCATTGCGCATGCCGCCGGTGGCCAGCAACTTCAGATTGGGCAAGCGCCCTAGCAAATCGGCGTCGAAGCGCGTGCGTTCACGCATGACGCAGATCACCTCGTACTTGCCAAGGCGCTCGGCCAGTGTGGCGTTGTCGGCCGGGTAATCATGCACAAAGGTCACTTCACCGATGCTCTCCAGCACGGACCAGTCGACCACGTCGCGGGCCACGTCTTGCCAGTCATCGATCACTGCAATCTGCACCGTCATCGGCTTGCCTCATCAAGGAGCGGAAGGAGTCTTGCCCAGCCAGCCGAGCAGCGCCTGATGGAATTTCTCCGGTTCTTCCATTTGCGGCGCATGACCCATGCCCGGGAATTCAATCAGCGTCGACTGCGGAATCAGCTTGGCGACCTGTTTGCCAAGCACCTCGTAATGACCGATTTTGGCTTTCACTTCCGGCGGCGCGAGGTCCTTGCCGATGGCGGTGGTGTCGGAGGTGCCGATCAGCAGCAGGGTCGGCATCTTCAGATCCTTGAACTCGTAGTACACCGGCTGGGTGAAGATCATGTCGTAGATCAGCGCCGAGTTCCACGCGACCTGGGTCTTGCCCGGACCGTTGCTCAGGCCGGCGAGCATGTCGACCCAACGATCGAATTCCGGCTTCCAGCGGCCGTCGTAATAGGTGGTGCGCTCATAGTCGCGAATGCCCTTGGCCGTGACCTTCAACTCACGCTGATACCATTGATCGACGGTGCGATACGGAACGCCGAGGGCTTTCCAGTCTTCCAGACCGATCGGGTTGACCATTGCCAGTTGATCAACCTGCTCAGGGAACAGCAGCGCATAACGGGTGGCGAGCATGCCGCCGGTGGAGTGGCCGAGCACAGTGGCTTTCTGAATGCCCAAAGCCTTGAGCAATTGCTGGGTGTTGGTGGCCAGTTGCTGGAAGCTGTACTGATAATGCTCAGGTTTGCTGGATGTACAGAAACCGATCTGATCCGGCGCAATCACGCGGTAGCCGGCGTCGCTCAGGGCTTTGATCGAACTGTCCCAGGTCGCTGCGCAGAAATTCTTGCCGTGCATCAGCACCACGGTGCGGCCGTTGGCCTTGCCATTGGCGGCGACGTCCATGTAGCCCATTTGCAGCTTCTGGCCTTGGGATTCGAAGGCGAAATGTTTAAGCGTGTAGGGGTATTGGAAACCTTGCAGCTCCGGGCCATAGGCAGGCCCTTCGGCGGGGGCGGTTTCAGTGGCCGCGTGCGCCATTGATGGCAGGGCAGCGCTGAGGACCAGGCCGGGCAGCCAGCGGGAAAGCGTGACGGACATAAGCACAAACTCCTTGAAAATTGACCGACTCTGGAAGGTCGGGATTACGCCGACGTTAAACAAAGGCAATCACACTGAGGGTTGGTTCAACCTAGCCAGCCAAGTGTCAGCAAGGCCAGCACGCCATAGCGCGCGCCTTTGGCCAGCGTCACGATCAACAGAAAGCGCCCGAGCGGTTCGCGCATGACGCCGGCAATCAAGGTCAGCGGATCGCCGATCACCGGCAGCCAACTGAGCAGCAGCGACCAATGTCCATAACGCTCGTAGTGCTTGCGCGCCTTGGCCATGTGTCGAGGAGTGACCGGGAACCAGCGTCGATCCTGAAACCGCTCGATGCCACGGCCCAGCCACCAGTTGACCAGCGAGCCGAGTACGTTGCCCAGCGTCGCCACTGCGAGCAAACCCCACAGCCAGTAACGCTCGCTGACGATCAAACCGACCAGCAGCGCCTCTGATTGCAATGGCAACAACGTTGCCGCACCGAACGCAGCAAAGAACAGGCCGAAGTAAGCCGCACCCATTAACGGGCCGGGTAGTCCGCCACCACCACGTCGGCGCCGTCCTTCTTCAGACCGATCACTTGGTACGCATCGCTCATGCCGTCCATTTCCATGCCCGGCGAGCCCATCGGCATGCCTGGCGCTGCCACACCCAGCAGATCGTCGCGCTTGCTCAACGCAAGCACCTGATCGGCCGGCACATGACCTTCAACGAATTTGCCATTGATGATCGCCGTGTGGCAGGACGCCAGACGCGGTGGTACGCCGTGCTGCTGTTTGAAGCTGCTCATGTCGCTTTCGACGTGATCTTCGACTTTGAAGCCATTGGCTTCGAGATGGCTGATCCACTTTTTGCAGCAGCCGCAGTTGGCATCGCGGTGCACTTCGATCGGGATCAGTTCGGCGGCTTGCGCCAGGGAGGAGATGAACAGGGCGCTCAGGGCGAGCAGACGCAGTTGGCTTCGCATGGGAATGGGCTCTCGACTCGGTGAAGGTCAGCAAGAACGCATTTTGACCGGTTTTTCCATCCCGGCATCAACTGAGTGTTTCCAGTTGCTACAAAACACCCGAACCAGTTTAGGAGTGAGCCTGCTCGCGATTGCGGTTGACCAGCCGCAGATACAGTGACTGAAAAATCGCTTTCGCGAGCAGGCTCGCTCCCACAGGGGATTGGCGTAAAGGCCGAAATCCCCGTGGTCGCGGTTGGCTTAACTGACCTTGAACCGCCCCATGATCGCGCTCACGCGGCTGTTGGCTTCGAGCAATTGGCGGGTATTGAGCTCGCTGGCCTGGCCGCTCTGCACCAGTTCATCGACCATGTGGCGAATCTGCACCATGCTGCGGTTGATCTCTTCGGTCACTGCGCTTTGCTGTTCGGCGGCGGTGGCGATCTGCGTGCTGAGGCTGTTGATGTGGCTGACCGAACCGGCCATTTCGTCCAGCCCCGAGTTGACTCGGGCGGTGGCGTCAGCAGCGGACTGGCAACTGGCCTGGGTGTTTTCCATGGCACTGACCGAGGAACTCACGCCTTGGGTCAGACGGGTCAACATTTCGTTGATTTCCGAGGTACTGGCCTGAGTGCGGGCGGCGAGGGCGCGGACTTCATCCGCCACCACCGCAAAGCCGCGACCCTGTTCACCGGCCCGCGCCGCTTCAATCGCGGCGTTGAGGGCGAGCAGGTTGGTCTGCCCGGCAATCGCGCCGATGACGCCGAGGATTTCGGTGATGCGCTGGGCGTCCTGCTGCATGTTTTCAACTTTGTGTGTAGCGCTGGCCACTTCGTCGATCAGCGCGACCACGCTGTTGGTCGCTTCACCCACCACGACGCGCGAGCGGTCTGCGTTCTCATTGGCACGCTGGGTGAATGCAGCGGTTTCAGCGGCGTTTTGCGCGACGCTTTCAGCAGTCGAGCTCATTTCGTTGATGGCGGTGACGGTCTGATCGGTTTCCGAAGCGTGACGCAGCAGAATCTGGCCGGTATGTGCCGAGGTGCGCTGCAGGTTGTCGAGGCTGGAAGCCATGGCGCCGGTGGCCTGGGTGACTTCGCCGATCATGTTCTGCAGATAGGCGATGAAGGTGTTGACCGAGTGACCGATGGCGCCCAGTTCGTCTTCGGCGCGAATGGTGATTCGGCGGGTCAGATCGGCGTCTCCGCTGGACAGCGAGTCAATGTTGGCCTTCAGCGCTTTCATGCGCAGCACCAGCTTACGAATCGCGTAAACCTGCAACAGCACCAGCAGGATCACCAGCGGAATCTGGATCAGGCTGAGGCTATGGAGCACGTCATCGCGCTGGGCAGTGAGCATCTTGGTCGGCAGGGCGGTGGCGAGGAACCACGGTGTGCCCTCGATAGGGCGCATGAAGAAGGTGGCATCTTCACCGTTGTTATCGAACTCGACGCGTTGCGCTGTATCGCGATTCTGCAGGCCGGTCTTGATCTGATTGACGAAGGTCGAGCTGGCCGCCAGTTCGCTGATGTTTTTCAGCACGATCGGGCCGCTGATGCGCGAGCTGTTGCTGATGATCTTGCCGTCCGCCTCGACGATGAGCATTTCGGCGTTGAGGTCCTTTTCCTTGCGCGCCACCAAATCGTTGAAGAAGCCCAGGGTCACGTCGATGGTCGAAACGCCCCAGGCGCTGCCGTTCTTGTAGATCGCCATGGCGCAGTTGGTGCGCGGCTCGGCGCTGGCGTCGTCCTTATAGGCAGCGGCCCACGCGCACTGGCCGCGCGGAGTGGCCATGCCGCCCTTGTGCCAGCTCTGGTCGTAATAGTTGGGCGCCGCATCGCTGTTCCAGAACGTGTTGACCTTGAGTTGGCCAGAGGCGTCACGGTGCCAGAAAGTGCTGAATTTGTTGCGCCCGGCTTCACGCTGGCCCGGTAACGGCCAGATGCCGCCGCCGAAGACTTTCAGCTCGCCATACTGATCCACCAGCCCTGGCAGCACCACGTCGATGGCGGCGCTGTCGAGCAGTGGGATGGTCTGGGTGATGCTGCGTTGCTGCGCCTGGACCTTGTTCAGTTCGCCCTGAATCTGCACGGCGACTTCGGCGATGCGGTTGAGCACGACCTTCTCTTCGGTATCGCGCAGGGTCGGTGCCACCAGTTGGCTGATGCCGACCACGGTCAGCACGGACAACAGCAGAATGAACAGAATCAGAAACAGCGTGTAGCGAGCCTGAATAGTGCGCAGTGCGGGCATGGAACTGATCCTTGAGCGGCTTCTTTGTTGGAGGGCAGGAATAAAACAGGGCGGGTATCACAGCGTATCGTCGTTGCGGGCCGAAGCTTTAGGTGCTCGCGCGCCGAAACAACGCTGGGCGATGACCGGTTGGTATCGGGATGGGTACAAATCCCCGGATTGCCACGTTTGTTACATCAAGATGACGGCTCTGAACCAATGTTTACGGGATGCAGGCTTGTGTCACGAATGTACGAGATTTGTAAAAAAGCGCACAAAAGACTTGGTGCGATCAGGCGCATCGGCCGATACTCGCGCCCATTCAATTGGTTGGAACAAGGACATTTCATGCTCACCGCACAAGGAATCCTCGCATGACGATCGGCTATACCGGCGCCTGGGAAAGCAAGGCAGGCGTAATGGTCCGTGATACCGGCGCGAAAAAGCAGGTTTCGCAGAGCGTCAAAGTGCAGCAGATGCTGACGCTGGTCGGCAACGATCCGAATGCGCTTAATGTGGCGGAGATGGATAAGCAGGGTTTGCGCAAGCAGATCAAGGGCTTCGACCCGGCCAACGTTTCCGTCAAGCAGTTGGGCAACCTCAGCGAATTCCTGCGCGGGCGCGGCCTGATTTCCGAGATCACCTCGATCACTTTGCTCAATGCCGGCGACAAATTCGACCGCTTCGGCGTGCAGAAAGACCCGGAGGCGAAGTTCAACGCGCTGGAATATTTCGCCACTCAGCTCGATGCCATCCAGACCAACAGTCTCAATGGCAATTACTACGGCAAGAGCCTGATCCCCGAATTCAAGAAAGCCATTTACGTCCTGCAGAATCTCAAGACCTATGGCGAAGGCAATGCGGCAGTTCCGTCTGACAAAGGCCTGAAGGCAAAGGCGTAACGTCTGCTGATGACGCCCGCTCATCCGTGTGCGGGCTCATGCTGTTTACGCCGCCGGCACGGCTTGCCGAGTGATGTGACGTTGTGCCTGGTCATGCAACTGCTGCATGTGCGGACAATGCAATGTCAGCCTGCGCGTGCGGTAGCCACGATGAAACAGCGCCAGCCATCCCCCTCGATTATCCTGTGCAGGCGCCAGGCCGGTGAAAGCAAAACCGATGGCGTTGAGGCTGTGCAGATCCACGGCAAACTGTCGCGAAAGCTGTAGACGAATCGAAACCAGCCAATGCCCGGGCAGTGATCGCAACTGGTCGAGCAGTTCCGGATTGAGTTTTTCCAGCCACATTTCATGGCGGCTGCCGTGCTGCTGGACCTGAACCGAAGCTCCGCGCCAGCGTCCTGCATCAGCCCCGACGCCGAACACAGCGCTCAGACGCTCCATCAAGGGGCGGCAACTGGCTGGCCATGCCTGTTCTGGCAATGGCCGTTGATAGCCATCGATAGCACGTACACCCAACACGATCGACTCGGGTTTTTTGCAGCCAAAGGGTGAGCGGACATAGTCCGGCAACAATCCAGTGTTGTGAAAACCGAGGTTGATAGCCATGCGTTGGGTGTAAGGGTGATGGGTGACCTGTTTGATCGAGACGCTGCGACAACCCAACGCCTGCGCATGAGTCAGCAGTTGTCCGCCCAGCCGCGTGGCAATGTTCTTTCCACGGGTATCGGGATGTACGACGCTCAAGGCCAGTTCGGCATCGTGCGAGCTTTCGCTTTGCCGATACAAAGTGGCATGACCAAGAATCCGCTCACCCTCCACTGCAACCAGTGAATGCCAGCGTTTGTCGGCGTGGTTCTGATTGATCAGGCAGGGCATGTAAACGTCGGTTTGCACGTAATGATCACCGTAGACCTCGCGAAACAGCTGGCTGACGGCCTTGGCGTCGGTGTCACGGTAATTGCGCAGAATCAACGACTCCATCACGCACCTCCCGCTCTTCCTGGTCATAGCAGCGCAAGTCGACGATCCGCAGGCTTTTCCCTGCGCGAGGATGGCGCGCCAAGTCCTCAAACCGGCAACTCTTGATGCGCAGCTCCAATAACCGCTCAGCCCGCAGTTGCGCGATCGGCGGGTACAGTTCGATCAAGCGGGCCTCAAGTTTCTCGTCGATGAGCGCCGATCGTTCGATGACTGCGTATTTCAACGTCAAGACATCAGCGCTGTTGGCTTGTTCGATCAGCAATTGCCAATCGTCGCTGCCAGTAATGCTCCGTACGCTTTCGCTGATTTCATCGGTCATCAGCGACAGAATGCCGACCCGCACCCGCTGGCTATTGCCGCTGCGTCCTCTCAGGGCGAATTTGCGTCGTGCAGTGCCCGGCGGTTCGCGCCAGCACGCTAGATCTCCGACGGGATAGCGGATCAGCGGCATCAAGCGGCGATGCAGATTGGTCAATACGAGCAGACCGGTTTGATTGCAGGCCTCGATCGTTGCGCCGCTGTGCTGATCGACAATCTCCAACAGGACGTGACCGTCGGGTGTGCGATGTTCTCCTTCGATGCAGTCAGGATGACTGGCGCCAATGAATCCGCCATCGACGCTGGCGTAGCCGATCGAGGCAATGCGCGCGTTGGGCAGCACTTGCTCAAGGAGCTGGCGTTGTGAGGCAAACAGGCTCTCCCCGCCGTAAAGCACACTATCAACCAGGGGCAACGTAAGGCCGCGTTGTTTGAGCCAACTGGCGAAAGTCAGTAATTGCGCGGGCACGCCAGCCAGTACATTGATTCGATGCTGGTTGATGGCGTCGGCCAACTTCGGTGGATCAACCTCGCCGGTAAACGGAAACTCGCTGACAGCTGTTTGAACATGGGCGAGTGAGTCATGAATAAACACAAAACTGGCGTAGAGGTCGCCAGCGAAAAACAGGTTGGCGACACGGTCCCCGGGGCTGAACTGCTCGCTCAGACTGCGGCCGAAATCTTCCACCGTGCGCTGCCATTCCGTGCGGGCATACACGGACAGCCTGCCACCGCCGGTTGATCCACCGGTCTTGAACACCAAGGCGTGCCCAATGGGGGCCGTCAGGACCGGCCATTGCGCGAGATCCGCGCTGTCTTTCCAGAAGTCTGCCGGATCAAGCAGTGGCAGTTCGCACAGTGAACTTATCGCCTCGGGGATGTTGGCGAGACTGTTCTTGTAGTAGGGCGAATGCTCACGGGCGAAACCCGTTAATTCGCTAATCGAGTCGGTTGTTTTCACGGTGTGTTCTTCTTGATTCGAATGAGCCAGCTCACGGCAAGCGTCAGCGGCGGGAGTCAATGACCAGCGGCGTCTTGCCACTGTGTTTGTTTCGAACGAAGTGTTCGGGCGAGCATTGCTCGATCTGCAGCACCAGCAATCCGCTGTCGATGATGGTCGTCAGGGTCAGGTAATCGGCGAGACGTGTTTCAACGGTGGCGGCTGTAAGTTCGCAATGCAGTTGCATGCGCTCGACGCCCTCGGCGCTGTGGTCCAGATGCAACTGAAACGGCACTTGCAGCCGTGACGCCAATTCGCTCAGGGAGATAAAGTCAGTGCCGATACGCAACAACTTGCCGTGGCGTTGCAACAGTTCAAAGCGGGGCGACTTCAGCCCGCAGGCGCAGACGCCCGGGAGCCAGCGTCCGCTGTCGCCAATCTCATAACGCTGCACGCGCTGACCACCCTCGCGGGCGAGCGAGGTCACCAGCAGCCGGCCCACCTGATCATCCGCCACCGGCACATCCTCATCGAACGCGACAATCTCCAACTGCTGGATCTCGCTCATCAGATGGAAAACCCCATCCGCCGAATCCTCGCAGGCATGCCCAAGCGGACCGGCGTCGACGCTGCCGTAAATCGCCGAGCGAATGGTCGAGACGCCACAACTGCGCAGCAATTCACGGTTCTGCTCGCTCAGGTGCTCGCCACCGAGAAAGACCTTTTCGACTCCGGCATAAGCACGCAGACGCTCCTGTTCATTGAGGAACAGACGATGCAGGGTGCCGGGCATACCGACCAGCACGTTGACCCGTTGGTCGATGATCAATTGGGCAATCTCCCGATAATCGTCATCAGCAGGGGCGGCCATGGGCAGGTGCGTCACCTCAAGCAGTTCCAGCGTTTTGCTGAAGCTGAGAAAGCCGCCGTACAGCCCGCCACAGAAGAACAGGTTCATGACTCGGTCTTGTGCTGGATCCAGACCGGCAGCGAACAGGCCATCAGCGGTCGCGCGCATCTGCCGATCAAAGTCGCGATAGCTGTAGCCGGCCAGAGCAGGGGTGCCGCTGCTGCCTCCAGAGCGGAAATACAACTGCGCCTGATCGTTGATGGGTTGGGCGACGAAGGCTTCTTTGTCCATGATCGCAGCGCACGACGTCGCCGCTGATGGTGCTGGATCGAGACTGGCCTGATTCGGCAGTTGCATGGCCGCCAGACTCACCGATACCCGTCGACTCAAACGTTGCAGCGCATAGACGCCATCATGGGGTTCGCCCTCGTACCCGTCGTGAATGTTGCCGATCGGTGCGATCCGCGTGACTCCGGCAGCGATCAACGCATGGGTAAGCTCGACAATTTGCGGTTGTGCGCAAACCAGCGAACAGCTTTGCAGGACGTTGCGCCACGGCAATAAGGTGGCGGGCAGCAGCGCCTGCGGCAGCGGGTGCAGCAATACGCTGCGAAACAGCGGTGAAGGTGCGAGTTGCCGATCATGGGTCCAGATCACCCGCCAGCCTGGGCCGTGCCAGACTTGCCCGGTGTGACCGGCGAAACTCTGACCGAGGCGGGCCATTTGCGTGTGCGTGGTAATTTGCGAAGCTTCCTGGCGTGTCGGCACCAGTGCCGGCCACTGTGCGGCGCGTCGTTGCAGGGCCTGCGCCAGGCGTTCACCGATATCGCGCAAGACTTGCGTGTCGTCGCTGTCCACCAACAGCCATTGCGGGCTGGAGCAGGCCTGCTGATCCAGTCGGCAAACTTCGTCGGCGACGGCATCAAGCGCCTCTGGCGTAGCTGATGCAGGAGTGAGATAGACGAAGCTGATGCGATGCCCCCAGTCGATCCAGCGACAACCCGGCGCGAGCTGTTGCCGAATGGCTTGCAAGGCCGCTTCGCCACCCCACGCCGCGACGCCATTGGCAGATTTGCATAATTGGCCGATCTGCTCGGTGCTCGCTGGAATCACCGCCACGTGACCGGCCAGTTGTCCGCTCGCATCGCAGTTCACCAACGCCCGCAACAGTCGCGCCGTCAGGCCTTGATCGCTGCGGCTGGGGCGCAACCAGTTGACGTTGCCGGCGAGCAGACTTTCCACCACCGCGCAAAAGGCCAGCAGCGGCGCGTTGGCCGGGGTGATGTGCACCACCAGCCCGAGCGGGCGCCAGGCTTCGAAGCGTGGCAGGCGATAATCGATACGGCGCAGGGAGTCGGCAGCGACGCCGAGTTCGCGCTGGCGTTTGATCGTCAAGGCTTCAGGTTGGCAGAAATCGATCAAGGCCTGCCGTTGTTCGCTGTCGAGGGGCAGATCCATGCGCGAGTCACGCAGCAGGTGGGCAAAAACAGTGATCGCCTTGATGACCGTGCTGCTGTCTAGTGACGTCGCCAAGCGCTGGGGCAACTTGTGTTGCAGGTCTTGCAGCGCTTGGTCGAGGCTGTAAATGTCGTGCAGTTGTCCATTGATCAAATACATTTCAGTGACTTCCCAGTAATTCGGCGGCGGCCATCGCGCAGCTTCTGCCGGCCGTGGTGCCGGCGCGGCCGTGCAGTTCGAACCAGTCGCTGGTCAATCCACAGCCGCAACTTGCGCCCGGGTGCAGCGTGGCAAGGTCGCTCATCACCACGGCATGCGCCGGGCTGGATGAGATGTAAGGCGAGACGAAGCCGAGCAGGCCTTGTTGGCCATAGGGCAGCAGAGAAAAATCCGCCGCATCGCGAATCAGCACCCGCGAATACACCGGCACATGAAAGCGGTGACGGGCGCATTCGATATAAGGCACCGCATGCTCGACAGCGCCGTAACCGTCGCGGCAGCGGGCGGTTTCGATGCCCAATTGCCGATGGATATGGGCATAAAACTGTTGTTTAGGAATTTCCTGCGCAGCCAGGGTTTTCCAGCCGCCGCCAAAAAAGGCCAGCGAACCGGCGGGCAATTGCACATCCTGTACAGCGGTAGCCTGCATGCGTTGCAGGGTCTGCCAGAGAAACGCCGGGAAGCCGAAAATCCGTACCGGCAAACCTTCTTCAGCGAATGACTGCAATGCGGCGATGACACCGAATACGTCGAACTGATGGCCGCTACCGGTGTTGCGCAAGGCGTAAACCACGCGATTGACCGGGGCGAACCGACAGAGAAACTGGTCGGTAAACGAAGTCCCGAGCGTAATGTGACCCTCGGGTTCGTAGCTCAGCAGCAGGTAGTTGCACGGCGTATCCGGAGTGTCCCAACCGTAATGGCGAAAGATCTGCGCAACCATGAACTGCGCCCGCGCCAGGCTGCGTTCGTCGTAACGCATCCGGCTTTTCTGCCCGCTGGTGCCCGACGAGGTCAGTTCCAGGGCGTTTGTCCCCGTGCTGCTGAGCAGCAAGTGTTGCTTGAAGAAACTGGCAAAGATCGGCGGCAGACGCGACCAGTCATCAAGACTGTCGAGGTCTTGCGGCGCCAGTCCATGGGCGTTGAGCCAATGGGCGTAACCCGGGGTGTGGTCGCAGTGAAAGCGGCTGATTTCCTTCATCGCCCGATCAAACAGACCGGGCGCGGCTGAATCCGCGCAATAGGGTTGCTTCAACGCGCACAGCGCGTCGGCATAGGGTAGGTGAGTCATCAGTGTTCCTTACTGAGGCGAGGCCACATCAGCTGTGGTGGTTTGCAGGAGCCGGTACACCATGGGCAGGCACATCAGCCCGCCGAATGCGGCCCAGAGAGCGAAGTATTCAAGACGGCCGCCGCCACCGATGGCCGCAATCAGCGAACCGCCAAGGCCCATGACGGCGATCGAAATCATGCCGGTCAGCGCCGACACCAGACCTTTGCTGTCGTCGCTGGCAAACAGCGCCAGGCGATACACCGCCGCGTTGCTCATGCCCAGCCCGACGGCGTACAGCGACAAACTCGCCACCACCGGACCAAGCCCCGCGCCGAACAATGCGCACGCGGCCAGAAACAGAAGGCCCAGACAGAACGGCCAGAGCGCCAGTTGAATCAATTGCGTCAGAGAATGAGTCTGCAGCAAGCGGTCGAGAATCAGATTGCCGGCAATCACCGCTGAGAAAACCGGAATCTGCCACAGGCCATATTCCAGCGGCGGCAGTTCCAGCACCCGCACCAGCAGCAACGGTGCCAGGCCTATCCATGTGATCAGGGGCAGACTCATCAGGCCCAGCGCCAGACTGGCGCAGAGGAAGCGCGGATTACCCAGCAGCGCGCCATAGCGCCGTGAAGTGCAACGCCAGGAGAAGGGCACACGGGGTGTTCGATGACCATCGCGGCGCTCGACGCCTACGGTTTCCGGCATCCACAGCAACAGACCGAGCCAGACCAGCGCTGCCGTGAATCCCAGCAGCAGAAAGATTTCCCGCCAGCTCAGCCATTCCAGCAACAGGATCCCCAGTAGCGGGCCGAGCAGCGGCGATAACAACGCAACATTGCCGAGCAACGCCATCAGCCTGACGGCGTCCGCTTCACAGAACACCTCCTGTAGCGCCGGATAGCTGACTGCGACGACAAACCCCAGACCCATGCCTTGCAACAGCCGCAACAGGTTGAACGCTCCAATACTGTCGGTGAAAAAAGCTGCCGCGCACGACAATCCGAACAGCGCGCTGCCCGATAACAACAGTGGTCGTCGGCCGTATTGATCGGACAACGGGCCGAGTAACCATTGCAGGCACACGCCACCCAACAGAAACAGGTTGAAGGCATGGGGAACATGCCGTACGTCCGCGTCGAGGTCGGTGGTGACATCCAGCATCGCTGGCATGATCACATCGCTGGCCATGTAAGTGAGCAGTTCGAAAGCGGTCAGCGCCAGACAGAAACCCGCAACCTGTCTGGGGCCGATATTGATAAGTGTTCTCTGCATGAACATCCCTGTTTATGAGTTATAGGAAGTTCGCAGAGCCTAGGCGCAGACGCACAGCCGACCTAGCCGTTTGCTGCGTCAGCAGATTTCAAAAACTTACGGCATGTTTAAAGGATTGGCGCGGCGTGAAACCTGTTTACCTGGCGGCCATTGCGGCGCAAACAACGATGCCCTCGTCAGTGCGGGCATTGATTGCGCCAGAGCAGGGAGGGCCATGCCTTAAGGTTGGGTTACCTTGCAGCCAAAAGTCTTCAGGGGCGGTAACATGAGCACCCGTTTGCCCCGGCGCATACCCGTAATCCGGGGAACGCTCGGCGTGCAACCGGCTACATTTCAATGTTTCAGGAAACCGCAATGACCCAGAAGCAACGCTTGATTTATTCGATTCTGATCGCTCTGTCGGTACTGGCGATCATGCTGGGCCTGTCCTGGCTGCAGAATGCCGGCATGATCACCGAGAAGACTTTCCAGTACGTGGCAATCGGCGTAGCGGTCGTGGTGGTCATCATCAACGGCGTGATGCGCCGCAAGGTCAAGCCCTGAAGGCGAGCCTCATTCGTGGTTGAGGACCGCTGCAGCCTGCGGGTGCAGGCTGTAACTCTTGTCGGCGTTGAAGGTGATCACGCCTTCGGCGCACAAGCGTTTAAGCACTTCTCGCACGCTGAGAAACGACAGCGGCACGTCCAGATCGAGCAACTGGCTATGTACGCCACGTACGCCCAGGCGACGATTGCTCTGTGCCGCCACGAGCAGCGCGTCGATGACTTTCAGGCGAATCAGGCTGGTGCGCAGGCCGAAACTCTTCAGTAGCACGCGAATACGCTCGTTGCCCGGGCGCTCGCCGCGCTGGGTGAAATTGCCAGAGTGCGAACTCATGGAAACGCCCTGTGGCGTCTGGCTACCGTCCGTTGGTAGTTGCGAGTTGTACATGCGATTACTCCTTTTCAGAGCCAGATCGGGAAAGGTTTTGTTGCGGTCTCTAAACAAGACGTTTCAGCGCGACAAATCATGAAAGAAAAGATGTAGAAATTTCGTCGCTAATTCGTCTCAGCCTTGTGATGACGGCATTGCCTCAATGGGCTACCCGCTAAATTTTTTCCCTCAGGTTCGTTTCTTCGACAGGCTCATTGCGCGTGGACGCAGGGGCAATCGACCTTTCGATCAGGAGCGAGCGTGATTATTTCCAGGCAACTTACCGGGCTGGCCCTCGCCAGCACCTTGTTCGGGCTGAGCCTGTCGGCCCATGCGCTGAGTCCATCGGCACAGACCAGCGCTGACATTCGCCGCACCAGTTTCGGCGTGCCGCACATTCGCGCCGACAACGAACGCGGTCTGGGTTTCGGCATCGGTTACGCCTACGCCCAGGACAATCTGTGCCTGCTGGCTAACGAGATCGTTACGGTCAATGGTCAGCGCTCCCAATATTTCGGCCCGGAGCAGTTGACTGTTGAACAACGGCAAAACCGCGTCAGTGATGTGTTCTTCACCTGGCTCAATACCCCTGAAGCGGTCGAAACCTTCTGGCAGGCGCAACCGACGCAGGTCCGCGACCTGGTCGAGGGATATGCCGCCGGTTACAACCGCTATCTGGCTGAACGCCGTCAGCAAGGGTTGCCGCAGCAATGCCAGGGCGAGTGGGTACGTGACATCAGCGCCGAGGATCTGGTCAAACTGACGCGGCGCCTGTTGGTTGAAGGTGGGGTGGGGCAGTTCGCCGAAGCCCTTGCTGGCGCGACGCCGCCGCAAGCGACCGCGCAGGTGAAGCACGACACCGAGGCGTTCCAGTTGGCCGACGCGCGTCAGCAACGTTTTGCTCTGGATCGCGGTAGCAACGCTGTGGCGGTCGGCAGCGAGCGCTCGTTCAATGGCCGTGGCATGTTGCTGGCCAACCCGCATTTCCCATGGGTCGGGGGGATGCGCTTTTATCAGATGCACCTGACCATCCCCGGCAAGCTTGATGTGATGGGCGCCGCTTTGCCGGGATTGCCGATGATCAATATCGGTTTCAACCAGCATCTGGCCTGGACCCACACCGTCGATTCGTCGAAACACTTCACCTTGTATCGCCTGCAACTTGATCCAAAGGATCCGACTCGATATTTGCTCGATGGCAAGTCGCTGCCACTGAACAAACAGACGGTTACCGTGCAGGTCAAGCAGGCTGACGGACAGGTCGTAGCGGTTGCGCGCGACATCTACAGCTCGCAGTTCGGCCCGATCGTGCAATGGCCGGGCAAGCTCGACTGGGACAGGCAATATGCCTACAGCTTGCGCGATGCCAACCTCGACAACGACCGCGTGCTCGAACAGTGGTATGCGATGAACCAGGCCAGCAATCTCAAGGATCTGCAAGACGCGGTGCACAAGATCCAGGGCATTCCGTGGGTCAACACCCTGGCAGTGGATGACAAGGGCCAGACGCTGTACATGAACCTGTCGGTGGTACCGAACGTCAGCGCGGAAAAACTGGCCAAGTGCAGCGACCCACGCCTCGGTCTGCGCATGATCGTACTGGACGGTTCCAACAGCGGCTGCGCCTGGGATATCGATCCGCACGCGGCGCAGAAGGGCATCTTCGCTTCCAGCCAGTTGCCGCAATTGCTGCGCAGGGATTTCGTTCAGCACTCCAATGATTCGGCATGGCTGGCCAACCCGGCTCAACCGCTCACCGGCTATTCACCGCTGATCAGTCAGGAAGGACAACCGCTGGGCCTGCGCTCACGATTCGCGCTTGATCGTTTGGCTGAACTGAGCAAGAAAGGCCCGCTGGCAGTCAAGGATCTGCAGCACATGGTCATGGACGATCAGGTCTATCTGGCCGCGCAGGTCATGCCCGATCTGCGGAAGTTCTGCGGCGCCGATCTGGGCAGCGATGCCGCGACACTCAAGTCTGCGTGCGCCAGCCTCAAAGCCTGGGACGGCCGCGCAAATCTGGATTCCGGGCTCGGTCTGGTGCATTTTCAGAACATCATGCAGGCGCTGCTTGAATCAGCGGATATCTGGCGTGTTGCATTCAATCCGGCAGATGCGCAACACACTCCTCGCGGCCTGGCAGTCGAACAACCTGCCGTCGCCAAAGCACTGCGTGAAGCGATGCTCGCGTCGGTTGAGCGGGTCGCAAAAATGGGCCTGAAACCCGACACGCGCTGGGGTGATGTCCAGGTGGTCAGCAGCGGCGGGCAGCAAACGCCGATTCATGGCGGGCCGGGGACGCTGGGCATCTACAACGCGATGCAAAGCGTGCCCCGCGAAGACGGCAAACTTGAAGTGGTCAGCGGCACCAGCTATCTGCAAGTTGTGAGCTTCGATGAAAAAGGCCCGCACGCCCAAGGGCTGCTGGCGTTCTCGTTATCCAGTGATCCGATGTCGAAATACTCGCGGGATCAGACTGCTGCATTTTCGAAGAAGCAGTGGAGTGTTCTGCCGTTCACCGAACAGCAGATCCAGGCGGATCCGCAATATCAGGTGCAGACGATCAAGCAGGATCAGGCAGGGAAGGTGGCAGCGCAGTAAAACAGTCACAGCTCGAAACAAACGAAGGCCGCCTCCCGCAAGGGACGCGGCCTTCAGCTTTTCGGCGGGCGTTGCGGCATCGAATTGATTACCGGGTTGCCTTCCTTGTTGCGCGTCAAATAGACCGGCAGCACTTTCGGCAGGCTGTTGGCGAGGTGGTTCATCTCTTTGATGTTGTAGACGCCGCCCACGCGGATCGCGCCGGTACTGGTGTCGGCCAGCATCAACGGCTTGTCGAGGTAACGGTTGATCAGCGGCAGGGCGTCGTGCAGCGCGAGGTTGTCGAGCACCAAACGGCCGCTGCGCCAGGCCAGCGAAGTATCGCCAGGGTAGGTCTGACTGATTTGCGGCGCGTAATCGCCATGCCGGTAGCGCGCCTGCATCGAGGGACTGAGGCGCAGACCGTCGCCAGGCAAGTCGCGATTGCTGCTGACCAGCACCGAACCTTCGATCAGATTGACCCGCACCTGATCTTCGTACATCCACACATTGAACCGCGTACCGGTCACGCGGATCTTGCCGTCGCCGGCGCGAACCACGAACGGATGAGACGCGTCATGGCTGACATTAAAAAACGCCTCGCCCTTGTTCAGGGTGACGCGACGTTCATATTTGTAATTGCTGAAGCTCAGGTCCGTGTGCAGGTTGAGTTCGAGCTGGCTACCGTCACTCAGGGTGATCTGACGCACACTGTCGGTGGCGGCGTAATGCTGATAACTGTTGGGCACCCAGCCCAGACTCCAGCCGCTGTAGGCCGCGAGTGGCAAGGCGAGGGCGCAGGCGCCAGCAATGACCGCGAACTTGCGCCACGAACGCGAAGGCTTGCGCTGCGCGGCGAGTGCCTCGGGCTCGGTTCGAGGCAGATCTCCGGCGACTTCCCAGATCTCTTGCATGGCTTCGTATTCGAAGGCATGCAAAGGATGTGCAGCGTGCCAGGTCTCAAATGCGCGACGCTCCTCGTCCGTGCAGTCAGCGGCGTGCAGACGCATGCACCAGTGCGCGGCGGCATCGGTGATCGCATCGTATTCGGCTTCCGAGAGAGTGTCTTGGGTCATTGACTCGTCCTGATTTCGCTCATTCTAACCTCGCCGGCAGGCTGCCGAGAACATCCGTCATGGCATTTACCCATCAACGTGGAACTTATTTTTCCCTGTGGCGCCCAAAAAAACAGGAAGCAACTGCCTACTATCCATAAATGGAGTGAAAAAATGATCAAAAAGACATTCGCAGCCCTGATCGCCACTGCTGGTTTGCTCGGTGCCGGTGCCGCTCTGGCGGACAAGCCCGGCGCAGGCTGGATCACCATCGAAAAAGCCATCGAGGTCGCCAAGACCAAAGCCGGCTATGTCGAAGTCTATGAGATCGGCGCCGATAATGATGGCTACTGGGAAGGCAAAGGGCGCAAGGCCGATGGCACCGCCTACGAGTTCCGCATCGACGGCGCCTCGGGCAATGTGCTGCGCGAACAGAAGGACTAACCGACCGTAATCACTTTTGATTCTGGTCATGAGCAATGCGCTGGCGTTACGCCGGCGCATTTTTTTGTCGTCACGCCAGCGCTTGCGAGGATCCTGCCTGATCTGCAACCGGCGCCGGTAGCGGCATGGGCGCGGGAAGCGGGTCGAGCTGGCGGCCCAGTTCGCTGATGAGCAAGGCGATCGAGTCGGCGTTGGCGAGCATCACGTCGACCCGCGCATCTGCTGAAACAGGACTGCGAAACGCTCGGCGCGCGTCTGCAAGGTTTGTGGTTTTGGTAAGGCTGAGGATTTTCAGGTAATCCGCGGCATGCGTCGGCATTTTGTCCAGATCGGTCCAGACGTGGTTATCGGATTTCACCGCAAACAGGTGCGAGAGATTGCCGTAGCGCGACAATAACCTGCGATAACGTTCAAGCGAGTCCTTGGCCGCTTGCCCCTCTGCCGTCGTCGTGTCGATAAGGTCGAGATAAGGCCCCATGGCCTGGATCGTCACCAGATCTTCGCTGTCGCAAACCAGATGCGAGAGTTCATGGATAATCGTTACCGCGCGTGCGTGTGAATCAACATTGAATCGAGGAGGCAGATGGGCGGTGTATTTGTCCATTCTGGGATTGAAAAAAACCTCGGTGAGATGAATTATTTTTTGTTTGTCCTGTTTGAAAACGAAGGCAACGGTATTAGCGCTGCCAGGCCCATTCAGACCAGTAAAGAAGCGCTCGGTGTAGAGCAAATCATCTTTTGGGTTCGTCAATTCCTGGCAGACAGGAATTATCACTTTCTCGAGTTTTGTGAGCAGCAAGGGCGTTACCTCTTGCACCTCGAAGAACTCCTTCAAAACCCTCTCCAGCCGTGTGCCCGCAGGGTGGCTGCGCTGTGTAACGTAGTTATGCAGGCAGTTGACTGCGTATTCTCTTGCACGGTTTACGGCTTGCTGTATCACGAACGCCCTGGCCGGATAGCGACGGTGGATCTGGGCCATGCCTCTGGCCTGGATATACATTTCTATTGAGCGGTTC
This sequence comes from Pseudomonas sp. 1L-E-NC-VB-C3, assembly GCF_057291535.1. NCBI lineage: Bacteria > Pseudomonadati > Pseudomonadota > Gammaproteobacteria > Pseudomonadales > Pseudomonadaceae > Pseudomonas > Pseudomonas sp. 1L-E-NC-VB-C3. Next base: position 476,837 of record NZ_JBXAWD010000002.1, on the reverse strand, counting down.
TCCTCGACTTCATGTTGAGCAGGGTCACGACGTTTTGATCGGCAGCGATGAACCGGCTGGCTGGCGCTTGCAACAACCAGACGGGCATTTTTCTCTTCGAGTGCCGGCCCCTGACTGCCGTCTTTTTTGCGCAAATACCAGTTTTTTTCGAGCTGGACTGCCGGATACACCTTGCCGGCAATGGCGGCGTATTTTTGCGTCGTTGACGAATCCCCATAGACCAGCTTATTGGCATCAAGCTTGAGGGATTCCAGCGCCGTACTGCTTTCAAAGGGCTGCAAATCAATCCGAGCGGGCGTGACGGGCGACACCTTTGCCCAGCGAGAGGAGACTTGCACCGTTGTGGCTGTACCCGCAGGTGCTTGCGCCTCTGCGGCGAATTCGGAGCCGGCCGTTTCTGCCTCGCTTTCCCATGACAGACGTCCCAGGCTGAAGAGGGTAATCGCCCCTGCGATGAAGCTTTTCAGGGCATTTGCCCAGTGGTGATCCTGAAGGCCTTCGGCGGACGCCTTGAAGTCCTGGTAGCTTCGCCACAGAAAAAAACCGGACGCGAGTTTGCCCGGTAGCAAATGTGGCACCAGGCGCACGCCGTGGCTGAAGAGAAACTTCACCGCTTCCCAATCCGCTTGGCCATTGATCTGTGGCTGGCTGCGCAACAGTTGCGGCAGAAGGCTCAGAGTGTCCTGGTGAAACCGCTCGAGCACGTTGCCATTGATGGGCGCGCCATGAAGAGTGATTTCACTGTCTTTGCCGATCGTTGTTTTCAACAGACTCTTGAATATCGCCTGCTGAGCCTCAGGCAGACGCCGGATAATCAAATCCTGGAAGTGCCCGGGGGTATTCAGTGCCTCGATCAGCTGCGCTTCGTTTTCGAATTCGCGAAACACATACCTGGAGTAAGGCGCATAGAGGACCCGGGGGCCTGTTTGCCCTGCGCCCGGACCGAAGACATACAAACCGAGTGTGTCGACGCAATCAGCGCCTGGGGTCTTGATCAACGATAGCGGACAGGCGATGGCATGAACGCCCTCGACCGCAGCGCGCGCTATCGCGTCCGGCATGTCGAGGACCTGGCAAATGTAGTCATAGCCGGTATCCGAGAGCTGTTGTTGCAATTTCATCGAGTGGGCGTGTTGCATCAATTGCCAAGGTAACTGGCGCAAAAACCGTTCTTTGCTGGTGCGAGCAGACGGGCTGTCGGCTGACAGCGCTTCGGTGACTTTCGCGGTGTAGGTGGTAGCAACATCAAGAGATTGCAGTAATTGCCGTACCGCGGCCTGGGCAAACTCTTTTGGTAAGGCTGTGGCCGTTGTCGAGGCGACTTTGAAACCGCTGCCCTGCACGACGTTGTAGTGATGCAAGGCAAATTCCAGCAAGTTGCAGGCAGGGCCGGCCAATATCAGATTGGGGGTGATCCGGATGTCCTGTGGCTTGAGCCCGTTGCCTGGAAAGCGGGCATCGAGCAGGGTTTTGAGGGTCTGCTCGATATGAGTGGCCAGCGCCGGGACCTCATCGAGGAAATCCTTGCCATCGATGAACGCATGCCGCAGTTCATCCAGCAGCGCGAGTTGCGTGCGTTGCTCCGTCGCCGAGGCCATACGCAACCAGTCGGGGTAATCCAGATGACGCGAAAGGGTGCGTGCAAGATCGATCGCGCGTCGCAGGTTGGTATCGATGACAGCATTCTTCATTTCATCAAGGAAGCTCGCCAATGTCTTTGGCTCCTTGATGCAAACTCGCAGCAGTTCACATTCCGCCAGGAACTGTTCAATGGCAGATTGCATGCGGTCTCGGGAGACACTGCCATTAATCAATTGAAACTCGCCCAGGGTGTATTGCTGGTCCAGTTTGTGCTGCGCCTTTGGCAGATTTTCCAGCAGCGTGTGGCTCTGATTGTTGTCGTCCAGCCGTTGCTGCAATTGCTTTTGCGCATTGGCGATGTCGTCAAACAGCTCCAGGCCCAGGGCCGGTGTCCAGAGGATGGCGCGCCCGGAATGTTTCACGTCCATGCCGCCGCGCTCGGTCAGCAGCACGCAGTGAGCGAGCGGCAGCGCAGCGTTGGGCTCGGCCCCGTTGAGGGTCAGTGACCAGGCATCGGGGCGGAAACCATTGAGTGACTGGCGGTCCCTGCGTGTCGGGTGCCTGGAATCGAACACGGTGTCGACGATCTTTCGTTCCGCCTCCAGCCATGACCCGCTGAGGCTGCGCAGGTACGCCTCACCACGCAGGCCGTCTTCGAATGCCTGGGCCAGTTTCCACAGAATGCCTTCGAGAAAGACGCGCTGTTCTGCGGCGTGCGCGGTCGGCTGGTCTTTGAAGTGGCTGGTCAGATTATCCAGCGTCCGTCCCAGAAGTGCCGCCTGCTGCGCAGCCTTGTCTGCCTGCACGAGTGACGATGGCGGTGTACTGGTAAACAACGGTCGGGTACTCCAGCGCTGATTGACGTCGAGCTTGAGCAGCCGTTCATGAATCATTGAGCGGATATCCAGCGCCTTGTCGAAGAGCGCATGGATGTCAGTGGTGCGCTCGCTCTGACGAAAACGCTGCAGAACGAATTCAACGTTCTGACGTTGCTTGGTGATGATGGCCTCGAACAGCGTCGTCATGATCTCACCGCCAATGTTTTCCCCGGATACCTGCGCGTTAGCGAAGCCAAGGTAACGATTGCGCTCTTGCAGATTCATCAGCCCGTAGAGTTCGTCTTCGTGTCCGGCAGCCCGCATTTTCGCGGTCAGTGTCTGTTTGAGATCCGCGTAGTCGGCGAGTACCTGCAGGCCCTGGCTGGGCGTATAGAGATAAGCCTTGTCGTGATTGATCATCAGCGAACCGGCCAGCTCGACACAGGCTGTTTCTTCGCTCAGGCACACGGTTTCGAACGTTGGCCGCCGTACCGCAACGGTTGGCTCACGTACCAGGCTGTGCAGGGCGTTGAACTCGCCGGCGGTGAGGATCTGCGTTTCGCGCTTGATCATCAGATCCGCGCGCGCCTGATCCTGCACCGTCTGGCTGAAGAAAGTACGTCTGGGCGAGCCTTCGAATGAGGCGCCGTTCCAAAACACCTCAAGCTGTCGAAACAACAGCATGGTCAGTTTTCCCGACGCCGACTTGATCGCATTGGTCCAGGCAGACTGATCGTCTTCGCGTACCGAACGGGCGGGATGGGTGAATTCTACGACCTGACCGTGGGGCCAGCCCTGACGGTGAAAGTGCACCAACAGCGCCTCAGTCAGCGACAGCGAGTCGACCCACTGTTTCCCATCCGAAGAAGTCACCGAATAGAAACCGACCCGGGTAAGCGATTGTTGCACCGCGCCAAAATGCGCTTCGAGCAGTTCGTCGAGAATCTTTTCCAGCAGCGTTGCAAGGGATGGCAGGCGTTTAAGCTCGTCCAGCAGGTCACGGGCGCACCTCTCCAGAGAGTCGCCGATTGCCAATTGCTGGTCCTCGAACACATCACCTTCGATGGTTTCGCAAGTCAGAGTGATACTGCGTTTTTCCACCAGTTCCTTGCGCAATGAAACCGAGAGGAAAGCCAGCAGATCATCGTTTTCCCTGGCGTTGTCGAGGCGTTTCTGCAGGGCATCAGTCAGGGCTTGCCGGTCAGCGAATTTTTTCAGGCCATCGTAGGGCGTATAGAGAAACACGCCGTTGTCATCCGGCCCGGCGCTGAGTATGAAGCTGCCTGCCAGCGGCACGGCCAGTTGCTTGTCGGCGTTGAGCAGGATGCGTTCGGCCAGCATTGGCGGTGTTTGCTTGTTGCGCAGCGATTGCGTAGCGAGTTGCGCATGTGCAAGCCAGTCGAAGTCTTTGCTGTTGAGACCGTGTGCCGGACCGAGGTCAGCGTGCAGGCCGGGTGAATCGAATATCACTGGAAACAACAGCGGGGCAGTCGGGATGGACATCATTGCAACTCTGAACAGGGCGCCATTGGGCTGGAACTCAACAGTAAATGCGCAGAGTGGAGCACTTGCGGTAGACAGTTACCGCACGTGCCGAGATCAAAATGTGCATCAGGGCGCGCCAACCGATGGCAATGAATCGAAGGGTTGACAGCTGGCAGCTCGGACAGGGTTAATCGGTGGGCAAAATCGACCGTACGCTGTTGTTCCCTCCAATAATCATTCTGGAGCTTCAGATGTCTGCGCCACACGATCATGGCTCGTCCACAGTGTCCCTCGAAGCACTGACGCAACTGCTTGAAACGATTTTTCTGCGCCACGGCACCTCCAGCGAAGTCGCACGGGTACTCGCCGTCAACTGCGCCAACGCCGAACGCGACGGCGCTCACAGTCATGGCGTGTTTCGCATCCCCGGTTATGTCTCGACGCTGAAAAGCGGCTGGGTCAATGGCCATGCCGTGCCACAGGTTGAAGATGTCGCGCCGGGGTTTGTCCGGGTTGACGCTGGCAACGGTTTTGCCCAGCCAGCGTTGGCAGCGGCCCGACCCTTGCTGATCGAGAAGGCGCGTCATGCCGGCATCGCGGTGCTGGCGATTCGCAACTCGCATCATTTCGCCGCTTTGTGGCCGGATGTCGAGCCCTTCGCCGACGAAGGTCTGGTGGCGCTGAGCGTGGTCAACAGCATGACCTGCGTGGTGCCCCATGGCGCTGATCGGCCATTGTTCGGTACCAATCCGATTGCCTTCGCCGCGCCAAGGGCCAACGCCGCGCCGATTGTGTTCGACCTTGCCACCAGCGCCATCGCCCATGGCGATGTGCAAATTGCAGCGCGCAAAGGTGAAAAACTCCCGGCCGGCATGGGCGTCGACAGCCTCGGCCAGCCGACCCAGGACCCCAAAGCGGTTCTCGAAGGCGGCGCCTTGTTGCCGTTCGGCGGGCACAAAGGCTCGGCGCTGTCGATGATGGTCGAGTTGCTGGCGGCGGCATTGACCGGCGGCAATTTCTCATTCGAGTTTGACTGGTCCAACCATCCCGGCGCGAAAACGCCATGGACCGGCCAGCTGTTGATCGTCATCGACCCGAGCAAAGCGGCGGGGCAGAGCTTTGCCCAGCGCAGCGAGGAATTGGTACGGCAGATGCACGGGGTCGGGCTCAAGCGCCTGCCGGGGGATCGCCGGCATTTGCAGCGCAGTCGTTCAATGGCGCAAGGGATCGTACTGGATGAGCAGACGCTGGGGCAGCTGCGGGAGTTGGCGGGGGAGTGAGTCTTTTGTTGTTCTGACGATTGCAGTGACAAGGTCAAAAGCCCCTCACCCTAGCCCTCTCCCGGGGGGAGAGGGGACTGACCGCGTGGTTTGGGCGAGGTACGCCGACTTGGGATACCGAGGTGAATTCAGTAATGGAAAAGCAAAGCGGTGGGCATAAAAAAAGCGAACCCTGAGGTTCGCCTTTTTCTGTGCGCCTGACTCAGCGACGGCCGAGCAGCAGGCCCACCACCAGGCCGAAACCGGCGGAGATCGCCACGGTTTGCCAAGGGTGACCACCGATGTAGTTTTCGGTGGCTTCGACGGCGGGTTTGGTGCGATCGCGCACGCTGGACACCGAATCCAGTGCCAGCTGCAGTTTCTGGGCGATTTGTGCACGCAGCGTTTCTGCTTCTTCGCCGACCAGTGAAGCGCTGCTCTTGAGCAGTTTGTCCGATTCTTCGATCAGAGCCTGAAGCTCGCTGAAAGCTTGATCCTTGATTTGCTCTTCGGCAGCTTGCGAGGCGGTTTTACGGGCCATTGGGTGACTCCTTGCAGGTGAATGGACAGTGACCAATGGAGTGTAGCGGCAGGCGAAAAGTTGCATGTCATTCGCGGAGAAGGGAAAAACCTGCACCGGAGATTTCCATCGAGCGTGTAAGATGTCGCCATTTTACGCAGCAGGATAAATCCCCATGAGTTTCAATCTGGCCGACAAATCCCTCGCAGAGCGCGCAGCGCTGGAAGATGAGAAATCCCGTCTGTTCGAACTCTGGCAGAACAATCTGGGCAAAGCCAAAGGCGAAGCCGCGCGCTTGTTCGGGGAGCGCTCCAAGCGCAAGGGCAAATGGGCCGAGTGGGTCCGCGCCGAACTGGACGGCATGTCGCCGCCGGAGTTCGCCAACATGGTGCGCAGTGAAGTCAATCGCCTGATGGCGGCGAACAAATAATCCGCTTCACGCCTGGCTGAACTTGGTGGCAATCGCCTCGCGAACCTTGACCAGCACCGGATCGATCTGCGTGCTGGTGCGCCAGCCCAGTTCCACCGGATAGCGCGGTAAAGCCAGAGGGCAGGGCAGCAACGCCAGCCCGCTCAGCGTCGCGATGCTTGCGGCGGCATGGGCCGGGATGGTCGCCACCGCCTGACTGCCCTTGAGCAGAAAGGGCAGCGCGGCGAAATGCGTGGTCGACGCGCAGACTCGCCGGCTCAAACCCACTGCCGCCAATCCCTCATCGGTAATGCCGATAAAGCCGCCCGACGACACCAGAATGTGCTCGCGTTCAACGAACTCTTGCAACGCGATCTGCTGTTGGCCTGGCGCGAGACTGGCCGGGTCGACCAGACACGCATAGCCGCCTTCCCCCAACACCTGACGACTGAGCAGGCGCTCGGAAAAGCCGCCGGCAGTGATCGCCAGGTCGATGCTGCGTTCCATCAGCGCGCGGGCAACGATCTGGCTGTGGGTCTGGCGAAATATCAACCGCAGCTTCGGCGCACGGCGGGCGATTTCCTCGATCAAGTGGCGCCCGTAGGCAATTTCAAAATCATCTGACAGACCGATCGCCACCGAACGTCCTTCGTATTGATTGGCCGCCGGATCGAGCATGGCCAGACTTTGCCGGCATTTGTTGAGCGCATCGCTGATCACCGGTTTCAGCTGATTGGCTTGCAGGGTCGGCGCCAGTCCGCGGCCGGTGCGCACGAACAACTGATCGCCATACACCTCACGCAAGCGGCGCAATGCCGCGCTGACTGCCGATTGCGTTACGCCCAGGCGCAGGGCGGCGCGACTGGCACTGGATTCGTCGTGCAGTGCTTCGAAGACTTTCAGCAGGTTGAGGTCAATGTCGGCGATATTCATTTGGCTCATATCATTCAGCAGTCGGCAGGGCTTTATTCATGATCGCGTGACGCTGGAGAATCGGCAACACCTGAACCTGAAGGAGTAAACACGATGGCCAAATCCATAGTGGCGGCGTTGCAGATCGGTGCATTGCCCGGCGGCAAAGGCGAAACCCTTGAACAGATCCTTGCTTGGGAAGACGCAATCCGCGAATCCGGCGCCGCGTTGGTGGTGATGCCGGAAGCCTTGCTCGGTGGCTACCCGAAAGGCGAGGGCTTCGGCACCCAATTAGGCTACCGACTGCCCGAGGGGCGTGAGGCGTTCGCGCGGTATTTTGCCAACGCCATCGATGTGCCCGGCGCCGAAACCGACGCGCTGGCCGGATTGTCAGCGCGCACCGGGGCCAATCTGGTGATCGGCGTGATCGAGCGCGCTGGCAGCACGTTGTATTGCACGGTGCTGTATTTCGATCCGCAGGCCGGGCTGCTCGGCAAACACCGCAAGCTCATGCCCACCGGCACCGAGCGACTGATCTGGGGCAAGGGTGATGGCTCGACGCTGCCGGTGTTCGACACCCAGGTCGGCAAGCTTGGCGCCGTGGTCTGCTGGGAAAACATGATGCCGCTGCTGCGCACGGCGATGTATGCCAAAGGCGTTGAGGTCTGGTGCGCGCCGACCGTGGACGAGCGCGAAATGTGGCAGGTCAGCATGCGCCACATCGCCCATGAAGGCCGCTGCTTTGTGGTCAGCGCCTGTCAGGTGCAGGCCTCGCCGGATGATTTGGGTGTGGAGATTGCCAATTGGCCGGGTGATCGCCCGTTGATCGCCGGTGGCAGCGTGATCGTCGGTCCGATGGGCGATGTGCTGGCGGGGCCGTTGCGCGGGGAAGCGGGCTTGCTCACGGCGCAGATCGACACCGATGAACTGATCCGTGCGCGGTACGACTACGATGTGGTCGGCCACTACGCGCGGCCGGATGTCTTCGAGTTGACCGTTGATGAGCGTGCGAAGCCGGGGGTGCGGTTCCACTGCTGACCTTGAAACTTGCAGAGAACCTGTGGGAGCGAGCCTGCTCGCGAAGACGTAGGCAGCATGAGCGTCGTAGTCGCCTGAAACACTGCCTTCGCGAGCAGGCTCGCTCCCACAGGGGTTGTGTGTTGTTCTGCCGATTGAGACCGCTGACTACCAGGTCGCCGCGCTCGCCTTGGGCAGGCTCAACTTGCCGCTGTCGGTAAAGCGCATCGTGCCAAACAACCCGCCCGCCAGTTTGCCGCGCAGCACGTAGGGCAGATTATCGAGGCTTTGCGTCTGGCTCAGCCCCAATGTCTGGCGCAGCACCGAGAACGCCGAGACGCTGACCGGCACCGTGACAATGGCTTCAGAGAAACGCGGGATCGAGCCGCTCTGATCGCTCACACCGGACGCCAGCGAATGACCATTGACCTCCAGATCCAGCGCGATGCCGTTGTAATCGATCGCCGTTTCATTGGGGTTCTGTACGCGCAGCTTGATCGCGAAGCGTACTTCCAGTTCCTGGCTGGGTAACGGTTCGAGGCCGACCACGTTGATGTTCACCGGATCGCGGTTGGGAAACAGTGCGCAGGCGCTGAGCGACAACAGCACAAGCGACAGGATGACGGCGTGGACGCGGCGCATAAAAATCTCTCGACAAAAAAAGGGCTGAACCGTCGCCGGTGCAGCCCTTTTTTTCGAGGCGTGACGTCAACGGTTCAACTGTGCGACAGCCGCCGTTTGGCCGGGTTCACCTTTGGCGGCGACGTCGGGGTTTTCCATGACCTGCAGAATCGACGCTTCCGGGTCGAAATCATCTTCTTCCAGCTCGATGAATTCTTCCGGCAGGAAGATGTTCAGCACGATAGCGCACAACGCACCGACAGTGATTGGCGATTCGAAGATGTTGCGCAGCGCTTGCGGCAGTTCGCGCAGGACTTCCGGCACCGCCGCGATGCCCAGGCCCATGCCCAGCGAGATCGCCACGATCAGCATGTTGCGTCGATGCAGGCCGGCCTCGGCGAGGATCTTGATTCCGGCCACGGCGACGGTGCCGAACATCACCAGCTCAGCGCCGCCCAGCACCGGTTTCGGCATCAGTTGCAGCACCGCGCCGATCATCGGGAACAAACCGAGCAACACCAGCAGCCCGGCGATGAAAAACGCCACGTAGCGGCTGGCCACGCCGGTCAACTGGATCACGCCGTTGTTCTGCGCAAAGGTCACCATCGGCATGCTGTTGAACACTGCCGCCATGGCCGAGTTGAGACCATCGGCGAGCAGGCCGGATTTGATCCGGCGGATGTACAACGGGCCTTTCACCGGTTGCCGGGAGATCATCGAGTTGGCGGTCAGGTCACCGGCCGCTTCCAGCGGCGACACGAGGAAAATCACCGCCACCGGCACGAACGCCACCCAATCGAAGTTGAAACCGTACTTGAACGGCACCGGCACGCTGACCAGCGGCACTTCGGGCATCGAAGCGAAATCCACCGTGCCCATCAGCCATGCCACCACGTAGCCGAGCGTCAGGCCGATGACGATCGCGCCCAGCCGCAGAAACGGCACGTCGACTCGGTTCAGCACAACGATGGTGCCGATCACCAGCGCCGCCAGAAACACATGGCTGGCCGCGCCGAGATCAGGCGCCCCGAAGCCGCCGGCGATGTCGGTCATCGCCACTTTGATCAGCGACAGGCCCATCAGCGTGATGATCGTGCCGGTCACCACCGGCGTGATCAGCATGCGCAGTTTGCCGATGAACTGGCTGAGCACCACTTCAATGAACGCAGCGAAGAAGCACACGCCGAAGATGGTCGAGAGGATTTCGTCAGTGCCACCGCCGCGCGCCTTGACCATGAATCCGGCGCTGAGAATCACGCTGATAAAGGAAAAACTGGTGCCTTGCAGACACAGCAGACCCGACCCCACCGGGCCGAAGCGCTTGGCCTGGACAAAGGTGCCAAGGCCGGAGACGAACAGCGCCATGCTGATCAGGTAGGGGATTTCACTGTGCAGACCGAGGGCGCCGCCCATGATCAGGGTCGGGGTGATGATGCCGACGAAACTCGCCAGCACGTGCTGCAACGCGGCGAACACCGTGGCGGTCAGGTGCGGACGGTCGTTGAGGCCGTAGATCAGGTCGTTGTTGCGCGGGGTTTTGTCAGAGGCGGTCATGGTGATGTGCGCGCCGCAAGGCGGGGCCGGGTCAGAAAATGGGTGCGCAGAATGCCGGAAGAGGGCGGCGAGGGCAACGAGCAATAACTGCCTGAAAGGTCAGGTTTTACTGCCTATGTGGGAGCGAGCCTGCTCGCGAAAGCGGTGGCTCAGTCTGCATCTCGGTGACTGACGAGCCGCCTTCGCGAGCAGGCTCGCTCCCACAATGATCGTCCACGCCCGTTAATCAGCAATGGCCAATCGCCCGTGGCATACTCCCGCGCATGACTTTCGACTCTCCCCTCAGTGCCTGGCAATACGCGGTCGACCACAAGGGTTTCATCCAGGATGAAGCCCAGGAACACGCAGTCTGGGCCTTGCAAAAATGCCATGAAGCCTTGCACGCCGGTGAGCCTTCGATCCGAGGCGTGTACCTGTGGGGGCCGGTCGGGCGCGGCAAGACCTGGCTGATGGATCAGTTCTATCAGACTCTGCGGGTGCCGGCGCGGCGTCAGCACTTTCATCACTTCATGGGCTGGGTACATCAGCGTTCGTTTCAACTCAGTGGCATCGCCGATCCGTTGCGCGCTTTGGCCAAAGAGCTGGCCGCTGAAGTGCGCGTGCTGTGCTTCGATGAACTGTTCGTCAATGACATCGGCGACGCGATCATTCTCGGCCGGCTGTTTCAGGTGATGTTCGAGGAAGGCGTAGTGGTGGTCTGCACGTCCAACCTGCCGCCTGATGATCTGTACGCGGACGGCTTCAATCGCGACCGTTTCACGCCGGCGATTGCGGCGATCAAGGCACACATGATAGTGGTTGCGGTGAATGGCGCCGAGGATCATCGCTTGCATCCCGGAGCGATTGAGCAGCGCTATTTTGTCAATGAAGCCGATTCACCGAGCGCACTGGGTGCCGTGTTCAAGTCGCTGGCTGCAGATGAGACTGTCAGCGAGGAGCCAGTCGCCGTGGGCCACCGCACACTCAACGTGGTGCGAGCCAGCGAATTCGTGCTGTGGTGCCGCTACAGCGCTCTGTGCGAACAACCTTTCGCCGCCATGGACTTCATTGCCCTGTGTGATCGCTACCGGGCTATTCTGTTGAGCGAAGTACCGAACCTCAGCGCACAAAAACGCGAAGGGCGCATTGCGCGGGGCACCGAAGATGGCGCTGAGCGCGTGGTCGCCGGTGACCGGGAATTGCCGCAGTTGTCGGTACATGACGATGGCGTTCGCCGCTTTATCGCGCTGGTCGACGAATGCTACGACCGCAAGGTGCCGCTGTACGTCGAGGCAAGCGTACCGATGGACGCGCTATACACCGAGGGCTATCTGGAATTCCCGTTCCGCCGCACCCTTAGCCGTTTGCAGGAGATGCAATTGCAGCGCTTCGCTGAAGCCTGAAAGAAGAGGGCACCGACATGAGTCAACCGCTGTCCCATCATTTGCTGACCATGGCCTATCAGAATGCATGGGCCAATCACCGCCTGGCCAAGGCCTGGACCCAGCTCGACACCACTGAACTGGCGGCGCCACGGGTGAGCTTCTTCCCCGGCATCCGCCTCACGCTCAATCACATCCTCACCTGCGACTGGTTCTACGTCGACGCGCTGGAGCGGGAATTGCGCGGTGACGAGCCACACCCTGATTGCTATGTTTTCTTCAATGCAGACGAGCCGTTTACCGAGGCTGCGGCGCTGCGTGCAGAACAGGCCCGCGTTGATCGCCGGCTGATCGCCTATTGCGAGCAACTGCGCGATGCCGACCTGTCGAGAATCGTCACCATCGCCCGTGACATGCCGCAACATGACAGCCGCCTGCGCATGCTCTCGCACCTGTTCGAGCACCAGCTCCATCATCGTGGCCAGGTGCACGCCATGCTCAGCGGCACGGCGGTCAAGCCACCGCAACTGGATGAATTTTTCTGTGTCGGCGAAAGCGCATTGCGTGCCGAAGATTTCGCCGAACTGGGCTGGACCGAAGAGCTGATCTGGGGCCACTGACCGCAAAAGATCGCAGCTTTTCAAGTTGCCCTCTCCGACGCACCCAAGCTAAGGTCCCCCCCCAGGCCTTTCAGCTAGCACCTTGCGCGCCGGGGCTTTTTGCTTATCGGGGATGGAAATGGATTCCGCAGAAATACTCGTACTTCAGGCCAGCTACAGCAACCCGGTGCACGGCGAAGCCATCGGCATCGTGCTCAACCACTACGCCGAAGATCCCATGGGCGGCGGTCATCCGATCGCGCCCGAACTGCTGCAACGCCTGCCCGAAGAGCTCGCCCGCCGCCCGCATGCCTTCAGCGTGCTGGCCTTCGTCGGCGGCGAACCGGCCGGGCTGGTCAACTGTTTTGAAGGCTTCTCCACTTTCGCCTGTAAACCGCTGGTCAACGTTCACGACGTCGCCGTGGTCGGTAAATTTCGCGGCCTGGGGCTCAGTCAGAAGATGCTGCAGAGGGTAGAAGAGATCGCCCGTCAGCGCGGCTGCTGCAAGATCACCCTGGAAGTGCTGGAAGGCAATGCGGTGGCGCAGGGTTCATATCGCAAATTCGGCTTTGCACCGGGGATGTTCAATCCAGATCACGGGCGGATGCTGTTCTGGATAAAGGATTTACAGGCCTGAAGGCTCCTCACCGCCAATCACCAACATAAAAAAAGGCGCCCCGATCAGGGCGCCTGAACTGTCATCTTCCGGGCCAGAGCGGAGCCACGGAAGGTCCATCGGTTGCTCGGTAAAGCTCAGTCGCGATAGGACTCGGTCACCTGCGCCGTCTGGTCAGCAGGGACGCGAATTTCTTTCGCACTGGCGTCGGCTTTCTGCTCGCTTTGCGCGTGCTGGACCGGGAAATTGTCGTAGTAATAACGCATGCGTTCGGCACCGCCTTCAGCGAAGGCGCTGGTGGAGCCGAGGGCGAGCAGGGTGGTGAGGATGATAGTGGTGGTTTTCATGGTGCCTCCTACTGAACAAGTGGGAGTCGGTTCGTCCGTGAAGCAAACCGCGAAAGAGAGTCTGCGTCGCGGCCATTAACAATCGGTTAACGCTGGTTCAGCGCAAATATTGCGGCGTATTACAGAAACAGCGCGGCCGATAGGCACAAAAAAGGGCCTTCTCGGCCCTTTGTCGTTTTACTTCTGCGCGACTTCCGCCGGAGCAGGGTGTTTGGGCTTCATCAAACTGAAGTCAATCAACGCGCGCCTCGGCGCCTGGTACGGGTCGCCAATCAACAGCTTGCGCGGTACAAAGCTGTCGCTGACCAGGCTTTTGCTGCGATCCAGTTCATCGGAACTCAACCCGGCCAGATCCGCCCAAGTGTGAATGAGTTGCGAGCTGCTGTACGGGCGGCTGAGGTCGCCGGCGAAGTTCCAGTCGTGGTTTTCCTTCCACTTCGGCGAGGCCCAGGCCATGAACGGGATGGTGTACATCGGCGCGGTCGGTTTGTTTTCGTTGCGGCCCAGCGTGCCGTGACCGGCGGAGTCGAAGACATCTTCACCGTGGTCGGACAGGTACAGCAGGAAGCCATTCGGGTCGGTCTTGGCGTAGTCCTTGATCAGGCTCGAGACTACGAAGTCGTTGTACAGCACCGCGTTGTCATAGCTGTTGTAGGTGGGTACCTGATCGTCACGCACGCCAGCCGGAACGCCCTGGCGATCCTTGAACTTGTCGAACGTCGGCGGATATCGGTACTGGTAGCTCATGTGCGTGCCGAGCAGATGCACGACGATCAGCTTGCGCGGCGCCGCATCGGCCAGCGCCTTGTTGAACGGCTCGATGACGTCGCCATCGTATTGCGCCGAGTTCTGGTTGCGGTTGTTGTTCAGGTACACCTGCTCGTCGGCCTGTTCGGAGAAGGTCGTGAGCATGGTGTTGCGCTTGGTCATGGTCTGCTGGTTGGTGATCCAGAACGTCTTGTAACCGGCCTGTTTCATCACGCTGACCAGCGATGGCGTCGACAGGTACAGGTCGGGGTTCTGCTCGTCAGCGAAGGTCAGCACTTGCTGCAGCGCTTCGATGGTGTACGGGCGCGGGGTGATGACGTTGTCGAAGATCGCCAGTTGATCCTTGAGTTTGTCCAGTTCCGGCGTGGTGTTGCGCGGATAACCGTAGAGGCTCATGCGCTGGCGGTTGGTCGATTCACCGATGACCAGCACCAGCGTCGCCGGTTGCCCGGCCGAGGCGTCCTTGAGGTTTTTCAGCGGCGGGATCTTGCTGGCACTGTCGAGCATGCCTTGCATGTCCCCCAGCGTTTCCAGATAGCGGTGATACGCCACGGCCATCTGCCACGGCACGGCGGGCTCGATGCGGGTTTCGAATTTCTCGAAGCCTTCGGCGAAATTGCCCATGCGCATGGTTTGTTTGATCAGCGGGTAGCCGGCGACGGCGATCACGATTGCGGTGGCTGCAACCAGTGCGCGACCACGGGGCATGTACACCGGGCGCAGCCGCGTCCACAGAAAGTAGGCGAACGCGGTATGGGCGAGGAACGCCGGGATCATCCACCAGGCGAAATACTGCGTCATGTACTCGCCCGCTTCCGACACGTTCGACTCGAACATGATGAAGATGACGCTCTGCGAGAATTCCTGCTGATAAATGAAGAAGTAACCCAGGCTGGCCATCGAGCAAGCCCACAGCACCACACCGATGATTGCCGCAAGCAGACGCGTCTGTTTGGGGAACAGCAGCATCGGCGCCAGCCACAGCGCGCTCATCACGAATGCCTGACGAAATCCCGTGAAACCAGACGTGCCGGTCAGCTGGATCAGCAGTTGAGTGATGCCCGAGAAGTACCAGAAGAAGACGAACAACCAGATGAATCCGGCCCAGTCGAAACCGGTCGCAGTCGTTTTGCTGCGTTTGAACAATGCCATTCAGCGCTCCAGCTCAATCATCAGACCCACGCCGGAAACGCTTCCATGACACCGACGAACAGAGGCCGTACACGCAGGCACGGCCAGAATGGGGCGAAGTATCCCCAAGGGCTTGTGAAAGATTTGTTAAGCGCCGCTGTTGGTGTGTATCAAGCGGTCAGAGGTGCAACGTGTCGGGAACGACGAGGGCCGTTCCCGAAGCAGGCGGGGATCAGGCGTGGGGTGCGCGCTGCACAACCGGACGCGGTTGCGGCTGCGAGCCCTGGGTCAGTGCGCGCAATTGCGCCAATTCGTGCTTCAACTGGTCGCGCTCGTCTTTCAACTGGCGCAATTCATCGCGACGGATCGTAACGTAGAGGGTTTGTGGCGGCATTGCTGTATGTACTGTGCCCATTGCTCACCTCGCAAATGGCGTGCATCAACTGTAAGTCACTCCTCGTTTTGAGGCGCTTGACTTACTATCGGCGCCAATTTTGATTTCTTTTGCCCTGGAAGGGAACTTTTTTATTTTTCATGGTCGGTGTGTCTTCGGCAGGATTCGGGGCGTTATCACTCTGGATCGGGCACAATGCCCGGAAACTTCATCGCAACGCTCTGGACTAACCTCCATCAGTCGCGTTGGGCTATAACCAATGACACACATTTATTTGTAGTAAGGAGCATCAGCACATGCAACTCGGGATTATTGGACTGGGCCGCATGGGCGGCAATATTGCGCGACGTCTGATGCTCAACGGGCACACCACCGTTGTTTACGACCGCAATACCGCTTTCATCGATAACCTGGTCGCCGAGGGCTCCACCGGCGTCGCCGACTTGCCAGCACTGGTTGCCGGCCTCGACAAGCCGCGTGCTGTCTGGGTCATGCTGCCGGCTGGCGCGCCGACCGAAGACACCATCAACACCCTGAGCGAACTGCTCGAACCCGGCGATACCATCATCGACGGCGGCAACACCAACTATAAGGACGACATTCGCCGGGCCAAAACGCTGAACGACAAGGGCCTGCACTACATCGACGTCGGCACCTCCGGCGGCGTCTGGGGCCTGGAACGCGGTTATTGCATGATGATCGGTGGCGATGCCGAAACCGTGCAGCGTCTCGATCCGCTGTTCGCCGCACTGGCGCCGGGCATGGGCGACATTCCGCGCACCAAGGATCGCAAGTCCGATGACCACCGTGCCGAGCACGGTTACATCCACGCCGGTCCCGCCGGCGCCGGGCACTTCGTGAAGATGATTCACAACGGCATCGAGTACGGCATGATGGCCGCGTTCGCCGAGGGCTTCGACATCCTCAAGACCAAATCCAGCGAACGCCTGCCGGAAGATCAGCGATTTGATCTGAACGTGGCCGATATCGCTGAAGTCTGGCGTCGTGGCAGCGTGGTTTCGTCCTGGCTGCTGGACCTGACTGCCGACGCACTGGCCAGCGATCCGAAGCTCGACGGTTTCTCCGGTTCCGTGGCTGACAGCGGCGAAGGCCAATGGACCATCGAAGCGGCCATGGAGCAAGCAGTGCCAGTACCGGTGCTTTCCAACTCGCTGTTCTCCCGTTACCGCTCGCGCGGGCAGGGCACCTTCGGTGACAAGATCCTGTCGGCACAACGCTTCGGCTTCGGCGGCCACGTGGAGACCGCGAAAAAATGACCCGTACGATCCGCAGAAAATCCAAGGCAGAACCCGCACCACCGACCACGCTGTTCCTGTTCGGTGCCCACGGCGACCTGGTCAAGCGCCTGCTCATGCCGGCGCTGTACAACCTCAGTCGCGACGGTCTGCTCGACGAAAACCTGCGGATCGTCGGCGTTGATCACAACGCCATTACCGATGAAGCCTTTGCGCAGAAGCTCGAAGACTTCATCCGTACCGAAGTGGCGGCGAAGGTCGGCAAGGGCGATCAGATGCTTGATCCGGTCTTGTGGGCCAAGCTCGCCAAAGGCATCAGCTACGTCCAGGGCGACTTCCTGGACGACAGCACTTATTCAGCCCTGGCGGCGAAAATCGCCGACAGCGGCACCGGCAATGCGGTGTTCTACCTGGCCACCGCGCCACGATTTTTCAGTGAAGTGGTGCGCCGCCTCGGCAGCGCCGGTTTGCTTGAAGAAACTCCCGAAGCGTTCAGAAGAGTGGTGATCGAGAAGCCGTTCGGCTCCGACCTGCAGACCGCCGAAGCCTTGAACGCGTGCCTGCTCAAGGTCATGAGCGAGAAGCAGATCTACCGCATCGACCATTACCTGGGCAAGGAAACCGTGCAGAACATTCTGGTCAGCCGGTTCTCCAACAGCCTGTTCGAAGCGTTCTGGAACAATCATTACATCGACCACGTGCAGATCACCGCGGCGGAAACCGTCGGTGTGGAAACCCGTGGCAGCTTTTACGAACACACCGGCGCATTGCGTGACATGGTGCCCAATCACCTGTTCCAGCTGTTGGCCATGGTCGCCATGGAACCTCCCGCTGCTTTCGGCGCTGACGCGGTGCGCGGCGAGAAAGCCAAAGTGGTCGGGGCGATTCGTCCCTGGTCGACAGAGGAGGCCCGGGCCAACTCGGTGCGCGGCCAGTACAGCGCCGGCGAGCGCGATGGCCAGCCATTGAAGGGTTATCGCGAAGAAGCCAACGTGTCGCCCGACAGCACCACGGAAACCTACGTCGCGCTCAAGGTGATGATCGACAACTGGCGCTGGGTCGGCGTGCCGTTCTATCTGCGCACCGGCAAGCGCATGAGCGTGCGCGACACCGAAATCGTCATCTGCTTCAAACCGGCGCCGTACGCACAGTTCCGCGACACCGAAGTCGACGAGTTGCAGCCGACTTATCTGCGCATCCAGATCCAGCCAAACGAAGGCATGTGGTTCGACTTGCTGGCCAAGCGGCCCGGGCCGGCGCTGAATATGGCGAACATCGAGTTGGGCTTTGCCTACAAGGACTTCTTCGAGATGCAGCCTTCCACCGGCTACGAAACCTTGATCTACGACTGCCTGACCGGTGATCAGACGCTGTTCCAGCGTGCCGACAACATCGAGAACGGTTGGCGAGCCGTGCAGCCTTTCCTTGATGCCTGGCAGCAGGATGCGAGCGTCGAGACGTATGCGGCTGGCGAAGATGGCCCGCAAGCAGCCGAAGATCTCCTGACTCGCGATGGTCGCGTCTGGCATGGCCTGGGATGAGTGATTTGCCGAAACAACCCATACGTTTTCTGCTCAGCGACATGGACGGCACGCTGTTGCTGCCGGATCACACGCTGAACCAACGTACCATCGAAGCCGTGCGCTCGCTGCGCGATGCCGGCGTGCTGTTCAGCCTCGCCAGCGGCCGCCCGCCGAAAGCCATGTTGCAGCAGATCGAGGCGCTAGGCGTTGATCTGCCGACAGCGGCGTTCAATGGCGGCACCATCGTCAAAGCGGACGGCACTTTGTTGGCTGCGCATTATTTGCCGGCGACCACAGCGCTGATCGCACTGGCACTGTTTGCCGATCAACCGGAGGTGGAAATCTGGGTGTTCAGCGGCGGCGACTGGCTGCTCAAGGACCCGCACGGGCCGATGGTCCCACGTGAACAGAGTGGCCTCGGCTATCCGCCGGTGGTGGTCGAGAGTTTTGAACCGTATCTGGAGCGCATCGACAAGATCGTCGCTACCAGCAACAACACTGAGTTGCTGATTGAGCTGGAGGCGCAGCTCCTGCCCAAGGTCAACGGCATGGCGCAAGTGTCGCGCTCGCAGCCGGTGTATCTCGACGTTACGGCGCTTGAGGCCAACAAAGGCACGGCATTGACGACCATCGCCGAATACCTCGGCGTGCCGCTGGAGCAAACCGCTGTCATCGGCGACGGCGGCAACGACCCGGCGATGTTCAAATGCGCTGGCTTTTCGATTGCCATGGGCCAGGCGGAAGAGGCGGTGAAGCACCAGGCTGATGTCGTTACAGCGCCAAACACTGAAGACGGCGTGGTCCTGGCGATCGAGAAATACATCCTCACGCACTGACCCAACACCAAAACCAATGTGGGAGCGAGCCTGCTCGCGAAGGCGGTGTGTCATTCAACAGATTCGTTGCCTGACACGACCTCTTCGCGAGCAGGCTCGCTCCCACAGGTTTTCGCGGCGCGTGCAAACCCCGGTAACCCACAGGTTTATTCAGTGTTGCTTAGAGCCAATAGCTCACCGCATACCAGCCAAGCAGTCCCATCACCACGGTATACGGCACCGCCATCCACACCATGCGCCCGTATGACAACCGCACCAGCGGTGCAATCGCCGAGGTCAGCAGGAACAGAAACGCTGCCTGACCATTCGGTGTCGCCACGCTCGGCAGGTTGGTGCCGGTATTGATCGCAATCGCCAATGTCTCGAAGTGCTCGCGAGTCATGTGCCCGGCGAGAAAAGCCTGTTTCACTTCGGTAATGTAAATGGTCGCAACGAATACGTTGTCGCTGATCGCCGAGAGCAAGCCGTTGGCGATGAACAACATGCCCGGCTGTTGATCCATCGGCAGCGCCAACACCCACTCGATCAGTGGGACGAACAGATGCTGATCGTGAATGACCGCCACCACGGCAAAAAACACCACCAGCAGCGCGGTAAACGGCATGGCGTCCTTGAACGCGCTGCCCAGGCGATGCTCGTCGGTGATCCCGGTAAACGCGGTGATCAATACGATCACCATCAATCCGATCAGGCCGACTTCAGCCAGGTGAAACGCCAGGCAACCAATCAGAATCAGTGCCGCCGCACCTTGCACCAGCAGCGCCGCCGTCTGACGAGGCGTGCGTTTGGCGTTGTCCTCGGCAGCGTAGTTGGCCAACACAGCGCGGACGTTGTCCGGCAGCAGCGTGCCGTATCCGAACCAGCGCAGCTTCTCCAGCAGCACGCAAGTAACCAGACCCGCCACCAGTACCGGCAGCGATACCGGGGCAACCTTGGTGAAGAACTCACCGAAATGCCAGCCCATCTCATGACCGATCAGCAGGTTCTGCGGCTCACCGACCAAGGTGCAAACCCCACCGAGCGCTGTTCCCACTGCGCCATGCATCAACAGGCTGCGCAGGAATGCGCGGAATTGATTCAAGTCGTCATGGTGTCGCGACGGTAAATGCTGATCGTCAGCGAATTCGCTGTCCTTGCGTGGATCATTGCCCGACGCGACGCGGTGATACACCGAGTAGAAGCCGACAGCCGCACTGATGATCACCGCCGTCACGGTCAGCGCATCAAGAAATGCCGAAAGAAATGCCGACAAGAAGCAGAACATCAGCGCCAGAATTGCTTTCGAGCGCACGCCCAACAGCAGGCGCGAGAAGAGAAACAGCAGCAGATCTTTCATGAAGTAGATGCCAGCGACCATGAACATCAGCAGCAGGATCACCGGAAAGTTGTGTAGCAACTCATCGTAAAGCGCTTGCGGCGTGGTCATCTTCAACAGCAACGCTTCAATCAACAGCAGGCCGCCGGGCATCAACGGATAACACTTGAGGGCCATGGCCAGGGTGAAGATGAATTCGATCACCAGCAACCAGCCTGCGGCGACCGGGCCGATGGTGAACAGCACCACGGCGTTGAGAATGAGAAAACCGACGATGGTCGCCTTGTACCAGCGTGGCGATTGCCCGAGGAAGTTGTGCGCGAACGCCTGGGCGATTGAACCGGACATCGGCTGCTCCTTTTATTTAGAAGCGCGAAAGTTGCCGGATGTTTCAGGGAAGATCAAGTCGCCGATAACCTCGATCCTCATGTCGGCTGTTGAATGCTCTATGGATTCAGATAACGCGCAACCATTGCCCGGTAGTTGCCATCCAGCGAATAGCCACCTACCACAATCGCCCCGTCAGTATGTACGGTCAGTGAATTGGCGGTATCGAGACTTCGCCCCAGTCGCGTGCGCAACCAGCCATGGCCCTCACCGAACGCTGGATCAAGGCTGCCATCGAGTTGATAGCGCGCCACCATGAAGTCAGCTTCGACTCCGCCGATGGTCGCGCCCACGGCGACGATGCGGCCGTCGCTCATTTGCTGGGCGGCGTTCCATTGGCATCCGCTGGGGCCGATGTCCAACACCTGTGGCTGGCCATGATGACAGTGCAGGTCCGGTCGACCGTTGGCGTGCAGGACAAACGTCAAACAGCGGATTGGATCGCGGCTGCTGCCGAAGCAATAAAGCCTGTCGTCGGACTCAATAATCTGGCTGACCTGAGCGCTGTTGCCGTGAGCCTTGAAGGCCATGAAGCCATCGACGGCGAAGCGCTCGTCCAGGCTGCCATCGGGCCGATACACCGCCAGCAGGCCTTGCTGAGGAAAGTCGATGGAACCTGCGACGACGATGCGCCCATCCTCCTTCAACAACAGCGTGCTCAGCCAGGTATTGAGCAGCAGGTGGCGGACCACTACAAATCCGCGTCCGTTGAATGATTCGTCGAGAAATCCATCGGGTTGCAGGCGGATCAATATGCCGGCGTGGTCGGCAAGGCTGAAATGATGGTTGGCGATCAGCAGAATACGGCCGTCTTCCTCCACCACAAAGTCACAGGCTTCGACGCCAGGCACGCCCGGCGGCAACCAGTTGTCGCGGGTGCCCATGGACAGCTCGCCGGGCAGTCGCACCACCTGGAAACCGTCATCGCCGAAGAATCGGTCTGGCTGGCCGTTGGCATCGAACAGGGCGAGGGCGGGCAGGGTGCGTTGGGTGTCTTCATAATGCAGGCCGGCCAGCAGAATCTTGCCGTCGGCTAACACCTGAACCTTGCCGGCCTTGGCTTCGAAACCCTCGACGAAACTGCCGATCACGCTGCCCTGAAAGCCGAACGACAAATCCGCCGAACCATCGGCCAGCAGCCGCGCGAGGCCAAAACGACTCCCCTTGGATGTACCGACCTTGGCGGCGACCAGAATCCGACCCTGTGCATCGAGCGTGACATGTTGGGTCTGGCTGGACAAACTGCCGGCAAAGTACACCTGCCCAACACCGCCAATGGCGAATGTCGGGTCGAGCGAACCGGGGGCGGTCCATGCAGTAGGCAGCGCGTAAGGGCTCAGGGTGGACATGCACGCGTCTCCTTGTGCCTGAGCCGATACCCAGTGGTTGGGAGGCTGACTGCACGAGCGAAACATTCAATCCCTGAACCGCGAGAAGTACAACTGGGGGAACTAACAGAAGGACGGTCGCACTGTGCCAGAACAGTGTCTTGTTGAACCACTCGCAAGCGAGCCAAGTACTTTCGATGAAACGGCACTGCAACTACGTTGATTGTTCGACTACGCATACAACAAGGGCGGATGACTTTAACGTCATCCGCCCTTGTTCGGTAATCAGTGTGGCATCGACCACGATTGCAGTGTGTGGCCGTCTTCGCTGAGCTCAGCGCGGGCCTGCTGCAGCAGTTGTTCGAGTTGCGCCGGGTCAGAGTAGGCGCTGCTCGGGATCTGTTTGCGACCGATGTGGGAGTAGGTGCGGTCGACGACGGTCAGGCTCAGTTCGCCATTGCCGTCTTGTGGCGCCCAGGCCACGCATTGAAAAGGCTTGAACGCGTGGTTGGCAATCAAAAGAGCTTCGTTGATACGCAGCGGGGCAGTCATGGGGTCTTCTCTCTATTGGCGCCCAATCAAATGATGTGCCGTCGGTTGGGCTTACCGTGCGGCGGGTTACTTGTACTGATGCACGCAACCGGGGGGCGGGTCACACGTGAAACAAAGAAATTTCAGATTCTTTACATAACGTAAGTTCGTTTCGTTAAACCTGCACATGTCCGAACACCGCGCTGAATTCACCCCTCACCCCAGCCCTCTCCCCGAGGAGAGGGAGCCGAGTTGTGGGCTTTTCAAACTCGAGTTCGGCTCGGTCTTTTAGATCGGCTGACCTCGCGTAAACACCTCGATCAGTTCCCTCTCCCTCGGGAGAGGGCTAGGGTGAGGGGCCGCTCTTGGATTCACCGCAAATAGTCGATAGCTAACTAACAACCAACTTTCTTATAACTCTTTTAATACCCAGCCTATAAGCAATCGGTACAAGCCCCCGTCAAAATCTTGCTAGTGTTACAACCGGGTCTGCCAAATGACTGTTTTTACGATCATTTATCAAATTTGGCGCCAAGGAACAGTCATGAGCGAAGCGCCTGCATCGAGACGTTTACTGGTGGTCGATCCCTGCGACGACTGTTATCGCCTGTTGCCCGGATTGCGCGCTGTGGGTTGGGATGTCGACAGTTGTAATCTGGAAAACGCCGCATCCCGGGCCTGCGATGTCGGCCTGCTGCGTTTGCAGCCCTACCACCTGGAACGACCCGAAGCCGTCAAAGAGCTGATCAGCCGCAGCGGCACCGAATGGATCGCTGTGCTCAATCAGGAAGTCCTGCGCTTGCAGAACGTTGGCGATTTCGTTTGTGAATGGTTCTTCGACTTCCACACCTTGCCCTTCGACGTTTCCCGCGTACAGGTTACCCTCGGCCGCGCCTTCGGCATGGCACGCCTGCGCGGGCAGGGTACGATTCATGTCGATCAGCCGGAGCACGAACTGCTCGGCGACAGCAAGCCGATCCGCGAACTGCGCAAACTGCTGAGCAAACTGGCCCCGACCGAATCGCCCGTGCTGATTCGCGGCGAAAGCGGCACCGGCAAGGAACTCGTCGCGCGCACCCTGCACCGCCAATCCCAGCGCCACAACAAACCGTTCGTAGCGATCAACTGCGGGGCGATCCCAGAGCATTTGATTCAGTCCGAATTGTTTGGCCACGAAAAAGGCGCGTTCACCGGCGCGCACCAGCGCAAGGTCGGACGCATCGAAGCGGCCAATGGCGGCACGTTGTTCCTCGACGAAATCGGCGACCTGCCGCTGGAATTGCAGGCCAATCTCCTGCGCTTTCTGCAGGAAAAGCATATTGAACGGGTAGGGGGCAGTCAGCCGATACCGGTCGATGTGCGCGTGCTGGCCGCAACCCACGTTGACCTGGAAGCAGCAATCGAGAAGAAGCGCTTTCGTGAAGACCTTTATTACAGGCTCAACGTCCTGCAAGTGGTCACAGCGCCGTTGCGTGAACGTCATGGCGATCTGTCGATGCTGGCCAACCACTTTTCGCACTTCTACAGCCACGAAACCGGGCGCCGGCCAAGAAGCTTCAGCGAAGATGCGTTGATTGCCATGGGCAAGCACGACTGGCCGGGCAATGTGCGCGAGCTGGCTAACCGGGTCAGGCGTGGGTTGGTGTTGGCGGAGGGCCGCCAGATCGAGGCGCGGGATTTAGGGTTGATCAGTCAGCATTCCATCGCCACGCCGATGGGCACGCTGGAAGACTACAAGACCCGGGCGGAACGGCAGGCGTTGTGTGATGTGTTGAACCGGCACAGTGATAATTTGAGTGTGGCCGCGAAAGTCCTCGGAGTTTCGCGGCCTACTTTTTATCGGTTGTTGCATAAGCATCAGATTAGGTGATGCTCAGTAATGCAAGAAATTGCGAAATACAGGTCTAGATAATGGTTATAATTTTTTCAATCTCAGATTCTTTAAGTGGATAGGCCTTCCGTACCCTTCTACAAGAAAGGACAGTAAAAGAATGTTCGGCGTTAGAGATTCCACCACATTAAACCTCACTGTTCTTGATTGCCATAAATCAGATGCAGCCAATTCTTCCCCGAGCACTGACTGACCATTTTGCTTAAAGACTATGATTTTAGAGTTGGGCGTGCGGTAATCAAAACTAAACTCAAATCCAGCGCCGGTATCGATCTTCTGATAACACTTAGAGATATAGGCGGTATTGTGGGCCGGATTCTGATGATTTGGGATGGACTCAACAAAATATTCATCTTCAGAAAGTAATATCTTAGATGACTCGTTCCCGGTGGAATGCGCCCAATGATTCCAGTCATAGCCATCAAACGTAGTCAAATCATCCAACCCAGCCTTGACCCCATAACTCCTCACCCGACACGCCACCGCGTCAGTCTCAACCGCCCCCGCATGCAATCCCACCTTCAATACAACAGCCAACTTCGAATCAGCCTTACACCCGCGCAACCACTCCACCTCAGCCAAATAATCAAGCCCCCCTCCCTGATCATGCGCCGCCCCGACAAACTGCTCCTTGACGCGCTCTCCACCACTCGTGAACGTCTCCACATACCTTAACCAGATCGGTAATCCCGCCTGCTGAAATGGCCAAGCCTCACACAAAACCTTCGTGTCATCGTTGAGCATTCCAACATCCAGCACCTCACCATCAAAACCCTCAAGTTTCGGCATCGGCATGCTCGATTGCAGCAACTCGCCAATCAACAACGTCACGCTCTGCACAGGCGTCGGCTGGCCATTGACGATCAAGTTGTATTTCAATTCCACACTGCGCTGCAGATTTGCCCCGGTGATAGAAGAATCGATATCGAATTGCACTTTCGACTGTCCCGCCACCGGCTTGTGCTGGGGAGGCACTGAGCCGGCGCCGGGTCCGCCGGCGATTTCCAGTTGCACTTCGTGATTGGCGCCAAACGTCGAAGTGTCAAACACCACGGTAAATCCGCTTTGATGCAGATTCGGGTTCAGCCTGTAATCGGGCGCCTGCACAACCGTTGGCGGTTTCAACTGACTGGCTTCGCCGGTGACCGCGATCACAATGTCATTGGAGGGGCGCGCAGGTGCGCCGGCGCGCAGCAGCTGAAAGCCGACCTTGGCCGAACCGTTGACGATCGCTGTGATCTTGTCGTTCGGGATCGGGAAGTCGTGATGGCCGGGCACGCTGTCGACAGTTTTTTCCAGCGGGCCGACGGTCACGGGCTGTCCTCCAGACGTCGTGCCGGACCAGGTCAGGACGACCTTGTCACCAGCCTGGTAGTCGGGGCCTGTGAAGTAAACCCGGGCAGCGGCATCGCTCGTGCCCAGTACCTTCAGGTCGATGGTGGTGACGTTCTGGCCGTTGACCCAGATCGTCGGCGCCGGCAAGCGATTGTTCAGATCCACCGAGACGTAAGTGATTTTCGCCCACCGCGCCTTCGGATCCGGCAGATTACCCACCCGGTCGACGACCTGATAGCTCACTTCGATATTGTTGCCGTTGCCTTGCGCCCTGATGACGTCCTCGGTGAAGGTAGCGAAGATCGGATGGTTGACCGGATCGTCGATCTGCTCTCTGGTGACCGGGTAGTACGTCACCACCTGATCACCCCAACGGCACCGAATGGTGTCGAAGATGGCGATGTTCTCATAGGGTACGATGTTCATGCGGATTCCCCGCCGGGCCAAATCCTCATTCACGCCATTGGACGGATCCGGACTAAGCGTATAGATCAGGCCGGAGTTGCCTTCTTCGCTGTCGCTATCGGTGCCACCTGGTTGTGTGAGTTGGACCCACACACGCCGTACCGGCTCGGAGCTAACCGGGTCCTGACCCAAGCGCTGTACGGTGTAAACGATCAGTGCTTCGCCATTGGTGACTTGACCCTTGGGGACTTTGAATTCGAGCCGCTTATTCAAGTTGCTTTCATCGACCGGAATTGTCCCAACCTCCACGCCATCAAAATACATTTTACAGTTGTCATACATCGCCATCCCTACCCACGGATCTACGATGATCAGCAAATCATTTTCGACGGTCTCGAGCGAAATGCCACCGTCGTAGCCCCCATCCTTCAAAACGGCCTGTTTCAAAACAAAGGGTGGATTCAGAGCGAGAATGCGGTTTTCATCCGGCGTCTGGTTCATGTCGATGCTCCATTACGGCCTGTTGCACGGTGCGAGGCGCTGGAGTCATGTAAGCGGATTCAGCGGTAGGGCGCACCTGTCAGATCTGACAGGTGCGGACGTATTTCCGATAAGTGGTCGCGAGTTGCACCAGCAGCGAAAAGCCGACAGATCAAAGGATCGCAGCCTTCGGCAGCGCCTACACGGAACAATGTAGGGACTGCCGAAGGCTGCGATCTTTTGCTTTTAGAAGTAATACGGGAATTTCAGGCTGAACGAGAAGTCCGGCGCATCATCGGTCATACCGATCGACAAGTTCGGCACGATCGTAAGGTTGTCGGTGGCCGCAATGGTCATGCCGACGTTGAAGTAACCGGCGTTGGCATCACTGGACACTACCGATTCCCAATCGCCGCCGTCCTGTTTCAGCTTGCTCTTGCGCTGCACCAGGTCGGAGACCGAGAACGACATACTCATCTTCTCGTTAAGCGCGAAGGCGATACCGGCACCGATCTGGAAGCTGTCGCCGATGCGCACTTTGCCCGGGTTTTTCTGATTGACCGTAGAGCTGATGTCGTCGAACGACTCCTCGAGGTTGTGGGTGTAGGAAAGGCTGCCGAACAGCACCGCCGGGTCAAACGTCTTGACCAGCGAGATACCCGGCGTGATCGACCAGACGCCGTTGCCGGTGGGCAGGGTGTCGGGGACGAACAGGTTGGAGTTGGCGTCGGTCTGGCGCAGTTTGATGCCGAACGGGTCTTTGCCGGTCGGCGCCTTGACGCGCAAGGTGACCACGGCGTCCGGGGTGTTGACCGATTCGTCGAGGAACTTGTAGGCGATACCGAAGTTGACGTCGCCGATGGTTGGATCCTTGGTGACGGTTTCTTCTGTTGTTACGCCAGCCGCGCCCTCGTTGCCGCCGCCGGATTGATACGTCGACTCGCGATAGATCACCGGCACGTTCAGGTCGAACTGCCAGCGGTTATCGAAGTTGTAGCGGCCGGTGAGGTCCAGGGTCCAGGTGTCGGCCTTGATCCGGTCGAGGTTGATGTTGCCGAGGAAAATCGAATCCAGCGCAAGGAAACCGTTGAGGATCAACTGGCGGGTGTCGTAGCGCGAATAGGTCAGGCCGGTTTCCACGCTGAACTTGCCGCCGCCGAAGAAACCGCTGGCTTCGTCATACAGGTTGGAAACGCTCTGCGCCGGTTGTGAATCATCGGCCAGCGATTGGCCATAGGAAGCGCCACTGCCCCCGGCGGCGCCTCCCGATGCAGCGGCCGCACCGGTGCCTGTGGCGGCTCCGGCGGCGACGCGATTGCCTTTCATGTCGGACGGCGATTTCGCCAGTCGTTTTGGCGGTGGGGCCGCGGGTGTTTCTTCTACCTGGCGGACCCGTTGTTCAAGTACCGCCAGCGCTTGTTGTTGTTGTTCGTATCGTTGTCTCAGTTCCAGAAGTTCCCGTTTCAGGGCTTCTACATCGGCGTCGGGTGCTGCTTGCAGCATTGCCGCCGGGAGAAGGGTACTCAAACACACTGCGGCACGCAGTGATACTGATCGATACATGAATAAGCCGTCCCTTTAAGCCCAATGATCGAGACTCAGCGTAGTTCAATATCCGATATTGCGTAGGGCCCCGAGTTGGGTCAGGTTGCAATCCAGTGCACCGGCGCTTCTGCCGTTATTGTTCAGTACGACGTTGAGTTGCGTAAGGTTGTTGACCACGTTGGCGCTGCCCAGCAATCGGGTGTTCTGCAGCAGCCCGCCCTGGGCGACTTGTTGCAGTGCCGTGCCTTGATTGCCGCTGGCCTGAATGGCCATTTGCACGCCACCGCCATTGGCTGAAACCGCGACACTGCCGGCGCCGTTGCTGCCAGTAATGGTTTGTCCGGCGATAAGGGCCTGGCCTTGCGACGGGACCAGTGCCGGCGCCTGACTGGCTTCGCTGACGTTGATCGCGACGTTGTTGTTGGCGGTGTTGCCATCGCCGGCGGCGCGTACGCTTTGCGTCACACCCTGGCTGCTGTTGAGGCCGGCGCCACCGATTACGCTGCCGGTGCCTGCGGTGAGGGCGCCGCCGTTGCCCGACTCCTTGATGGTCGAGACGTAGAATTCCGGTTTGACGGTTGCGGCCTGGATCTGCATCGAGGTCGCGGCCCCGATCAAGTCGCCGCTGGCGTTGCGCCAAGTGCTGCTCATGACAATGCCGAAGCTGATGATCCGCCCCGGCATGACGTAACGACCGCGCAGCTCGGCGAGCTCCTGGTCCTTGATTTCGATGGGTTTGAATCCGGCATGGGCTAAACCTGACGCACTCGCTGCCAGGCAGGCGGCGGCCAGCCAGTATGAGCTTTTCATCTGCTGCTCCCGGGACATCCAGTCCCATTCTCTAACTCGGCGATTAAAAGAAGTCGCTCTGAATGAACCCGAAATCCATCAATTCCGCATCTTTGACCGGGTTGAAACTGTCCAGCGAGTTCTTCGCCGTCAGCGGCACCGGAGGGCTGCGCAAGGCGTTGGCCTTGTCGTAACCGGGGCCGACGATGGCAAAGACAATGCCGTTCCAACCTTTGACAAAGTCGTCGTGCTTGTAGCGCTTGTGGCCGAGAACCGGGTCACCGATGTAGACCCAATCCTTGTCCGAACGCTGCAGGACGACGAAATGCTTGTAACCACGAATGTCCATCAGAACCACCACCGGAATGGTCACCGCTTCGAGTTTCTCGGGCGGGATCCGGTAGCCACGGGCGCGCATGCCGATGCTTTCTACGTAGCGCTTCATGTCGAGCATGGAGAAACCCTGGGTTCGCACCAGGTCCTGGTCAGCGTTGACCAGCATGCCTTTGATGATGTGCTCCTCATCGACGTCGAGCCAATAGGCCTGGCGCAGGACCGTCGCCAGTGCAGCAGCGCCGCAGCTGAAGTCGGTTTTCTGTTCGACGATGTCGGCAAACTTGCGCTCACGAATGCTTTGCACGTCCTTGTAAACCAGCACGCCACCCGGCAGGGCAGCCACGGGCATCTGGGCCGCCTGAGTCAGGCCGCACAGACAAAGCAGAGCGAGGAGGGCAGGAGTCCGCATGATCGAATACGCCTTGTGGAACCGAGGAAAAGCCCCGTTGCCGGGGCTTTCGTTTCGATCGCGATTACATGCAGGCTTTGCAACCTGCGGCGATGGACAGCGAGTTGCTTTGTTGGTTGCCCACACCCGCCGAGACGTTGGCTCCGCCGTTGCCGGAGAAGTTGTTCATCGAGTTGGTCATGTTGGCGTTGTTGACGACAGGAGTTTTCCAGCCATCTTTGGTCAACACTTGTTGGGTGGTGACGCCAGCGAGGCCAAAAGTACCCACGGCTTCGAACTTGGCTTTCTGATCATCGTTGCCGCCATGGCCGCCGCCACGGTTACCCCAACCACCATGGTCGTTGTCGTCTTCGATGGTCGCAGTGCCTTTGGCTTTGAACACGCCAGCGGCTGCATAAGTACCGGTAAGGGTGTCGGTTTTGTAAGCCTGCACGCCTTTGTTTTCCACGACCAGGCCAGTCGAGGACTGGTTGGCAGAGGCGGCAGCCTGCGCTACACGACCACCGGAAACGGCGATGGCGAGGTTGTTTTTCTGTTGGTTGAAGTTGCCGGCGGTCACGTTGATGCCGATGTTGCCGGAACCGTTGTTGCCAGTATTGGTGAGGTTGGCGTTGTTGAAGGTGGAAGAGTTTTTCACATAGTTGTTGTTGTTCACCTGAGTCGCGCTCGAGGCGGCAACAGCATTGCCGAAGATGAAGCTTTCGTCAGCGGTGGCCAGTGCAGCAGCGTTGTCCTGCTGGTTGCCGTCGCCGCCCGCCACGTTGGCACCCATGTTGCCGTTGGAGCCGTTGAGCGAGTCGCTGGCATTGGCGTTGTTCAGGGTGCCCTGGTTTTTCACCACGTTGCCGTCGCTGTTTTGTGCGTCGAGTACAGCGGCGCCGGCGCCTGCGGTGATCTGCAGCAGTTGTTCAAGATTCGGACCTTGTGGCTGGCCGTGACCGTTGCCGTGCCCGTTACCATGACCGTTGTTGTCACCACGGCCGCCAGCCTGTGCTGCCATTGCCATCACTGCTGCGAGTGCGAAAACCAGTGGTTTGAGAGCCATTGTAGGTTTCATGGTTGTTTCTCCGTCGTGCTTATTAGTTGGTTAAGTGTTGGGACTTTTCTAATTGCACTGCTTTTTGTTTGGGTCAGTCTGCGACCCGGATGCTCAGGGTGTTAGCCATGCGGTTCCCCACCCCGGCACTCTGGTTCACCTGGATTACCCCGCGGCTGCCGGTGAAGGCCTGATCACTTGTCGTGACCTGGCGACTGCCGATTGAGGTACCAGTTGCTCCTGAGCTCGGTAAAAACGCCACGTTCTGTTGTGAAAGGGCGCTGTCGTCAACGCTCTGCGGGCCGGCACTGATGCTGACGCGCGTGACGTTGGCCATTTGGTTGTTGGCACCGGCGCCCTGGTTCACGCCGAGGATGCCGTTGCCATTGCTGAAAGAGTTGCCGCCGATGTTGGCGCTCGCGTCGATGGCGCGGCTGGCGGGCGTGTCGATGGTCTGCCTGACGCTGGTAGTGGCATGGGCTTCGGTGCCGATGGCAATCGCCTTGATGTTGGCTTGTTGCATCTGGTCACCGGCAGCCTGGTTGACATTGAAGTTGCCGCGATACTGAGCGCCGGAATCCTGAATGTTTGCCTTGTTGACTGAAGCCGAATCGGCCATGGCGCTGGTGCAGCCGAGCAGGGCGAGAAGCAGCAGGGTGCGATTCATGTCATTGGCCTCCGGCCATACGAGTCAGAGGCGCCAGCCCGGTGCTCATCGCCCGGTTGACCGTGTTGGAGATCGAGGCGCCAGAACCACCGCCGCTGCCAGTACGCATGCCGGGCAGGCCGTTCTGATTGGTCAGGGTGTTCATGCCGGGCAGGTTGGAACTGGGCGTGGTCATGTTGCCGCGAATCGATGAGCCGCTGGCGACACTGGCGAAATCACCGTCAGTGAGTTCGGTACTGCTGAGGGTCTGGTTGATCCGCGCCGAAGGGTTGGCGTTGACCGTGGTCGGATAGGGGTCTTTGCCGCCATTGCGCCCGATCGCGACGGGTTGAACGTCGCGGTTGAGGACGATCACGCCGTTGCCTTCAGCCTGGGCGCTGACGCTGATCAAAGCGCTGGCGGCTGATCCGATCAGCAGGAGGCAGGTCAGGCCTTTATTGAAATTCCCCACGGCTGCAATTCCTTCTTCAGTGGGCTGGGTTATTCAGCGTTGTGAAGAAGAGAGCGAAAGCTGTGCCGGTTTTGAATTATCTCGTTATTTCAACGACTTACATGCTCTGGGAAGTTCCCTGTTGCGGGCACTGTTTCAGCGCTGAAACACAGGGCGGATCGCTTGCGGGGCAATGGGCGCCGGAAAGCTCTGGAACAAGGGTTTGCGCCGAGGTGTTTCATCGGCGTAACAGATCACGTGACGCAATGATGAATGACGCTTGGGCGGGGCCTTTGCGCGGTCGGGAGTGTTTCAAAAACGGACAGTTTTGCGTTAAAAGCCGCCGGGCGGCTTATCTGGACAGCAAACGCTCGACCGCCGCAAAGGCTTGTGTCTGGCGCTCGGCCCAATTTCCTTCGATCACTTGCAACGGCTGTTGGTGCTGGATCAGCCAAACGCGGGTGGCTTCGTAGAACGCCAAGCGATCCGCAAGATCCGGTTGGCAGCGCTGGCCGTCTTCGGTCCAGTCGATCTGTTGTGGGGACAACAGCAGGTGCAGGTCGTAATGGCGCGCCAGTAACTCGGTTTTCAGCCAGGCCGGGCAGGCGCCAAACAAAGTCTGGCTCCAGAGGATGTTGCTGAGCAGGTGGGTGTCGAGAATCAGCAGTGGGGGCTGTTTCGCGCGCGCCTGATCTTCCCATTGCAACTGGCCCCGGGCGATATCAGGGATATCCGCAAGGCAAGTGTCGCGTGGGTTGTCTTCGATGAACCGACGAACATATTCATCAACGCGCACGCCGCCGAAACGCTGCTCCAGCCCTGCCGCCAGCCAACTCTTGCCGGTGGATTCCGGGCCGGTGAGAACAACGACTTTCATGTGCGCAACGCCAGATCGGCACGCCATTCCCGCCAGCCTTGCACCGCGAGCAAGGTAAACAGCGCGTAGAGCGCGGCGGTCAGGTACAGGCCTTTGTAGATGAACAAGCCGACAAAGATCACATCGAGGACGAACCACAGCGGCCAGCATTGCAGACGTTTTTGCGCCATCCACAGTTGCGCGACCAGACTGAAACCGGTGAGCGCGGCATCGACCCACGGCTGTGCGGCGTCGGTCCAGTGCGCCATCGCCGCGCCCAGCAACACACTGCCGATCGCCCCAACGCCGAGGCCGAGCACCATCGAGCGTGGATCGAGGCGGGTAACCTGGCGACCGTCATGCATCGTCCCGGCGCGGGTCCACTGCCACCAGCCGTAGATCTGCAGCGCGGCGTAGATCACTTGCAGCAACATGTCCGAATACAGCTTCACCTCAAAGAAGATCCAGCTGTAGAGCAACACCATGACCAGCCCGATCGGCCAGCACCACGGATTCTGCTTGACCGTCAGCCACACGGCGATGACACCGAGGGCAGCGGCAAACAGTTCAAGCCCGGACATGAGTGATCCTTGGGGGAGTTGAGAAGGGGGCGGATTGTACTGCATTAGTCAGGTCAAAAGCCCCTCACCCTAACCCTCTCCCGGAGGGAGAGGGAACTGACCGCGTTGTTTTGGTCGAGGTACGCCGACCTGGAATATCGCGTCGAACGCAGATCATGAAAAGCGCAGTGATCTGCGATCAAAAGCCCCTCACCCTAACCCTCTCCCGGAGGGAGAGGGAACTGACCGCGTTGTTTGGTCGAGGTACGCCGACCTGGAATAACGCGTCGAACGCAGATCATGAAAAGCGCAGTGATCTGCGATCAAAAGCCCCTCACTCTGACCCTCTCCCGGAGGGAGAGGGAACTGACCGCGTTGTTTGGTCGAGGTACGCCGACCTGGAATATCGCGTCGAACGCAGAACATCAAACGCCCAGTGATCTGCGATCAAAAGCCCCTCACCCTAACCCTCTCCCGGAGGGAGAGGGAACTGATCGCGTTGTTTGGTCGAGGTACGCCGACCTGGAATAACGCGTCGAACGCAGATCATGAAAAGCGCAGTGATCTGCTCCCTCTCCTCGGGGAGAGGGCTGGGGTGAGGGGTGGGCTCACCTCGGTGACCGGTCAGACCCGGAACTGGCGCAGCAACCCGTTGAGCTGTTCGCTCAGTTGCCCAAGCCGCAGGCTGGCTGCACTGGACTGCTCAGCCGCCAACGCGGTGCTATGGGAAAGCCCGGCCGCCTGGGTGACGTTCTGGTTGATGTCCTCAACCACCTGCGCCTGTTGCAGCGTAGCGCTGGCAATCGACGCATTGAGACCGTTGAGATTACGTAACGCCTGGCCAATCGCATTAAGGCTCGCTCCGGCCAGTCCCGCCTGTTCGATGGTCAATTGCGAGGCCTTGCTGCTGTCGCCGATCACCTTCACCGCAGCCTCCGAATGATTCTGCAAACGCTCGATCATCGACTGAATCTCCGCCGTCGATTTCTGCGTACGCTGGGCCAGCAAGCGCACCTCATCGGCGACTACGGCGAACCCGCGACCCTGTTCTCCCGCGCGCGCCGCTTCAATCGCCGCGTTCAAGGCCAGCAGGTTGGTCTGTTCGGCAATCGAACGAATCACCTCCAGCACGCTGCCAATCTGCGTACTCTCCGCCGCCAGGGTGCGGATCACTTCCACCGCCTGATCGATCGTGCCCGAGAGCTTGTCGATCTGTTGCAGGCTGCCGTCAATATTGATCTGCCCCTGTTGCGCCTGCGCTTCGGCATCGCGCATTTCTGCGGCGGCGTGTTCGGCGTTTTTCGCCACGTCCTGCACGCCGTAGGTGACTTCGTTGATCGCTGTGGCCACCAGTTCCATCTGCTGCGACTGCTGCTGGCTGCGCTGCTGCGCCTGCGAGGCATCGTTACCCAGCTCGCTGGAAGACTGGCCCAAAGCGCTGGCCGAGACCTGCAGATCACCAATCACTCGGCGCAGCTTGGCCGTGAAGGCATTGAAGTGATGGGCCAGTTCGGTGACTTCATCCTTGCCATGGGTATCAAGGCTGCGGGTCAGGTCGCTTTCGCCACTGGCGATGTTGGCCATCGCATTCACGGTTTCCTGCAATGGACGGACGATGCTGCGTGCGATCAGAATCACCAGCAGCGCCATGATCAGCGCAATCGCCAGACCGATGGCCGACGCCTTGATCATCTGCCCCTGGAATTCGGCTTGCACATCGTCGACGTACACGCCGGAGCCGATCACCCAGCCCCACGGCTCAAAAAGCTTTACATAAGAGGTCTTGGCAACGGGATCAGTCGCTCCCGGCTTCGGCCAGCGATAATTGACCATGCCCGCGCCTTTGGCCTTGGCGATGGCGACCATTTCGTTGAACACCGCAAAGCCGTCCGGGTCGCGGATCGCCGAAAGGTTCTGGCCTTCAAGTTTGGGGTTGGTCGGGTGCATGACCATCACGGGCGTGAGGTCGTTGATCCAGAAGTAGTCGCTCTGGTCGTAGCGCAGGCCACGGATCGCGGTCAGCGCCTGCTTTTGCGCGGCATCCCTGGTCAGGGTGCCAGCGGTCTCAAGACCTTGGTAATAGGTGAGCAGGCCACTGGCGGTCTGCACCACGTGCTGGGTTTTCTGCGCCTTGGCGTGGTAGAGGTCGTCATGGATCTGCTTGAGCATCAGCACGCCCAAGGTCAGCAACATGACCACCGCCACGATCAAGATGAGCCACAAGCGTCGGCTGATCGACACACTGCGCAAGCTGTTCATAACGCTGTCACTCCGGATTCTTGTTCTTGTAATAAACGATCGCCAGCATCCAGCCACCGCTGTGGGCTCGCGATTGCGCGACTTGAGCCGCCTAACGCGGGGAGCGCTATTAAGGCTTGTCTGTTAGGATTTCGGCCCCGCGCGCGAAAACCTGAATCCGGTTTTGATATTTCACGGAATTTTTACCGTTTCGTGTGGATCCTGTGCGCGCGCAATCGCTACAGCTTTTACCGGCTACGCTGGACGCAGTGAACGAAAAAATACTATCGGGGCATGCCCGCGTGCATCGCTCTTTGGGGGATTGATGGATCTTTGGACCGCCTTGCAGGCACTGATTCTAGGAGTTGTAGAAGGGCTGACGGAGTTTTTGCCCATTTCGAGCACCGGACACCAGATCATCGTCGCCGATTTGCTGAACTTCGGCGGCGAACGGGCCATGGCGTTCAACATCATCATCCAGCTCGGCGCGATCCTCGCGGTGGTCTGGGAGTTTCGGCGCAAGATCCTCGACGTGGTGATCGGCCTGCCGACCCAGCCGAGCGCACGACGTTTCACCGCCAACCTGCTGATCGCCTTCCTGCCGGCCGTAGTGCTCGGCGTGATTTTTGCCGATCTGATCCACGAATACCTGTTCAACCCGATTACCGTCGCGGCGGCGCTGGTCATCGGCGGGATCATCATGTTGTGGGCCGAACAGCGCCAGCATGAAGTGCATGCGGAAACCGTCGACGAGATTCGCTGGACCGACGCGCTGAAAATCGGCTTCGCGCAATGCCTGGCGATGATTCCCGGCACCTCGCGTTCCGGCTCGACAATTATTGGCGGGTTGCTGTTCGGCCTGTCGCGCAAGACGGCCACCGAGTTCTCGTTCTTCCTCGCCATGCCAACCATGGTCGGTGCGGCGGTGTATTCCGGTTACAAATACCGCGACCTGTTCGTACCGGCGGATTTCCCGGTATTCGCCATTGGTTTTGTCACGGCGTTCATCTTCGCCATGATTGCTGTACGCGGCCTGCTCAAGTTCATCGGCAGCCACAGTTATGCAGCGTTCGCCTGGTACCGGATTGCCTTCGGCCTTTTCATTCTGGCGACCTGGCAGTTCGGCTGGGTGGACTGGTCGGCGGCCAAGGCATGAACGATTCCCGCTCGCGCCGCCCTGAGGGACGACCTTCAGGCGGGTGCCTTCAGCATCTGAAGTTGAAGCTTGGGGTGCTGCTGATCGTCTGCGCGCTGCCGCTGTTCGGCTCGCTGTCGATGTGGTTCAGCGGCATCTCGCGGGTGCCGTTGGCGGCGTACGGGATTGTCAGTGTGCTGGCGTTCTTTCTGTATTGGGCCGACAAACGCAAAGCCCGCGCCGATGCCTGGCGCACGCCGGAAAACATACTGCATGCGGTAGAACTGGCGGGTGGCTGGCCGGGTGCTTTGATCGCGCAGCAGGTATTCCGACACAAGACGCGCAAGGTATCGTTTCAGATTCTGTTCTGGGCGAGCGTGTTGCTGCATCAGGTGTTCTGGATTGACCAGATTTTCCTCGGTTCCAACCTGTTGTCTTTGATCTAAAGAACACACTTACCTCTGTAGGAGCTGCCGAAGGCTGCGATCTTTTGGGACGCAGAGCGTCCCCGGCTGCATTCCCACGCAGAGCGAGGGAACGATCAATCCTCGCTGATGAGTCGCCTGACAAACCGCCTTCGCGAGCAGGCTCGCTCCCACAGGATTTGCGTGCTTACAAAAGCAGGCCGATTTGGGTTTTCTTAGGCAACTTGCCCACCACCAGTTGATGCGATCGCTGCAACAAACCCTGTAATTCCTCGGCACCCAGCGGGTAGGGCGGGTGCATGATGATCCACTGCGCCCGCGCCAGATACGGCGCCGGATGAATCCCCGGGCGGTCGCAATGGCCGAGAAACAGATCCTTGTCGACCTTGAACGCCAGCGAATCTCCTCGCAGCCCCTGCAAGGCAAACATCTTGTTGCCGGCAATCGAGAACACCCGCACGCCGCCCCATTTGTAATCTTCCCGCGCGCCGGGCAGAGCCAGACAAAACTCGGCGACCTCGGCTTCGCTCATTCTTCCTTGTTTCATAGAAATCTGTCCCCGCAGGCATTGAACGATTCGACCAAGTGATCAATCCATGCGCGCACCGCTGGCATTACCCCGCGCCTGTGCGGGTACACCGCTTGCAGCCAGCCGCCAGGCAATGACCATTGCGGCAGCACTTGCACCAGTGTGCCGTTACGCAATTCGGTTTCGCAGAACATCATCGGCAGCACGGTAAAGCCCTGACCGGCGAGCACGCAGGCCTTGCGCACCACGAAGTCATCAATGCCCAGCCGCGCTTCCATGCTCAGATCGACGCTCTTGCCTTGCTGATCGAGCAGACGGACGTGAACCATGCGGTCGGCTTCCAGCGCGCCGAGTACCGGCAGGTTTTTCAGGTCCTGCGGATGAGTGATCGTCTTGCCTTGCATGAACGCCGGGCTGGCGATCACCACTGCTTGCGCCTGCCGCAAGCGCCGGGTGACCAGCAACGGGTCTTCATCGCCGTGATCGCGCACACGCAAGGCGACATCGATGCCTTCGGTGACCAGATCGACCCGGCGGTTGAGCAGGACGACCTCCAACTGCACCTGAGGAAACTTGCCGAGGAAATCGCTGATCACCGTCGGCAGCATTTCATGGGCAAGCCCGGTCGGGCACGACACCCGCAAGCGTCCGCGAGGCTCGCTGGACATGCTCGCCACGGCCTCGTCAGCCATTTCCGCTTCCAGCAGCATCGCCTGGCAGTGGCGCAAATAGCGTTCGCCCACGGCAGTGAGGCTCAGTTGCCGAGTGGTGCGTTGCAGCAGACGTGCACCGAGGCGCTCTTCCAACTCGGCAATTCTTCTCGAAAGCCGTGACTTGGGAATACCAAGCAAGCGCCCGGCGGCGGCAAATCCGCCGGCTTCGACCACTTTGGCGAAATAGTAGAGATCGTTGAGGTCCTGCATGCGCGTTTCCAGTCGTTCTATCAATGGGACGAACTATCGCATTGTCGGCGACTAATCAGCTATTGGTTTGTTGCGTAGGATTGTCTCCATTCCGTCGCCGCCGGCGATTCTTTCAGGAGAACCCACATGAAACTGTTGCACATCGATTCGAGCATTCTCGGCGACAACTCGGCTTCCCGTCAGTTGAGCCGTCAAGTCGTCGACGCCTGGCAAGCCGCCGAGCCGAGCGCCGTGGTCACCTACCGCGACCTGGCCGCCGATGCGATCAGCCACTTCTCGTCGACCACGCTGGTTGCCGCCGGCACCACCGCCGAACTGCGCGACGCTGCGCAACAGCACGAAGCCGAGCTGAGCGCTTCGACCCTGGCCGAATTCATCGCTGCCGACGCCGTGGTGAT
Source organism: Pseudomonas sp. 1L-E-NC-VB-C3 (assembly GCF_057291535.1). Taxonomy (NCBI): domain Bacteria; kingdom Pseudomonadati; phylum Pseudomonadota; class Gammaproteobacteria; order Pseudomonadales; family Pseudomonadaceae; genus Pseudomonas; species Pseudomonas sp. 1L-E-NC-VB-C3. The sequence continues at coordinate 437,882 of NZ_JBXAWD010000002.1, read as the reverse complement.
TGCCGCGCCGATGTACAACTTCACCGTGCCGACCCAGCTCAAAGCGTGGATCGACCGCGTCGCCGTCGCCGGCCAGACGTTCCGCTACACCGAAGCCGGCCCTGAAGGCCTGTGCGGCGGCAAGAAAGTGGTGATCGTGTCGACTTCCGGTGGCATTCATGCCGGTCAGGCCAGCGGCATCGCTCACGAAGAGTATCTGAAGCTGGTACTGGGCTTCCTCGGCATCACCGATATCGAAATCGTCCGCGCTGAAGGTTTGGCCTATGGCGAAGAAGTGCGCAACAACGCCATGAGCGCTGCGCAAGCGAAGATCAGCGAGCAACTGTTCGCCGCCGCGTAAGGCTTGCGTAAAGAACAGCGTCTGTTCAGGCAATCCCCAAAAAACTCTGTATTCTGATTCCGCAAGGGCTGATTACGGAGTTTTTTGTTTCTGGCTGTTACATAATCTGGCCCGGGTTATGCAGTTTCAGCACATCCGACGATGTGGTCCGACAGGGTGGGGCATTCATGAGGCATCTTTGTGCACTGTTGCTGATTTGCCTGCTGGGCAGCCTGAATTCAGTGCAGGCCGCACCGGGGCGCCACCCTGTCTGGAGCGTCGGTTATCACGAGATGACCTTTCTCGACCCGCTCGATTTGCAACCGATGCGCGCCATCGCTTTTTACCCGTCCAGTGACCGTGAGCATATGAGTTTGCTTGAGGGTTACTCGGTCGAGGCTGGAGAAGACACCAAGGTCGCCATCGGCCGCTTTCCGATGTTGATGCTCTCCCATGGCAATACCGGCACGCCGCTGGCCTTGCATGATCTGGCGACCTCGCTGGCGCGCAAGGGGTTTGTCGTGGTGGCAGTGATTCATCCCGGCGACAACTGGCGCGACCACAGCCGACTTGGCACGTTGAGCAATCTCTACGGCCGGCCAATCCAGATTTCCCAAGCGATCACCGCGACGCTCGCAGACAACATGCTGGCACCGTTCGTCAATGCTGATCAGGTTGGTGTGATCGGTTATTCGGCTGGAGGCGAGACCGCGTTGATTCTTTCCGGGGCGCAACCGGATCTGGATCGTCTGCGCCGCTATTGCCAGGAACGCCCGGACGATCACGATGCCTGCAACACCCAGGGCGAGCTGATTGTCGATCGCGACGACTTGCAGCCAGTGGCCGATCCACGGGTTCACGCGTTATTGCTGATGGCGCCACTGAGCCTGAAGTTCGGCCGCCACACCCTTGCCGATGTGCACGTACCGGTGCTGCTCTACAGCGGCGACGGCGACAAACTGGTGGCCTTCGATAAAAACGCCGCCGCCCTGGCGCGCAAACTGCCCACCGCGCCGGACTTCAAATTGCTGGCCGGAGCAGGGCACTTCGTGTTCATGGCGCCGTGCACCGAAGAGCAGATCCTCTCCATGCCGGCGTTGTGTACCGATGCCGACGGGGTGGATCGCGAAGATATTCACCGCAACCTGATCTCCGAGGCCGGACGGTTTTTTGCCCAGGCACTGGGTAAATCGAGCAGGGCGGGGATGCAGACGGCGGATCAATAACTTCATCGCCGCCACCAATTCCTGTAGGAGCTGACGAGTGCAAGGGGATCGGTGGTTTCAGGAGGTAGCGCGACGCTTGAGCAACAAGGTCAGGCCCAGCCCGGTCACCGACAACAACGCCGCGCTGAAGAAAATCCACGAATAGCCCAGATTCAACGCCACCGCGCCCATCAACGGTCCCGCGATCGCCAGTGCCAGATCGAAGAACACTGCATAAGCCCCCAACCCTGAACCACGGCTGGAACTCGGCACCTGTTTGATCGCTTCAACCCCCAGCGCCGGGTACACCAGAGACAGCCCAAACCCCGCCAGCCCTGCGCCAATCAACGCATACGCAGTGGAGGGCGCCAGCCACAACAGCACCAGCCCGACAGTTTCAACCGACATGCAAACGATGGCTGAGGCAAACCCGCCAAAGCGGGCGATGGCCGAGATAAACAGCAACCGCGAGAGAATGAAACACACGCCAAACACGGTCAGGCAGTACGCCGCGCCGGTCCAGCCTCGATTGAGGTAATAAAGAGTGATGAAGGTGGTCAGGGTGCCGTAGCCGATCGAGGCCAGCGTCAGGCTGGTGCCGTACGGCGCAATCTTGCCGAACACGGCCCAGAACGAAAGGCGCTCGCCACGAATCACCGGCACCGAGGGTTTGTTGCGGATCAACCACAGCGCACCTGCCGCCAACGCCGACAGCGCGATGCCAAGGCTGACAAAGCCATATTCAGCGACCATCACCACGCCCAACGGCGCACCAATGGCAATCGCGCCGTAAGAAGCGATGCCGTTCCAGCCGATGGATTTTGCCGTGTGCTCGACACCGACCTGGCCCATGCACCAACTGATGGTGCCGACACCGATCAGGCCTTGGGCAATGCCAAGCAGCAGGCGCCCGGCAATCAGAATCAACAGGCTGGTCAGCGGAAAACTTTGCAGCAAGGTCGACAGCAACGTCAGCGCGCCGCTGAGGACAATCCCCCACAAGCCATAAATGATCGCCCGCTTGGTGCCCAGGGTATCTGACATGCGCCCGGCCATTGGCCGGCTGAGCAGGGTGGCGAGGTACTGCGAACCGATCACCAGCCCGGCAATGATCGCGCTGAAACCCAGTTGCTCATGGACGTAACCGGGCAGTACCGCAATCGGCAAACCAATGCAGAGGAAGGCAATGAAGGTGTAGAAAACGATGGAGACGATCTGCAGGGTGATCGCCAGGGAGCTTTGCGGTGGCAGTGGCTGCGCAGACATGAGCACTCGTTCGCGGGCGGCGGTGGGAGAGTTGCCGACATCATGGCGCGGGGCTGGGATAAAAGAAAGCAGGCTAACTACTTTCCCTTGGGATTGATGGGGCTGCTGACGGCCCCTTCGCGAGCAGGCTCGCTCCCACATTTGAAATGCATTCCCCTGTGGGAGCGAGCCTGCTCGCGAATATCTGCGCACCAGCAATGTCCAAACGCCGAATGCAAAAAGCCCCGTCACAGAGGACAGGGCTTTTAACTTGCAGCTTGCAGCTTGAAACTAAAAGCTGCTCTTAGAAAACGACGCCTTGGCTACGCAGGTAGTCGTCATAAGTGCCGCTGAAGTCGGTCACGCCGTTCGGGCTCAGCTCGATGATGCGCGTGGCCAGGGACGATACAAACTCACGGTCGTGGCTGACGAAAATCAGCGTGCCCGGGTAGTTTTCCAGCGCCAGGTTCAGTGCTTCGATCGATTCCATGTCCAAGTGGTTGGTCGGTTCGTCCATGATCAGCACGTTGGGCTTTTGCAGGATCAGCTTGCCGAACAGCATGCGACCTTGCTCACCACCGGAGATGACCTTGACCGACTTGAGGATCTCGTCGTTGGAGAACAGCATCCGGCCCAAAGTACCGCGAATCATCTGCTCGCCCTGGGTCCACTGACCCATCCAGTCGAACAGGGTGACGTCGTCTTCGAAGTCGTGAGCGTGGTCCTGAGCGTAGTAGCCCAGTTCAGCGGCGTCAGTCCATTTCACGCTACCGGCATCCGGGGTCAGTTCGTTGACCAGGGTGCGCAGCAGGGTGGTCTTGCCGATACCGTTCGGGCCGATGATCGCAACGCGCTCGCCGGCTTCAACCTGGAAGCTGAAGTCCTTGAACAATGGCTTGCCATCGAAACCCTTGGCCATTTTCTCGACCATGACCGCCTGACGGTGCAGCTTCTTGTTCTGCTCGAAACGAATGAACGGGCTGACGCGGCTGGAAGGCTTGACCTCGGCCAGCTGGATCTTGTCGATCGCCTTGGCGCGGGAGGTGGCCTGCTTGGCTTTCGAGGCGTTGGCCGAGAAGCGGCTGACGAACGATTGCAGCTCGGAGATCTGCGCTTTCTTCTTGGCGTTGTCCGACAGCAGTTGCTCGCGGGACTGGGTCGCCACGGTCATGTACTCGTCGTAGTTGCCCGGGAACAGGCGCAGCTCGCCGTAATCCAGGTCAGCCATGTGCGTGCACACGCTGTTCAGGAAGTGACGGTCGTGGGAGATGATGATCATCAGGCTGTTACGCTGGGTGAGGATGTTTTCCAGCCAGCGAATGGTGTTGATGTCCAGGTGGTTGGTCGGTTCGTCGAGCAACAGCACTTCCGGATCGGAGAACAGTGCCTGCGCCAGCAACACGCGCAGTTTCCAGCCTGGCGAGACTTCGCTCATCGGGCCGAAATGCTGTTCCAGCGGAATGCCCAGACCCAGCAACAATTCGCCGGCACGGGATTCGGCGGTGTAGCCGTCCATCTCGGCGAACTCGGTTTCCAGCTCGGCGACGGCCATGCCGTCTTCTTCGGACATTTCAGCCAGCGAGTAGATGCGATCGCGCTCGGCCTTGACCTTCCACAGCTCTTCGTGACCCATGATCACGGTGTCGATCACGGTGAATTCTTCGTAGGCGAACTGATCCTGGCGCAGCTTACCCAGACGCACGTTCGGCTCAAGCATGACCTGACCGCCGGACGGATCGAGATCGCCGCCGAGGATTTTCATGAAGGTCGACTTGCCGCAACCGTTGGCACCGATCAGGCCGTAGCGATTGCCTGCGCCGAATTTGACCGAAACGTTTTCGAACAGCGGCTTGGCGCCAAACTGCATCGTGATGTTAGCTGTGGAGATCAATTACCTTACCTATCAATGGGTTAGAGCTGGTCTGTGGTGCTTGGTACCGGACTTGAATACCAATCTGGAGCTTTTCCAGCTCCCCCCAGTCTGTGCTTGAGTTGAGCCAACGCGCATAAGCCGTCCGCAACTGGGGCCGTTGAAGGCAAGCTGCTGAGCGACGAGTACGGGGTTCTTGTTGGACATTGGCGCGCATTGTCGCATAACTCAGACGGCAGTTATATGGCAGGCAAACGGGCGTACGCATCGGCTCGTCCGAGCAGTCCCCGATATCCGCTGATCAAAATCTCGAAAACCCGAATGAACTCACTCGGCCATTTTCACTTCGGAAAGTGGAGCAGCAGCCATTTTCGTTCAAACGAGTGAGGACCAAGCCATGCGAGCAATGACCTATCACGGCGCCCATGACGTGCGCGTCGAAACCGTACCGGACCCGAAACTTGAAGCCGCCGACGACATCATCCTGCGCGTCACCGCTACCGCCATCTGCGGGTCGGACCTGCACCTGTACCGAGGCAAGATACCCACCGTCGAGCACGGCGATATCTTCGGTCATGAGTTCATGGGGATCGTCGAAGAAACCGGGCCAGCCGTCACGGCCGTGCAGCGCGGCGACCGCGTGGTAATTCCGTTCGTGATCGCCTGTGGCGATTGCTTCTTCTGCCAGCAAGAGCTTTACGCCGCTTGCGAAACCACCAATGAAGGCCCTGGCGCAGCGCTGAACAAGAAAATGATTCCGCCGCCAGCAGCGCTGTTCGGCTACAGCCGTCTGTATGGCGGGATTCCCGGTGGCCAGGCGGAACTGGTGCGCGTGCCGAAAGCCAATACCGGCCCGTTCAAGGTGCCGGGCACGCTGTCGGACGAAAAAGTGCTGTTTCTCTCTGACATCCTGCCGACTGCCTGGCAAGCGGTGATCAACGCCGGGGTCAAACAGGGTTCGAGTCTGGCGATCTACGGCGCCGGGCCGGTCGGTTTGCTCACCGCAGCCTGCGCGAGAATGCTCGGTGCTGAGCTGATTTTCATGGTCGACCATCACCAGTACCGCCTCGATTATGCCCAGCGCACCTACGGCGTGATTCCGATCAACTTCGATGAAGACGATGACCCGGCCGACACTATTACCAGCCAGACTCCCGGCCATCGCGGCGTCGATGCCGTGATCGATGCCGTCGGCCTTGAAGCCAAGGGCAGCACCACCGAAACGGTCATGGCTACACTCAAGCTTGAAGGCAGCAGCGGCAAGGCTTTGCGCCAGTGCATCGCCGCCGTCCGCCGTGGCGGTGTGGTCAGCGTTCCGGGGGTGTATGCAGGATTTATCCATGGCTTCATGTTCGGCGACGCTTTTGACAAGGGCCTGACCTTCAAAATGGGCCAGACTCACGTACAGCGTTTTCTCCCGGAGCTGCTTGGCTACATCGAAACCGGCAAGTTGCAGCCCGAGGCGATCATCACACACAGGCTGTCGCTGGAGCAGGCGGCCGAGGGTTACAAGATCTTCAATAAGAAGCAGGAAGAATGCCGCAAGGTGATTCTGACCCCGGGTGGCAGCGATGTTCCGCTGGCGCAGCTGGATGAAACCACGCCGTTCGTACCGGCCACCTGAAACCGAGGACTTTTCATGGCGCTACCGTCATCTTCGTTCGCAGCTCCCGTGCGAGCATGGTTTGTGAACCTGTCGCGCACGGGCTGGGGAGGGCGGATTTTCTGGCTGACCCTGGTCGGTGTAACCGTGTTGTTGCTGATCAGCGGCTACACCGGTTTGGTCAGTACCGGCCGCGACACGCTACGCCTCGCCACCCTCGGCGGGCTGTCGGGTTTTGCCGCCACGGCAATCGGTGCGTTGCTGGCCCTGGCGTTGCGGGCGATTACTTCGCGAACTCAAGACACCATGCTCGGGTTTGCGGCAGGGATGATGTTGGCTGCCAGTTCCTTTTCACTGATCCTGCCGGGGATTGCGGCGGCGAAGGAAGCGGTGAGCAGTCCCATGCTCGCCGCTGCCGTCGTTGTGGCCGGCATGGCTTTAGGCGTGGCGTTGATGGTCGGTCTCGACCGCTTCGTCCCCCACGAACATGAAAAAAGCGGCCGGCGCGGCCCCGAAGCCAAGCGCTTCAATCGGGTCTGGCTGTTCGTGCTGGCGATCACCCTGCACAACCTTCCGGAAGGCATGGCGATCGGCGTCAGCTTCGCCACTGGTGACATGAAAATCGGCCTGCCGCTGACGACGGCCATTGCCATTCAGGACATTCCAGAAGGACTAGCGGTCGCGTTGGCATTGCGCGTGACCGGCATTTCCGCAGGGCGTGCAGCGTTGATTGCCGCCGCTTCAGGATTGATGGAACCGTTGGGCGCGATCATCGGTTTGGGCATCACCAATAGTTTTGCGTTGGGTTTTCCGGTGGCGATGGGCCTGGCGGCGGGCGCGATGATCTTTGTGGTGTCGCATGAAGTGATTCCGGAAACTCACCGCAACGGCCACGAGACGCCTGCCACGCTCGGGCTGATGCTTGGGTTCGGCGTGATGATGTTTCTCGATACCGCTTTGGGTTAAAAAACCGACGTGCACCACTGAGCGTATCGTCTCGCACAAAAAGGGAATTTTTTTCAGCGCCAATCACTCTTTCGTTTATAGGCAATGCCAATAACGCAGGGGAATGAGTCATGTCGCTGATCGAAATCCCGACCAGGAAGTCTTCGGGTAAAACATCCACGCCGGCGGATACCGAGCGCCGGCTCTATGACCGATTGCTGGCGGAAGACTCCACGGTTGATCGTGCGGCACTGGACTTCCTGCGCCGGCAGCTGAGCAAGGCGGCTGCGCTGTCTGACGATTTGCCGGCCAGCGCCGAAGAGCTGCTGCAATGGTCGGAAACCCGCTGCGCCAGCGTGGCGGCCGAGTACGCCGATTACCTCGAACAACGTCAGCAGGGCGCACCGCGCCGCTATTTCCGCAACAAATCCCACGCGTTGTATTTCATTCTGCATGTGGCACCGACCAAAGAGGTCGATGGCGCTTGGCTGGCCGGGCTGTTGCCGCAGTGGCAGGACCCGCGTTTCGACGATTTGCTCGATACCTATCTGGAAGAGTTGGGCGAGGGCGTGCCACGGCAGAATCATGTGGTGATCTATCGCAAGCTGCTCGCCGAGCATGAATGCTCTGATCTGAGCGGTCTTGCCGACGAGTATTTTCTGCAAGGCGCGGTGCAGCTGGCACTGGGACGTTTCGGCGGGCAGTTTCTGCCAGAAGTCATCGGCTTCAACCTCGGCTACGAGCAACTGCCTCTGCATCTGCTGATCAGTGCTTATGAATTGGCAGAGCTGGGTATCGATCCGCACTATTTCCGCCTGCACGTGACCATCGACAACGCCAGCACCGGCCATGCGCGCAAGGCAGTGCAATCAATGCTCGAGCTGTTGCCCTTGGGCGAAGAGCGCGATGAGTTCTATCGGCGCATGGCGGTTGGTTACCGCCTGAATGATGTCGGCAAAGGCACAACCGCGGTGATCACAGAGTTCGATCTGGACCACGAAGTCATCGCCATGCTTGAGCGTAAAGCTGTCTTTGGCCGGCACATGCATTCCGACTACTGCCGCATCGAAAACCGCACCATCAATCAGTGGCTGGCCACGCCGGGACAGATGGGCGAGTTTCTGTCGGCGCTGGAGCGCAAAAGCTGGATCAAACGTGGTGAGGCGGTGGAAGAAAGTCGTTTCTGGCGTTTGATCGACGGCAGCGATGCGGCGATGTTCGGCGTGTTCAATGGCTATGAGAAACAGCTGTTGCGCGACTGGATCACTCAGGATTGCCCGGCCTCCCGGCCTCGGCCTTACGTACGCCGCGAAGCTGCCGTCGAAGAAACCTTTGACGATGACGCCGATCTGCTCAACCTGGAAGCGGCACTGGCCGACAAGCCTGCCGCCGAACAGATGTCATTGTTGATGCCATGGCTGCAACCTCAGCGGCACTGGCGTCCGGCCGGACTTTTCGCGACGCGTCGCTTCATGCAACTGCGCGCCCGCTTGCGTTGAAACAAGGAGGCTTCATGTCGGCACAAGAAACATCGGACAGAGCCCTGTTCGAGTTGGGCAAGCGCCTGCTCGACAGCGGTTATCACTTCATTACCCCAACGCCGTTGACCCACGAACGTTTTCTGCAGCGCTTTGCCACGCCGTTGGCGAAAGATCTGCGTGATGTGTTTGGCTGGTCGATGCCGTTTCCTTCAGAGCTGTTTCGCGCAGAAGAACTGGCCACGCTGGAGCAGGCCGGCGTAGTCGAACGCGATGGCGCGGTGTGGCGCAGTCGTGTGCGCTGGTCGACGCTGAATGACCGGTTATTCGCCCACTCGGCGTTTCCGACCACCGCGAGCGATGCGGTGTTCTTTGGCCCGGACACTTATCGTTTTGCTCAGGCCATCGAAGCGCAATTGCAGCAGCGCTTTTCGCCGATCAGGCGCGCGGTGGACATCGGCTGCGGCAGCGGCGCCGGGGCGGTGCTGATCGCCAAGGCACGGCCGGATGCCCAAGTGCTGGCGGTCGACATCAATCCGCAGGCGTTGCGCATGAGTGCCGTCAACGCTGAGCTGGCCGGGGCCAACAACGTGTCGGTGTACCACAGCGATCTACTCGCCAGTGTCGAAGGTCAGTTCGACTTGATCATCGCCAACCCGCCGTATATGAACGACCAGCAACAGCGCGCTTATCGCCACGGCGGCGGGGCGCTGGGCGAGGGCTTGTCGGTGCGGATCGTGCGTGAGGCGTTGCCGCGCCTGGAAGTCGGCGGCACGTTACTTGTGTATACCGGCGTAGCGATCGTTGCCGGGCAGGACCCGTTCCGCGAGGCCGTGGCGCCTCTGCTCAAGGGCGAACGTTTTGGCTGGACTTATCGTGAACTCGATCCGGATGTGTTCAGTGAGGAACTGCTCAAGCCTGAATATGAGCGCGCCGAGCGCATCGCCGTGGTCGCACTGACGGTAACCCGCGAGCAGTGACCGATAGTTGGGCCACCGCTCGCGCGGTGGCCTTCAGCGATTTCTGATGCGCGAGATCGTCAGCAGGCAAACCCCTACCAGCATCGCAGCCCCGGCTACCAACAGCGGCGAAGGGCGAATCGGCTGCCGCGAGATACGCTCGATGCGCCCGGCGAGGGAAGCGCGCACTGGCGCGGCAGGTTCGGCCTGATAGGGCGCTTCTTCAATCTCCAGCCGTAAGCCGTCCGGCATTACCAGCGTCAGCCCTTCGATCGTGCCGGCAATCCTTCCCGGATAAACCGGCTCACCGGTCGGGTCGAGCTGGTCGTAGAAGAATATTTGCCCTTCAAGCCAGCCGACGGCGGTCTGCAACTCAGGTCCCAGGTAATACTTTCCATCGAGAAAAAAGCCAGAGAATTGCGGCGCGCGCTCGACGCTTTCAATTCGATAGCGCTGACCTGGTTTCATACCGGTTTCTGGGGCGATCATGGGGGTTCCTCCGTTATTGGTAAGCGATAGAGGAGCGCGTGCCAAGCGTGGTTCCATCCAAATGAGCAACGGGCGTTTGTATGGATTCAAGTGTGCTGGAGCTTTACACGCAAACGCGCAAGACAGTTTTTCACAGTTGAGGGTTCACTATCGGTTACGAACTGTGGCTAAAATGCCACCCTTTCACCGAGCGCCCGGAAACGGCGCGGGCCATGGACGCGCCCTGTGCATCAAGACCGCTGCATAAGACGCTGGGCCTCAGGTCGCCACGCGCGCAGTTTGTTCACTTTTGACGTGTGACCCTTTTCCGTGAAACTCATCATTGCCGCTGTTTATGTCATCTCCATTGCTTACGTTCACTTGCGTGGACGCGTGCGCCACAAACTGGGGCGGCAATTGAGTGACCACTCGACGTTTCTCGCGCCCATCAACTGCTTCCTCTATCTGTTTTCGAAAATCCCCAACAAGCCGTACCTGAACCCGGCGGACTTTCCCGATCTGAGCCCGTTGCAGGCGCACTGGCAAGAGATTCGTGAGGAGGGCCAGAATCTGCTGCGTGCCGGCGAGATCAAGCGCTCGAATCAGTATGACGATGTCGGCTTCAACTCTTTCTTCAAGACTGGCTGGAAGCGCTTCTACCTCAAGTGGTACAGCGACAGCCATCCATCGGCGATGAAGCTGTGCCCGCGCACCACTGAATTGGTGCAGAGCATCGGCTCAATCAAGGCGGCGATGTTTGCCGAGCTGCCACCGGGCTCGAAGCTGGTGCGCCACCGCGATCCGTACGCCGGTTCCTATCGTTATCACCTGGGTCTGGATACGCCGAATGATCCCGGCTGCTACATCAACGTCGACGGTGAGAACTATCACTGGCGCGATGGCGAAGCGGTGATGTTCGACGAGACGTTTATTCATTACGCCGAAAACACCACGGATCAGAACCGGATCATTCTGTTCTGTGATATTGAGCGGCCGTTGAAGTACCGCTGGGCGGCGGCGTTCAACCGCTGGTTCAGCCGCACCGTGATGTCAGCGGCAGGCGCGCCGAATGATGCGGGGGACAAGACCGGTGGTATCAACCGCTTGTTTACCAAGATCTACAAGATCCGTTTGCGCGGCAAAGAGCTGAAGAAGCGCAACCGTACGCGGTATTACCTGGAGAAGTGGGCGATTTTTGCGGCGTTGTTGGCGTTCTTTATTCTGATCTGAGACTTGCGGTGTCAGTACCGGCCTCTTCGCGAGCAGGCTCGCTCCCACATTTTGAAATGCGTTTCCCTGTGGAGCGAGCCTGCTCGCGAAGGCGGCTTCACTTCAAACATACCTCTAGCTGGCCCAACGCTTACTCCCCGGACGCCTTCCTGGTCTTCTTCGCCGGCGCCGCCTTACTGCTTGATTTGGCCTTGGGCTTGGCCGGTGCCTTGCCACCGAGGCTGCGTTTGAGCAGCTCGGTCAAGTCGATAACATCGGCAGTCTTGCGTTCTTCCTCGCCAGTGGTGGTCTCGACGTCCTCGATCTTGCCTTCGTGGGCTTTTTTCTCGACCAGCGCCATGATCTTGTCTTCGAACTCGTCCTTGTAGTCCTCAGGCGACCACTCCGAGGTCATGTCTTCAACCAGACGTTTGGCCATGTCCAGCTCGCCCTTGGCCAGTTGCGGCTTGGTCACCTCGCTGCCCAGCGCCAGTTCATCAAGACTGCGCACTTCCTGCGGCCAGCGCAGTTTCACCAGAACCAGCGCCGACTCCAGCGGCATCAACGCGGCCAGGTATTGACGGGTATGCAGGACAACGCGGGCAAGGGCGACCTTGTTGGTTTTGCTCAGGGTTTCGCGCAGCAACGCGTAAACCTTGCCGCCGCGCTTGTCTGGCGCCAGGTAATAGGGCGTGTCGATGTTCTGCAGCGGAATCTGCTCGGCGTCGACGAAAGAGAAAATGTCGATGGTCTGTGTCGAGACGGGGTGCGCCGAGCGGATTTCTTCCTCGCTGAGCACCACGTAGCGGCCCTTTTCGTAGGCCACGCCTTTGACGATGTTCTCTTTGGTGACTTCCTTGCCGGTGACCTTGTTGATGCGTTTGTAGCCCACCGGGTCCATGCTGCGGCTGTCGAGCCAATCGAAGTCTACGCCTTGGGACGACGTCGCTGAAACCAGCGCCACGGGGATGTGTACCAGTCCAAAACTGATTGCGCCTTTCCAGATTGCCCGAGCCATGACCTGTCCTCCGAGTGATGATCAGGTGACCCGTGGCGCGGCGAGAAAGTTTCCAGTGATTGCGCGGCTTCCAGCGGTACGGTCAAGCCGTGTTACATGTTGTTTAAGGCACGAGGGTTAACAAATCCGAACCCACGGCGTAGCGTGGGCTCCAAGGCTCTAGTCCACGCACATCGAGAGGTATTCCCATGAACCGGTTTCTGATTGGCATCGCCGTCCTCGTCTTAAGTGGTGGCCTGGTTCATGCCGATGTCGTGCTCGCACAAAGCCCCACCGGGAACAGCAACAATCCCTACAACAGCCCGATCCGCCGGGCCAATCCCAACAGCATGCAGGGCACCCAGCCCAGCGCTCCGCCGCTTCGCGGGCCGAACACCGTTCCCGTGCCACGTCAGCCGACCGTTGAAAATCGCGGCATCGGCAATGGTCAACCGATTCGCTCGGTGCCGAGCAATCCGCCAACTTTCATTCCCAACCCGCCCTCACGGGGCACCGGCAGCAACCGTTGAACGGCAGGACTGATGTTCTGTCAGCCTTTCACACGAACAAAAGGAATCGTGCATGTTGCGTAAAACCCTACTAGCCACCTGTTGCGCCGCCGCGCTGATCAGTGCCCCGGCGTTCGCCGCCGCGTCCAAAGAGCTGAAAAGCGAGCAGGGCATTCTTGAAGTCACCACCATTGCCCAAGGCCTGGAACATCCTTGGGCACTGGCGTTTCTGCCTGATCAGAAGGGCATGCTGGTGACCGAACGTCCGGGTCATCTGCGCGTTGTGAGCAAGGACGGCAAACTGTCGGAGCCGATCAGTGGCGTGCCGCAAGTCTGGGCCAAAGGGCAGGGCGGTTTGCTTGATGTGGCGCTGTCGCCAGACTTCAAGCAGGACCGCATGGTCTATCTGTCGTATGCCGAAGGCGGTGGTGAGGGCGGCAAGGCTGGTACGGCGGTAGGGCGCGGACGGCTTTCCGATGACCTGAAGACGCTGAAGGACTTCAATGTGATCTTCCGTCAGGAACCGAAGCTGTCGGTGAGCAACCACTTCGGTTCACGGCTGGTGTTCGATCGCGACGGGTATCTGTTCATCACCCTGGGCGAAAACAACGATCGGCCGACTGCGCAGGACCTCGACAAGTTGCAAGGCAAAGTCGTACGCATCTTCCCGGATGGCAAGGTGCCGGACGATAACCCTTTTGTTGGCCAATCCGGTGTCAGGCCTGAAATCTGGTCCTACGGCCTGCGTAACCCGCAAGGCGCGGCGCTCAATCCGTGGACCGGCACGCTGTGGGAGAACGAGCACGGGCCACGTGGCGGCGACGAAGTGAACATCATCGAACGTGGCAAGAACTACGGCTGGCCGTTGGCGACCCATGGCATCAACTACTCGATGCAACCGATTCCTGAGGCGAAGGGCAAAACTGCTGAAGGCACCGTGGCGCCGCATCATGTCTGGGAAAAATCCCCCGGGGTTAGCGGCATGGCCTTCTATGACGCGGATCGCTTCACGCCGTGGCAGCACAACGCGTTTATCGGCGCACTGGTGACCCAGGAACTGATTCGCCTGCAATTCGATGGTGACAAGGTGGTCCATGAGGAGCGTTTGCTGGGTGAGTTGAATCAGCGTATCCGTGACGTGCGCCAAGGGCCGGATGGCTATCTGTATGTGCTGACGGATGAAGAGAATGGCTCGCTTTACAGGCTGGGGCTGAAATAATTGCGTGCGGTGAATGATCCGACGCCTTCGCGAGCAGGCTCGCTCCCACATTGAAATGCAGTCTCCCTGTGGGAGCGAGCCTGCTCGCGAAGAGGCCCGCGCATCTTGCGCAGACTTCGGGCAGTCCCGCATTTGGCCGAACCGCCGCCCCCTTGCCTTGTTATAGTTCGAGGCTTATTTCCCAGCCCGGTAAAGGATCACTGCCATGACTCAATACTCCGCCTTCAGCGTCGAACTGGGCGACAACATCGCCCATGTGCAGATCAATCGCCCGGAAAAGATCAACGCAATGAATGCGGCGTTCTGGAGCGAGATTGTCGAAATCTTCCAGTGGATCGACGATACCGACGAAGTCCGCGTGGTAGTCCTCAGCGGTAACGGCAAGCATTTTTCATCGGGCATCGACCTGATGATGCTTGCCGGTGTCGCCAATGAACTGGGCAAGGACGTGGGCCGTAATGCGCGCCAGTTGCGGCGCAAGATTCTCAATCTGCAAGCCTCGTTCAACGCCGTCGACAATTGCCGCAAACCGGTGCTTGCTGCCATTCAGGGCTATTGCCTGGGCGGGGCAATCGATCTGATCGCCGCCTGTGACATGCGTTATGCCGCCGAGGACGCGCAATTTTCCATCAAGGAAATTGACATCGGCATGGCCGCTGATGTCGGCACGTTGCAACGGTTGCCGCGAATCATCGGAGACGGCATGCTGCGTGAACTGGCTTACACCGGTCGCACCTTTGGCGCCGAGGAAGCACGCAGCATGGGCCTGGTCAATCGCGTCTACGGCGATAAGGACACGCTGCTCGAAGGCGTGTTCGGCATCGCCCGTGACATCGCTGCGAAGTCGCCGATCGCCGTGACCGGTACCAAGGAAATGATCAGCTACATGCGCGACCATCGCATCGACGATGGTCTTGAATACGTTGCCACCTGGAACGCCGCCATGTTGCAATCCACCGATCTGCGCGTGGCCATGGCCGCCCACATGAGCAAACAGAAACCCGAATTTCTGGATTGAGTTAACCATGATCTCTCGCTGGACCACTGCAGTACTCGACACCGATCAACCCGGCGGCTGGGCCGTAGCGCGCAGCCCGGAAGGCTTCCTGTTCGATGACAACGGCGCACTGTTCCCGCGCGAGTGGCTCAAGCGCCAGGACCTGTCGGTCCTCGCTGAGCACGGGATAGGTCATCTCGACGGCGAACCGGTCTATCTGCTTGAGTTGCACAGCGTCAGCGATGTGCCCGGTTGCGGCTGGAAGGGCCTGCGAGCGTTCATGCTCGAAGGCGATCACACGCTGTACAAAGTGCTCGGTTATGCCGCGCAGATTGGCACTTGGGCACGAGAGCATCGCTTCTGCGGCAACTGCGGCCAGCCGATGACGCAAGTCCCGCGCGAACGAGCGATGTATTGCCAGCCGTGCGATCTGCGCAGTTATCCGCGCATTTCACCAAGCATGATCGTGCTGATCACCCGTGGCGACGAAATCCTCCTGGCGCGCTCGCCGCGTTTCGTCACCGGGGTTTACAGCACGCTGGCCGGTTTCGCCGAGCCGGGGGAATCGGCCGAGGATTGCCTGATTCGCGAAGTGCGTGAAGAAGTGCAGATCGAAGTGAAGAACATCCAGTACATCGGCAGCCAGTGCTGGCCGTTCCCGCATTCGATGATGCTCGGCTTCCATGCCGAATATGCCGGTGGCGAAATTGTCTGTCAGGAAGACGAGATCGAGGATGCCCAGTGGTTCAACGTGCATGACTTGCCGCCGTTGCCGGCGTCGCGTTCGATTGCCCGTTACCTGATCGACGTCTACGTCGCGCGGCGCTTAGGCCACGCTGAACCAGTGCTGCCAGGCTAGGCGCACAGTCAGGCCAAGCACTACGGTGATGAACACTGGACGAATGAATTTGGCCCCGCCGCTGATTGCGGTGCGCGCGCCGAAGAAGGCCCCGACCATCACCGACAGGCCCATGCACAGGCCAATGATCCAGTCGACCTGTCCGGAGAAGATGAACACCGACAGCGCCGCGATGTTGCTGACAAAGTTCATGCTGCGCGCCACGCCGCTGGCCTTGACCAGGTCGATCGGGTACAGCAGCAGACTGCTCACGGTCCAGAATGCGCCCGTGCCGGGGCCGGCCACCCCATCGTAGAAGCCGAGGCTGAAGCCCTGGGTCGATTGCCATTTCTTTTTGATCGGCGCGTCGCTGTCCAGCGGCGCTTTCGGCGTGCCGCCAAACAGCAAATACAGGCCACAGGCGAAAACGATCACCGGCAGCATCTTGTTCAGCCACTCGGCCGGCAGGTAATGCGCAACCACCGCGCCAGTGAGCGCGCCGACCAGGGTGCCGACAATCGCGTGGGTCCACTGGCGTGGATGAAACAGTTTGCGTTTGTAGAAGGTGAAGCTGGCGGTCGCCGAACCGAAGGTCGAGCTCAGCTTGTTGGTGCCCAGCACCAGATGCGGCGGCAGGCCCGCCGTCAGCAGCGCCGGCGTGGTCAACAGACCGCCACCGCCAGCGATGGCATCGATGAAACCGGCAAGGAAAGCAACAGCAGCCAGAATGGCCAGGGTGGTGAGGTCAACGCTGAGTTCGAAAGGCATGGAGTCGGCTTATTCGGCAAGGCGCAGAACGTGGGCTGCGGGGAGGGCGGTTATGTTACCTGTATCGAACTGTTGCGGCGAGCCAGAGCATGCCGTCGTCAATTACAGTCTGGAATACATTCCTGTGTAGGAGCTGCCGAAGGCTGCGATCTTCTCGGGCGCGGAGCGCCCCGGCTGCTGCGCGTGGGAACGATCAAATCAAGATCAAAAGATCGCAGCCTTCGGCAGCTCCTACACAGGGGTGGGTTGACTTTAGAGACCGAGTTCGCTCAGCCCCGGATGATCATCCGGTCGGCGGCCCAGCGGCCAATGGAATTTGCGCTCGCTTTCCTTGATCGGCATGTCATTGATGCAGGCATAGCGCTGGAACATCAGGCCGTTGTCATCGAACTCCCAGTTCTCGTTGCCGTACGAGCGGAACCAGTTGCCGGAATCGTCGTGCCATTCATAGGCATAACGCACCGCGATACGCGTATCGGAGTAGGCCCAGAGTTCTTTGATCAAGCGATAATCCAGTTCCTTCGCCCATTTGCGCGTCAGAAACGCCTTGGCCTCTTCGCGGTTGTTGGCAAACTCGGCGCGATTGCGCCATTTGGTGTCGAGGGTATAAGCGAGCGACACCTTTTCCGGATCGCGGGTGTTCCAGCCATCTTCGGCCAGACGCACCTTCTCGATCGCTGACGCATGGTTGAATGGCGGCAATGGCGGACGTACCTGGGCTGCAGTCGACATGTTCAATCTCCTGTTTCATTTAATGTATGAACAACAAGTCCGGCTTATTAAGAGTTACAGGCCCAATAACTTTCGCGCCATGCATTGCGCATTATCGGCGGCACTGTGATCACCCATCACAAGCGCTATGGTAATGGCGCCTTCAATCAGGATCAGCAACTGTCTGGCCAGCAGTTGCGGATCCTCGGCGCCATATTCGGTACATAGCTCGCACACGTAGTCGAGCAGCTTCTGTTTGTGTTCTTTGGCCACCAGTCGCACTGGATCCTGTGGATCACCGGTTTCGCCGCTGGTGTTGATGAAGGCGCAGCCGCGAAAACCTTCCGAGTCGAACCAGCCTTTGAGCACGGTAAACAGGTTGAGCAGGCGATCGGCCGGGGTTTCGGCCTGATCGACGGCACTTGTGAACCAGTGCATCCAGCGAACATCGCGTCGCTGAAGGGCCGCGACAACCAGTGCGTCCTTGTCGGCAAAGTAACGGTAGATGCTTTTTCTGGAGACGCCGGCGGTCTTCACCAGAAGATCCATGCTGGTGGCAGCGATGCCACTTTTGTAGATCAACTTTTCGGTGACATCCAGAATGATGTCGCGTGTGTCATTGCTGATTGATTCGTTCATGTGGCGAACAGTAGAACGACTGTTCTCCTTGGTCAAGCGATTTTCTTCGGCGTGTGTGAAAACGCTTTCGCGAGCAGGCTCGCTCCCACAGGGGAATGCATTTCAACGGTGGGAGCGAGCCTGCTCGCGAAGGGGCCATTACTGACACTGACAAGACCCGGCGCAGACGATGGTGTAAGCTCTCAAACTCTTCGGAATCGAACCTTGCGAGCCTTATGCCGTTGCTTTTCAAACGTTCTCTGCTGCCCAAACTGCGCAGCTTCGCGCTGACCGCCGAGGCGGTGAGCATTCTGTCCAGTGCTGCCGAATTCCGACGCTGCCTGCTCGAGCAAATCGCCGCAGCGACGCAGCGCATCTACATCGTCGCGCTGTATCTGCAGCAGGACGAAGCCGGTCAGGAAATCCTCGATGCCCTGCACGCAGCCAAGCTCAAGCGTCCCGAGCTGGAAATCGCCGTGGTGGTCGACTGGTTGCGTGCCCAGCGCGGTCTGATCGGCGCGGGCAAGCAGCCGGGCAACGCCGCCTGGTATCAGGACATGACCCGCACGCACCAGAGCGAAGTGCCGATCTACGGCGTGCCGGTGCAGACCCGCGAGCTGTTCGGCGTGCTGCACCTCAAAGGTTTCGTGATCGACGACAAGGTGGTCTACAGCGGCGCGAGTCTGAACAACGTCTACCTGCACAAACTCGACAAGTACCGCTTCGACCGCTACCACGTGCTGCACAGTCGCGAGCTGGCGGATTCGATGCATCATCTGGTCAAGCACGGCCTGATCGAATCGAAAGCCGTGCACCGCCTCGACCTGCCCAACCTGCCGACTACCCGCAGCCTGCGCAACGACATCGGCGACCTGCGCAGCCGTCTCAAATACGCGACTTATGACACCGGCGCCGGCAGCACCAGCCGAGAAGGGCTGTCGGTCACGCCACTGCTCGGCGTCGGCAAGAACAACCCGCTGAACCGGGCGATTCTGGAACTGATCGCCAGCGCGCAAAAGCAGCTGACCATCTGCACTCCGTACTTCAACCTGCCCCTGGGCGTGATCCGTGAGATCAACCGCGCGCTGGCCCGTGGCGTGAAGATAGACATTGTGGTCGGCGACAAGACCGCCAACGATTTTTACATTCCGCCGAGCGAGCCGTTCAAAGTGATCGCCGCGCTGCCGTATCTGTACGAGATCAGCCTGCGCCGCTTCGCCAAACGCCATCAGCACAGCATCGACAGTGGCCAGTTGAACCTGCACTTGTGGCGCGACGGTGACAACACCTATCACCTTAAAGGCATGTGGATCGATCAGCGTTACACCTTGCTGACCGGCAACAACCTCAACCCGCGCGCATTCCGTCTCGATCTGGAAAACGCGCTGCTGATTGAAGACCCGAAAGGCGAGTGGCTGGAGCCACGGGCGAAAGAGCTGGAAAACATCTTCCGCCATACCACGCGGATCGATAACTTCCAGACGCTTGAAACGCTGCCGGATTACCCGGCAGGGGTGGCGAAGTTTCTCAAGCGGGTGAGTCGGGTGAGGATTGAGCGGTTGCTCTACAGGATTCTCTAGCGCGTCCGGAATTGCTTTCGCGAGCAGGCTCGCTCCCACAGGGAAATGCATTCCAACTGTGGGAGCGAGCCTGCTCGCGAAGGGGCCAGACCAAAGGCTAAAAAATCAGTTCAGACCCAACTTCCCGCGCATCATCGAAAGATCCTCCGCCAGCGTATTCACCGGCCCGACCAGCGCTTTGCGGTCGTTGTCCTTCACTTTGTCATAGGTCTCAAACCCGCCATCCGCCGTTTTGTACTTGGCGAGGATCTTGTCGACCGTAGCGAAGTTCTTGTCGACCTTGGCAACAAACGCCTTGTCCTGCTGTTCGATCTGCGGGCGGAACAGATCAACGATCTTCTTCGCCCCGTCGATATTGCCTTGGAAGTCGTACAGGTCGGTGTGGCTGTAGCGGTCCTCCTCGCCGGAAATCTTCGTCGCCGCCACTTCTTCCAACAGCGCAGCAGCGCCGCCGACGACTTTCTCTGGCGGGAAGGTCAGACCGGCCACACGGGTTTGCAGATCCTGCACGTCTCTGTTCAAACCGTCGGCCAATGCATCCAGGCCCTTAGTGGACTTCTCCGCGAACAACGAATATTCGATCCGGTGAAAGCCAGTGAAGTCCTCGGCCTTAACGCCTTTTTCGTGATCGTCAACGCGAGAATCGATGGACGCATCGAGATCGCTGAACAGCTCGGCAATCGGCTCGATCGACTCGTAATAAACCCGCGTCGGCGCGTAGAGCTTCTGCGCGGTGGCCAGATCGCCTTTCTTCACCGCGTCGGTGAACTGCTGGGTGTGGCTGGCCAGCTCATCGAGTTTCTCGGTGACGTAAATCTTGTAGTCCGACACCGGCCCCACCAGATCCAGCGGCGCGGTCGCGGCGAACGCCGCCAGCGGGGTGTTGAGCAAACCAAGGGTCAGCAATAACGCGAGTGGCGTCTTTTTCATGGGGCGGCTCCAGTGTCGGTTGGGTGTCATGCGGTTTTGTTTTGGGAGGTGGCAGCGAGTAACGAGCGACCGATGAAGTCGTCATCGCCGGTAGCGCCGGGCAGGGTGAAGAAGTAACCGCCGCCAACCGGTTTGAGGTATTCCTCGAGCGGTTCACCGTTGAGGCGGGTCTGCACGGTGATGAAGCCTTGTTCCAGGTCAGCCTGGTAACAGATGAACAGCAGGCCCATGTCGAGCTGGCCGTTCTTGTTGACGCCGTTGGAGTAGTTGAATGGCCGGCGCAGGATCAGATTGGCCTGGGTCGCGGCGGTGCGCGGATTGGCCAGGCGGATGTGCGCGTCGAGCCTGGTCAGCTTGCCGGCGGGGTCTTTGCTGTAATCCGGCACTTCGCTTTCGCTGTGGCCGCCGACGGGCGCGCCGCTGCTCTTGACCCGGCCGAGAATGCTTTCCTGCTCCTGCAACGGCGTGCGATCCCAGCGTTCGACGAAGTTGCGGATGATGCGCACCGCTTGATAGCTGCCGTGGGCAGCCCAGGCCGGTTCGTCACCGTCCGGCTGTACCCAGACAATCCGCTCCATGGCCTTGGCGTCGTTGGAATCGGGGTTGGCCGAGCCATCGCGAAAGCCGAGAAAGTTGCGCGCCGACTGCGCCGGCACACCGGGTTTGGCCGGGGCTTGCGGCGGCACGCTGCCTTCCTGTTTCCAGCGCACCAGCAGCAGGTCGGGCAGGTTCTTGACGATGTCGCGCAGGGCGTGAATGTTGGTGTCGGCGGTGTTGGCGCAGAACTGCAGGCTCAGATCGCCATGGCAGCAATCGGCGTCCAACGCATCGTTGGGGAAGCCAACCATGCGTTGCAGACGCTTGGGCTTCGACGCTGCCAGACCGAAGCGTTCGTCGAACAGCGAGTCGCCGACGGAAACGGTGATGGTCAGGTTGTCCGGGGTGACCACCGGGCCGAGGATGCCGGAGTCCAGCGGCGGCAGTTTCGGGTCGACCTGCGCGACCGGGCCGCCCTTCATCAAAAACGCGATGCGTTCGTTGAGAGTGCGGAACAGCCGCTCGAGGTCTTCGCGATCGCTGGCCAGCACATCGAACGCCACCAGCATCCCGGAGGCCGGGCGCGGGGTGACGATGCCGGCCTGGTGCACACCGTGAAAATCGTGGCGGTCTTCGGTCTTGTCGCTGCTCGGCGCTTCGGTAACTTGCGCAGGCAGCGCGGCCATGGCCGGGCAGCTCAGCGCCGATCCGGCAAGGGCGACACCGGCGGCGCCCATGCCCATCAGCACGCGGCGCCGTTGCAGGTTGAGAGGTTCTGAATCGTTCATCTGTCGTGGTCTTCTGCTTACAGGCCGGAAAGGCCGAGGGCGGGGTCGATGCCATCCAGTGCCGTGGCCAGAGCCTTGGCTTTGGCGGCGATCTGCTGGCGTTGCGCGACGGTCACGGCGTCGTAACTGACGTAGCCATCGGCGGATTTGAACGCGTTGAGCTGGCTGTCGAAGTCACTCATGGCCTGGTCGACATTCGCCAACACGTCAGCGGAGGATTTGCTCAGCATCGGGCGCAACAGGTCGACGACCTTGCGCGCGGTCTGCGCGTTGGCGGCGAAACCGTTGAGGTCGCTGTGGCTGTAGCGTTCTTCTTCGCCGCTGCCGGCGCGCACATCGGCGAGACTGTTGAGGTTGCGCACGACGATACTCACCAGTTGCTCCGGTGGCAGTGACTGCGCAAGCAACTGTTGCTTGAGGGTGGTGACATCTGCGAGCAAGCGCTGGGCAATCGGCGTGACATCGTCGAGATTGCGCTGCTGGAACAGCGCGTATTCGAGGCGATGGAAACCGACGAACGCCGGATCCTGCTCGCGCTTTTCGAAATAATCGGCGCGGGCATTGATGTGGTTGTCCAGCTCGGCCAGGCGCTGCGCCGCCGGCGCCAGACGCTGATAAGCGGCACGCGCCGGCAGGTACAACGCTTGCGCCTGGGCCAGATCACCACTGGCGATCGCCTGATTCAGCGCCGTCGCCGCTTTGATCAACGCGCTGCCCTGAACGGCCAGATACACGCGAAATTCCGACAGCGGCCCGACGAACGCGACCATCGACGGCTTGGCCTTGGCGGCGGCATCCGAGGCTGCCGTCGCCGTCACGTGCAAGGTGCCGCGCGGGTTGCTGAGCAAGCCGCAGGTGATCGCATAGTCGCCCGGTTGCAGGTTGGCGTTAATCACCTGGCTCAGGCCCGGCGCGATGTTTTCCCGCTCTTCGACCACCAGCACGCCGTCGAGAATTTCCCACTCGACCGCCCGCTCGGAGCGGTTGACGATGCGGAAACTGGCGCGGCCGGCGGGCACCGTCAGTGTGTTCGGCTCGCAACTGTGCGGATGGATGTTGACGACGATTTCGTCATGGTTGTGCTGACGCTTGGCGGCGGCCATGTTCGAGGCGTACCAGAACAGCCCGCCGGCGGCGACCATCAGCAGCACCGAGCCGGCCAGCGCCCAACGCAGGGCCGGAGGGGTTTGGGTAGTAGACATGAAGGGCCTTATTGGCTGGAAACGGAAGTCGTTGACGGCGCCTGGCGCGGCGCGGGCATGAAGAACATCACCAGCGCCAGCAGCAGATAAATCAGATACGCACCCAGGGTGCTGACGGTCGGCGCATCCTGGTAACCGAACATGCCGGCCAGCACCGAGCCCAGCGGGCCGTCCATCGGCAGCGTCGCGCTGAAGTCGAACAACACCGTTTGCAGGTGATTCCACAGCCCGGCTTCATGCAGCGCCTGCACCGAGTTGGCGAGTATTCCGGCGGCGACCACGAGGATGAACAATCCGGTCCACTTGAAGAACGCCGAGAGATTGAGGCGCATGCTGCCGCTGTAGATCAGGAAACCGACGATCACCGCCAGGATCAGGCCGAGCAGGGCACCGATCGGCGCGCCCGGGCCTTCGCTTTGCTGGAACACGGCGAGCAGGAAGAATACGGTTTCCAGGCCTTCGCGAGCGACGGCGAAGAAAACCATGGCGATCAATGCAATCACTTGATGCCTGGATTGCGTCAGCGCTTGATCCAGCGAGGCTTGCAGCGAGTGCTTGATCGACCGCGCGACCTTGCGCATCCAGAACACCATCGAACTGAGGATGCCCACCGCGACCAGACCGACGACGCCTTCGAACAACTCCTGCTGCTTCTGTGGGAATTCAGCGCTCACCAGCTCCAGGCCACCGCCGACCAGCAGGGCAAGGGCAGCAGCGAGGAAAACGCCGATCCATACCGCTGGCATCCATTGGCCACGGCCGGTCTGTTGCAGGTAACTGGCAATGATGCCGACGATAAGCGCGGCCTCGATGCCTTCGCGCAACATGATCAAAAAGGGAACGAGCATTGGCTAGCCACAGCGATTTAGATAGGAGGCTAAGTTGTAACATAATGACACTCATTCCCAAATGGAATTCGTTGGCATTTAGCTGAACCTTAGCTGAACAACTGTGATTCCTGTGGGAGCGAGCCTGCTCGCGAATGCGGTACGCCTGTGACATTTCTTTATCTGACACACCGCGTTCGCGAGCAGGCTCGCTCCCACATTGGCCCTGCGGTGACTTCAGCAGCTGGGTTAAGATGCCCACCACCCAAAAAACAACAAGGTTCACCTCGCTCCATGGCAGAAAAAGACACCATTGCCATTCAACTGGTGCGCGAAGCGCTGCTGCAAAGCTGTGCCCCGGGTGCGGCAACGGATGAGGCGTTGAGCAAGGTCGGCATCGATCCGGCTTTGTTAGCGGCCGATGAGGGCAGGGTGCCGGCCTCGCAATACGCCAGACTCTGGCGCCTGCTGGCGCGACGCGGTGATGACGAGTTCTTCGGCATGGACCCGCGCCCGCTCAAATCCGGCAGCCTGGCGTTTTTGTGTCGCAGCGCCATGGCGCAACCGACGCTGGCGGCGGCGCTGGATACCGGTCTGACGTTCCTGTCGTTGATGCTCGAAAAACTGCCGGCGCAACTGGTGCATCAGCAGAGCCTGGCGGAAATCGTCCTGCTCGAAGACGACGCCGAACCGCGCCGCGCCTTCACCTATTTCACTTACTGGATGATCGTGCACGGCGTCGCGTGCTGGCTGGCGGGGCGGCGGATTCCGATTCTGGCGATTGAACTGCGCTGCGCGGAACCGGACTTCACCGACGATTATCGGGTGATGTTTTCGGAAAACCTGCGGTTTGAGCGCCCACGTACTCGGATGATTTTTTCCGCCGATTGCCTCGATCTGCCGATCAAACGCAGCGCCGAAGAACTCAAGCGCTTTCTGGCCCAGGCGCCGGCCAACATTCTGGTCAAGTACCGCGACCCCGACAGCCTCGCCAGCCGGATCAAGCAGGATCTGCGGCAGCTCCCCGCCGAGCAATGGCCGGAAACCGAGGCGCTGGCCCAGCAACTGTGCATGTCCGCGTCGACATTACGCCGGCGTCTGGCCGAGGAAGGACAGACTTATCAGGGGCTGAAAGACAGCGTGCGCAAAGAGCTGGCGATTACCTGGCTGGCGGAGCCTTCGATCAGTTTTGTCGAGATTGCTGCACGGCTGGGTTTTGCTGATGCCAGTTCGTTCTACAAGGCGTTTCGCAAGTGGTCGGGGTCGAACCCGGGGCATTACCGCACACTGATCCTCAATGAGGTGGTCTGACCCGACGCCTTCGCGAGCAGGCTCGCTCCCACATTTTTGAAATGCGGTCCCCTGTAGGAGCTGCCGAAGGCTGCGATCTTTTGATCTTGTACTTGATGGTAAAAATCAAGATCAAAAGATCGCAGCCTCGTTGCACTCGTCAGCTCCTACAGGGCATGCGGCCGCAACCTCTTGGCCAAACCAGTCAGCCACGTTGATAACTTTGACCATTGCCCCAAGGCCCGCGCGGCGCGACTATCCCTGTGTTGTTTACGGTTCCCAGCCTAATAAAAACACCGAGGGATTCTGGCAATGCGCGATTACTTGTCTGCCACCGAACAGTTCAACTATCAGCACACCGTCGATGCGTCGCTCAGCGGCACGCTGGCGGCACTCAACGCCTGCGTTGAATGTTGCGACCGCCATGCCTTGCCCGGGCGCATTGCGTTGTTCTGGGAAGGTCGCGACGGCTCAAGTGCGACTTACACCTTCACTGATCTGCAAGACAAAGCCGCGCGTTTCGCCAATTTCCTCCTCGCCCAGGGCGTGCAGAGGGGCGATAAAGTCGCCGGCCTGCTGCCACGCAACGTCGAATTGCTCATCACCGTGCTCGCCACCTGGCGCATCGGCGCGGTGTATCAGCCGCTATTCACCGCATTCGGGCCGAAAGCGCTAGAGCACCGCCTGAACAGCTCGGGGGCTAAAATCGTGGTCACCGACGCGGTCAACCGGCCCAAGCTCAATGAAGTCAGCGCATGCCCGACCATCGTCACCGTTGGTGGCGCCAAAGGTCAGGGCATTGTTCGCGGTGATTTCAGTTTCTGGGCTGAGCTGGCCAACTATTCCAATGTTTGCGAACCGGTGTTACTGACCGGCGAAGACCCATTCCTGCTGATGTTCACCTCGGGCACCACAGGGCCGGCGAAAGCGCTGTCAGTGCCGCTCAAAGCCATCGTCGCGTTCCAGAACTACACCCGCGATGCGGTGGACCTGCGCCCTGAAGATGCGTTCTGGAATGTCGCCGATCCGGGCTGGGCCTATGGCATCTATTTCGGCGTCACTGGGCCGTTGGCGCTGGGGCACCCGATTACCTTCTATGATGGCCCGTTCACCCTCGAAAGCACCTGCCGGGTGATCAACAAATACGGCATTACCAATCTCACCGGCTCGCCCACTGCCTATCGTTTGCTGATTGCCGGTGGCGATGAGTTCGCCAGATCGATCAAGGGCAAACTGCGCATCGTCAGCAGCGCCGGTGAGCCGCTGAACCCGGAAGTGATCCGCTGGTTCGCCGACAACCTCGACGTGGTCATCCACGACCATTACGGCCAGACCGAACTGGGCATGGTGCTGTGCAACCACCACGGCCTCGAGCACCCGGTGCATGTCGGCGCCGCCGGTTTCGCTTCGCCGGGCCATCGCATCGTCGTGCTCGATGAGCAATACAACGAACTCGGCGTCGGTCAGCCGGGCATTCTTGCCATCGACCGCCCGCAGTCGCCGATGTGCTGGTTCGGCGGTTACGAAGGCGCGCCGACCAAGGCCTTCGTCGGCAACTACTACCTGAGCGGCGACACCGTGGAGTGGAACCCGGACGGCAGCATCAGCTTCGTCGGCCGCAGTGATGATGTGATCACCACTTCGGGCTACCGCGTCGGCCCGTTCGACGTGGAAAGCGCGCTGATCGAACACCCGGCCGTGGTCGAGGCGGCGGTCGTCGGCAAGCCCGACCCGGAACGCACCGAACTGGTCAAAGCCTTTGTCGTGCTGAGCGCGCAGTACCGCGCCGCGCCGGAGTTGGCCGAAGAGCTGCGCCAACACGTGCGCAAGCGTCTGGCCGCGCATTCGTACCCGCGTGAAATCGAATTTGTCAGCGAGTTGCCCAAAACCCCGAGTGGCAAATTGCAGCGCTTTATCTTGCGCAACCAGGAAATCGCCAAAGCTCAAGAGGCCGCGGCGCACAGAGTTTCAGCTTGAATCCAAGGGAACACCGTCATGCAGATCGAGAACAAGGTTTTTATCGTCACCGGCGGCGCGTCAGGCCTCGGTGCCGCCAGCGCTGAATTGCTGGTCAGTGCCGGCGCCAAAGTCATGCTGGTCGACATGAACGCCGAAGCCGTCGCCGCTCAGGCGCAGCGCCTGGGTGCGCAAAGCGTGGTTGCCGACATCAGCAATGAAGCCGCCGCCGAAGCCGCTGTGCAGGCGACCGTTGCCGCATTTGGCAGCCTCAACGGCCTGATCAACTGCGCCGGCATCGTTCGCGGCGAGAAAATTCTCGGCAAGAACGGCCCGCACGCACTCAGCAGCTTCGCGCAGGTGATCAACGTCAACCTGATCGGCAGTTTCAACATGCTGCGCCTGGCTGCGGCGGCGATCGCCGAGAGCGAAGCCAATGCTGACGGCGAGCGTGGAGTGATCATCAACACCGCCTCGGTCGCAGCGTTCGACGGCCAGATTGGCCAGGCCGCGTACTCGGCCTCGAAAGGTGCGATCGCCAGCCTGACTCTGCCGGCCGCCCGCGAGCTGGCGCGCTTCGGCATCCGCGTGATGACCATCGCACCGGGCATTTTCGAAACGCCGATGATGGCCGGCATGACCCCGGAAGTGCGCGATTCGCTGGCCGCGGGTGTGCCATTCCCGCCGCGTCTGGGCAAGCCTGCCGAATACGCCGCGCTCGTGCGCCACATCATCGAAAACAGCATGCTCAACGGCGAGGTGATCCGTCTCGACGGCGCCTTGCGCATGGCCGCCAAGTAAGGAGGATTAGTCATGACTATGTCCAATGATCCGATTGTTATCGTCAGCGCTGTCCGCACACCGATGGGCGGTTTTCAAGGTGAACTGAAAAGCCTCACCGCACCGCAACTCGGCGCGGCGGCGATCAAGGCTGCGGTCGAACGCGCCGGTGTCGCCAGCGACGCGGTTGATGAAGTGCTGTTTGGTTGCGTACTGCCCGCCGGCCTCGGTCAGGCGCCGGCACGTCAGGCCGCACTCGGCGCCGGGCTGGATAAATCGACGCGCTGCACCACGGTGAACAAGATGTGCGGCTCGGGCATGCAGACCACCATCATGGCTCACGACATGCTGCTTGCCGGCAGCGCCGACGTGGTGATCGCCGGCGGCATGGAAAGCATGTCCAACTCGCCGTACCTGCTCGATCGCGCCCGCGCCGGCTATCGCATGGGTCATGGCCGCGTGCTTGATTCGATGTTCCTCGACGGCCTCGAAGACGCCTACGACAAGGGCCGCCTGATGGGCACCTTCGCCGAGGATTGCGCCGAGGCCAACAGCTTCAGCCGCGAAGCGCAGGATGCTTTCGCAATTGCCTCGACTACCCGCGCGCAACAGGCGATCAAGGATGGCAGCTTCAAGGACGAAATCGTCCCGCTGACTGTGACTGTCGGTAAAGAGCAGGTGGTGATCAGCAACGATGAACAGCCGCCAAAAGCCAAACTCGACAAGGTTGCCTCGCTGAAACCGGCGTTCCGCGAGGGCGGCACGGTCACCGCAGCCAACTCCAGCTCGATTTCCGACGGCGCGGCGGCGCTCGTGCTGATGCGCCAGTCCCATGCGCAGCAACTGGGCCTCAAGCCGCTGGCGGTGATTCATGGGCATGCTGCGTTCGCTGATACCCCTGGGCTGTTTCCCACCGCACCGATTGGCGCGATCAAGAAACTGGTGAAGAAGACCGGTTGGGCGCTGGATCAGGTGGATCTGTTTGAAGTGAACGAAGCGTTTGCCGTGGTCGGCATGGCGGCGATGACGCACCTGGAGATTCCCCACGACAAGCTCAACGTGCATGGCGGCGCCTGCGCGCTGGGCCATCCGATCGGCGCCTCGGGAGCGAGGATTCTGGTGACGTTGCTCGCGGCGCTGCGGCAGAAACAGCTCAAGCGCGGCATTGCAGCGATCTGCATTGGCGGCGGCGAAGCCACGGCCATGGCTGTGGAATGCGTTTACTGAAGGCATCGCCGATCAACTGTGGGAGCGAGCCTGCTCGCGAAGACGTCGTTTCAGCCGGCACATGCGTGACTGATACACCGCTTTCGCGAGCAGGCTCGCTCCCACAGGGTTCAATGTCGTACTCAGATTTCAAGGACTCACCATGATCCCCAACGAAGACCAGACCCAGATCCGCGACATGGCCCGGCAGTTTGCCGAGGAGCGGCTCAAGCCGTTCGCCGCCGAGTGGGATCGCGAGCACCGTTTCCCCAAGGAAGCCATCGCCGAGATGGCCGAGCTGGGCTTCTTCGGCATGCTCGTGCCGGAGCAGTGGGGCGGCTGTGACACCGGCTACCTCGCGTACGCCATGGCTTTGGAAGAAATCGCCGCAGGCGACGGTGCCTGCTCGACGATCATGAGCGTGCACAACTCGGTCGGCTGCGTGCCGATTCTCAAATTCGGCAATGATGACCAGCGCGAGCGCTTCCTCAAACCATTGGCCAGCGGCGCGATGCTCGGCGCCTTCGCCCTCACCGAACCCCAGGCCGGTTCCGATGCCAGCAGCCTGAAAACCCGCGCGCGGCTGGACGGCGATCACTACGTGCTCAACGGCTGCAAACAGTTCATCACCTCCGGGCAGAACGCCGGCATCGTTATCGTGTTTGCCGTGACTGACCCGAGCGCCGGCAAGCGCGGGATCAGCGCGTTTATCGTGCCGACCGACTCGCCGGGCTACAAAGTCGCGCGGGTCGAAGACAAACTCGGCCAGCACGCGTCCGACACCTGCCAGATTCTTTTTGAAGATGTGAAAGTGCCGGTCGCCAACCGCCTTGGCGAGGAGGGCGAGGGCTACAAGATTGCCTTGGCCAACCTTGAAGGCGGCCGCGTCGGTATCGCCTCGCAAGCCGTCGGCATGGCCCGCGCCGCGTTCGAAGCCGCTCGTGATTACGCCCGCGAGCGTGACACCTTCGGCAAGCCGATCATCGAGCATCAGGCCGTGGCGTTCCGCCTGGCGGACATGGCCACGCAAATTGCCGTCGCCCGGCAAATGGTGCATTACGCCGCGGCCTTGCGTGACAGCGGCCAACCGGCGCTGGTCGAGGCGTCGATGGCCAAGCTCTTCGCCTCGGAAATGGCTGAAAAGGTCTGCTCCATGGCCTTGCAAACCCTCGGCGGTTACGGTTACCTCAACGACTTCCCGCTGGAACGCATCTACCGCGACGTGCGCGTCTGCCAGATCTACGAAGGCACCAGCGACATTCAGCGCATGGTCATTTCGCGCAATCTCTGACAAGGAATTTTATTCATGACTTACGAAACGATTCTGCTGGAAACCCGCGACCGCGTCGGCCTGATCACCCTCAACCGGCCACAGGCGCTGAACGCGCTGAACGCGCAACTGGTCAGCGAAGTGAACCACGCGCTCGATACGCTGGAAGCCGATGCGCACATTGGCTGCATCGTCCTCACCGGTTCGAAAAAAGCTTTCGCCGCTGGCGCCGACATCAAGGAAATGGCTGAGCTGACCTATCCGCAGATCTACATGGACGATCTGTTCAGCGACAGCGATCGCGTGGCCAACCGGCGCAAGCCGATTATCGCCGCGGTCAATGGTTTTGCCCTCGGCGGCGGTTGTGAACTGGCGCTGATGTGCGACTTCATCCTGGCGGGCGACAACGCCAGATTCGGCCAGCCGGAAATCAACCTCGGCGTGCTGCCGGGCATGGGCGGCACCCAGCGTCTGACCCGCGCCGTGGGCAAAGCCAAAGCCATGGAAATGTGCCTGAGCGGGCGCATGATCGACGCGGTCGAAGCCGAGCGCTGCGGCATCGTCGCGCGGATCGTGCCGAGCGATGAGCTGCTTGATGAGGCGCTGAAAGTCGCGGCGGTGATCGCCGGCAAGTCACTGCCGATTGCGATGATGATCAAGGAGAGCGTGAATCGGGCGTTCGAGGTCAACCTGAGCGAAGGCGTGCGTTTCGAGCGTCGGGTGTTTCATGCCGCGTTTGCGACGCAGGATCAGAAGGAAGGGATGGCGGCGTTTATTGCCAAGCGTGAGGCTGCATTCCAAGGCAAATAGTGTGTGAGCTTCACAAGCCCCTCACCCTAGCCCTCTCCCCAGGGAGAGGGGACTGACCGCGGGATATGGGCGAATTACGCCGACCTGAAAGGTTGCCGCTGAATCCGTAACCGACCCGGTCGGCTCCCTCTCCCTGGGGAGAGGGAACTGACCGCGTGATATGGGCGAATTACGCCGACCTGAAAGGTTGCCGCTGAATCCGTAACCGACTCGGTCGGCTCCCTCTCCCTGGGGAGAGGGGACTGACCGCGTGATATGGGCGAATTACGCCGACCTGAAAAGTTGCCGCTGAATCCGTAACCGACTCGGTCGGCTCCCTCTCCCTGGGGAGAGGGGACTGACCGCGTGATATGGGCGAATTACGCCGACCTGAAATGTTGCCGCTCAATCCGTAACCGACTCGGTCGGCTCCCTCTCCCTGGGGAGAGGGCTGGGGTGAGGGGAAGGGCCAACGCCATTACAGCTGATAGTTCTTCAAATCCCGCGCAATCACCATCCGCTGTATCTCGCTCGACCCTTCATAGATCTGGGTAATCCGCGCATCGCGGTAGTACTTCTCGACCGGGTAATCCTCCAGATAGCCATAGCCGCCATGAATCTGGATCGCCGACGAACACACCTTCTCGGCCATTTCCGATGCGAACAGCTTGGCCTGCGAAGCCTCGGACAAGCATGGTTTGCCCGCCGTCCTCAGCCGCGCTGCATGGAGGATCAGCAACCGTGCGGCGTTGATCTGCATGTGCATGTCAGCCAGCAGATTGGCGATGCTCTGGTGCTCGATGATCGGCTTGTCGAATTGCACCCGGTCTTTCGAGTAGGCCAGCGCCGCTTCAAACGCTGCCCGGGCAATGCCCAATGCCTGCGCGGCGATGCCGATGCGTCCGCCCTCAAGGTTGGACAGGGCAATCGCCAGGCCCTTGCCACGCTCGCCGAGCAGATTGGCCTCGGGGATGCTGCAGTTGTTCAGCGTCACCGCGCAAGTGTCGGAAGCACGGATGCCCATCTTGTGTTCGGTGCGATCGACGATGAAACCCGGCGTGTCGGTCGGCACCAGAAACGCTGACAGGCCTTTCTTGCCCAAGTCCGGATCGGTTACCGCGAAGACGATCGCCAGTTTCGCCCGCTTGCCATTGCTGACAAATTGCTTGGCACCGTTGATCACCCATTGGCCGTCGCGCAGTTCGGCGCGGGTGCGCAGGTTGTGCGCTTCGGAACCGGCCTGGGGTTCGGTCAGACAGAAGCAACCGATGGTCTGCCCACTGGCCAGATCGGCCAGCCAGGTCTGTTTCTGTTCGTCGCTGCCGTAGTTGAGCACCGGGCCGCAGCCGACCGAGTTGTGAATGCTCATGAACGCGCCGGTCGCGCCATCACCGGCAGAGATTTCCTCAACCGCCAGCGCGTAGGCAACGTAATCGACGTAAGTGCCACCCCATTCCTCAGGCACGACCATGCCGAGCAGGCCCAGCTCGCCCATCTTCGCCACCAGGGCGTCGTCGATCCAGCCAGCCTTTTCCCAGGCCTGGGCGTGGGGCGCGATTTCGCCACGGGCAAAATCCCGGGCCATGTCGCGGATCATCACTTGTTCTTCAGTCAGTTCGAGATCGTGCATGGCTCAGCTCCCGCTCTCATCAAAACCATGGAAGAAACTCGCCACCTGCGTAGCGTCCAGCTCGGCAACGGTCGGCGGGTTCCAGCGCGGTGACTTGTCCTTGTCGATCAGCAGGGCGCGCACGCCTTCTATCAGGTCGCCACGGGCAAACCACTGGCGGTCCAGATGCAGCTCCAGCGCAAAGCAATTCTCCAGACTCAGGTGCCTGCCGCGACGGAGCATTTCCAGGGTCACGGCCATGGCCAGCGGCGAGCGGGTTTCCAGCAGATCCGCCGTGGTGACCGCCCATTCGTGGCTGTCAGCGACAGTGACGGCGCGCAATTGCTCGATCATGCTCGGCACGTCGGGCAGGGCAAAGAAATGGTCGATGGCCGGGCGCAACACTTGGAGGGGTGCATCGGGCAGAGTTTGCACGGCGTGCTTGGCCAGCAGGTTCTGCAGCGACTTGAGCGGCGTGTCCTGCCACTCCATCTGGTCGAGCTTGTCGTCGAGCAGCGCCAGTTTGCTGCTGTCCAGGTACCAGTCGGCGAGGCCGCAGTACAGCGCATCGGCGGCGCGAATCTGCACGCCGCTGACGCCCAGATAAATCCCCAGCTCACCGGGGATGCGCGGCAGGAAGTAACTGCCGCCGACATCAGGGAAATAACCGATGGCCACTTCCGGCATCGCCAGACGGCTTTTCTCGGTGACCACGCGCAGATCGGCGCCTTGCACCAGGCCCATGCCGCCGCCGAGGACAAAACCGTCCATCAGGGCCAGCACCGGTTTGCGGTAGTGATGAATGGTCAGGTCGAGGGCGTATTCCTCGACGAAGAAATCTTCGTGCAGCGTGTCGCCGCTCTTGTAGCTGTCGTACAGCGAACGAATATCGCCGCCGGCGCAGAAGGCCTTTTCACCAGCGCCGCGCAATACCACGGCGTGAACATCGGCATCAGACGCCCAGGCATCGAGCTGCTGTTGCAGCAGACGCACCATCTCGAGGGTGATGGCATTGAGGCCCGCAGGGCGGTTGAGGGTCAGGTGGCCGATATGATTGCGCACCTCGGCCATCACGTCGTTTTGCATGGCATCCATGGACGGGGTCCGCCGGGATGAAGCCTGAGCTGTCATCAGTAACTCCCTGCTTTTATTGTCTTTATTCGAAAAGCCCGCGCGCGGGCGTTAGCGGATCGTAACAGTGCAAATTTGTCGTGTACAACGGGGATATGTGCAGGGGGAATCTGCGTTTTTACATGCCTCGAAATTGCGTGGCTATCGAAAGGTTTCGCTGATGCTTCGGCGCTTGGCATGCAGTTCGCTGGCGTGAATCAGGCGTTCGAGGTCTTCGGGGGTGACGTCGATGAAGGCTTCCATGTCGGCCAGCGCCAGTTTCAGGTCTTCGGCGGTAATTGCCTGGCGGTCGATCGGGACCACTGGCGGAGCCGGGTCAGCAGCGCGTTTCGGATAGCGGATGCGGGTCAGGTTGTTATAGGCCAGCGCACTAATGAGCATGCACAGGGCGCCGAGCATTACCGGCTCCATGGCTTTCCAGTCCATGGCGATGGTCGCAGGGTCGGCCAGCACCAGCGTCAACGCCAAGGCGCCGGCCGGTGGGTGCAGGCAACGCAGCCAGCACATCAGAATCACCGCCATGCCGGCAGCAAGGCAGGCGCTGCCCAGCGTACGGCCAAGAACATGGGCGACCAGCAAGGCGACCACGCCAGCACACAGGTAGCCGCCAAGAATCGACCATGGCTGGGCGAGGGCGCCCGAGGACACCGCGAACAGCAGCACCGCCGAAGCGCCGAGCGGGCCGACCAGGTGAAACGCAACGTCATGGCCGAACACCTGCGCGCACATCCACACGCTGAACAGCGTGCCCAGGGCCATGCCGATCGCGGCACGGCTCCATTCAGTAGGGCGGGTGTTGATGGCAGCGGGCAACCAGCGAGCGAGCATGTAGAACTGATCCTTTACAAAATCCGGGGCAAAAAAAAGGACTTGTCCGGCATATCCGGAAAGCCCTAGAAGCGTTCCAACATTGGGGGAGGAACGCGCGTAGTTTGCCGATCAAAATCGATGCTGACAAATTCATATAAATGCAGTTTTAGTGCACTATTTTTGCATTGAAGCGGTGCGCCGAGCGCTGACGAAGCACAGATAACCGCCCAGCGCCGCCAAGCCGCTCAAGGCGTAGAACATGCTTGGCGCAGGCGTGTGCATCAATAGAAAACCGCACATTACCGGGCTGGCAGCCCCGCCAAGCGCTGACAGGTTCTGCGCGCCGTAGTAGCTGCCGCGCAGTGCCTCCGGGGCGAGGGTGTCAACGAACAGGAAGTCGGCGGGGTAGATGATCATCTCGCCCAGGGTGAAGATGAACATCGCCACGCACCAGCCGAGCAGGCTGTCCGCCAGACTGAAACCGATCAACCCGACGATGAACAGCGCGGTGCCGCCGGCAATCCAGTGACGCAGGTGTTCGCGACTGAGCCAGCGACCCACCTGGTACTGCAGCAGGATCACCGTGATTGCGTTGCAGGCGAGCAGGGCGGCCATGGTGTCGAGCGTTTGTTGCTGGGTGTGGGTGACCAGCAGGTATTGCGACAGGTACAGCGTAAAGCGCCCGTGCACCAACGTGCTGAGCAGGCAGCCAAGGGTGAACAGCACCATGGTGCGGTCGTTTTTCAGGATCATCAGCGTGTTGAGGAAACTTTGCGGCGCACTGCCGGAACTTATCGGACTGGCATCCCTGGTCGCGCCGAGCAGCAGAAAAATACTGCCAATGGCGATCGCACCGGCAACGATGAACGGCGCGGACGGCTGCACCCCGGCAATCACCGCGCCAATCATAGGGCCGACGGCGTAAGCAGCGTGGCGCTGAACACGGCGATGCCGAGCAGCAAACCGACATCCTGCGGATTGAGGCCAAGCTTGTTGCTGAGGAACAGCGTCAGCAGAGGACTGATCAGGGCGCGGCTGATGACCACGGTCAGCGAGCTGAGCATCAACCGGCGAATGAACGGCGAATAGATGGCCAAGGGAGGGGGAATGTCCTTATTCGGATTGCCTAGGGCGAACGCCATCCTCTCTGGGCAGCCGCCACCGGTCAAGCTGATACACCAGCGTCTCTCGGAGCACATGATTTCCCTGTGGGAGCGAGCCTGCTCGCGAAGGCGGCGGATCAGTCACCTGCTATGTCGCTGACATACCGTATTCGCGAGCAGGCTCGCTCCCACAGGGTCTGTGTAGCTCACAATTTGCAATGACTCCCACAGGGCCAGTTCAAGCCACATCCGAAGCCGCGGGCCACTGCCGCAAGGTGATCGGCAACTTGCACGATTCACCGCGCCCCATCGGGAAATACTGAAAGCCATTGCGCGCCAGGCGCTCGGCGTCGTACAGGTTGCGGCCGTCAAAGATCACCGGGCTGTTGAGGCGCTGTTTGATCAGCTCGAAATCCGGGGCCTTGAACTGTTGCCATTCGGTGCAGATGATCAGCGCATCGGCGCCGCCCAGTACCGATTCCGGCGTCCCCATCAACATCAGCTTCGACTCATCTGGATAGAGCTTTTGCGTTTCGACCATGGCCTCCGGATCAAACGCGCGCACGCTGGCCCCGGCAGCCCATAAATCTTCTAGCAGAACCCGGCTCGGCGCGTCGCGCATGTCGTCGGTGTTGGGCTTGAACGCCAGGCCCCATAGGGCAAAGGTCCTGCCGCGCAAGTCACCACGGTAGAACGCGTTGATGCGTTCAAACAGCTTGTGCTTCTGGCGCTGGTTGATCGCCTCAACCGCTTGCAGCAGATCACTGGAGCAATGCGCCTGTTCGGCACTGTGAATCAAGGCGCGCATGTCTTTGGGAAAACACGAACCGCCGTAGCCGCAACCCGGATAGATGAAGTGATAGCCGATCCGCGTATCGGCACCGATACCCTGGCGCACTGATTCGATATCTGCGCCGAGGTGCTCGGCGAGTTCGGCGATCTGGTTGATGAAGCTGATCTTGGTCGCGAGCATGCAGTTGGCGGCGTATTTGGTCAGCTCGGCGCTGCGCAGGTCCATGAACAGGATGCGGTCATGGTTGCGGTTGAACGGCGCATACAGATCGCGCATCACATCGCGCACTTCAGCGCCTTCGCAACCGATGACGATGCGATCCGGTCGCCGGCAATCAGCAACCGCTGAACCTTCCTTGAGAAATTCCGGGTTGGAGACAATATCGAACTGCAGCAGGCGGCCAATCTTGATCAGGGCCTTTTCGATGTGGCTGCGCAAAGCGTCGCCCGTGCCCACCGGCACCGTGGACTTTTCCACCACGATCAATGGCTGCTGGCGATGCCGGGCAATCGCGTCGCCAACCGAGAGGACGTAGCGCAGATCCGCCGAACCATCCTCGCGTGACGGCGTGCCCACCGCGATGAACGCCACCCGCCCATGCAACACCGCAAACCGCTCATCGGTGGTGAATTGCAGGCGTTTCGAATCCAGGCCTTCACGCACCAGACTGGCCAGCCCCGGCTCGTAAATACTGACGTGCCCCTGGCCCAATTGCTCGATCTTCTGCGCGTCGACATCCATGCACACGACGTCGTGACCGACCTCGGCCAGCACCGCCGCCTGCACCAGACCGACATAACCACTGCCAAACACCGTGATCTTCATGCCGCACTCCTGCTCGCAGTTCCCTGCACTGAACATAAGAGCGCGATGTTTCAGTTCGCCTACTGCTGAAGAATCAGCAAACAGACCGTTCGGGGAATGCCCGATTGACTTTTACCGCCTCGAACGGCAGGTTGTGGGCCTTTCGCGGTAACCCTTGTCATCGAGTCATGCCGTTTTTTGCGTTTCATTTCATGCATTTATTGTTTTTGTTGAATCGTTTTTTATTTCAAGGCCGTTTCGTTTGAGTGATTTGTCGAGTACCCAACCTGCACCGTCCAACAACAATCCGCTGACCGTTTACCTGGCGCGACTGGCACCTTCCAGCCAGTTGACCATGCGTTATGTGCTGCAAGACGCCGCTGACCGCCTCGGTTTCGAGGACGTCGATATCGAAGAAATCCCCTGGCACGGCCTGCAACCGGAAGACGTGGTGGCGCTGGTCGCCGCTTTGCGTGCCGATGGTTATGCACCGAACACCTCGTCGCTGTACGTGAACGCCGTACGCGGGGTGATGAACGAAGCATGGCGCATGAGCCTGATCAGTCAGGATCACCTGCTGAAGATGCGGTCGGTCAAGGGCATAGCCGGCACGCGGCTGTCCCAGGGGCGCAACCTCAAGCGCACGCTGATTCATGAACTGATGGAGGTCTGCGCTGCCGACCCGCGCCCGCAGGGCCTGCGTGATGCGGCGGTGATTGCGCTGCTGTACGGCACCGGCATGCGCAAGTCGGAATCGGTGGATCTGGATCTGAGCCAGGTCGACTTTCACGAACGCAGCCTGACGGTGACCGGCAAGGGCAACAAACAGTTGATCAAGTACGCGCCGGCCTGGGCCTTTGCCAAGCTCGACGCCTGGCTGGAACTGCGTCGTTCACAGCTCAAGGAAGGCGAGAGCGACGATGCGTTTCTGTTCAACCGTATTCGCCGGGGCAGCCACATCACCCGCGAGCGCATCACCAAACACGCGATTTACTACATTGCCCGCCAGCGCGGTACGCAGGTCGGGGTGAAAATCATGCCCCATGACTTCCGTCGTTCATTCATCACCCGGGTGATCGAAGAGCACGACCTGTCGATCGCACAGAAACTGGCGCATCACAGCAATATCCAGACGACTGCCAACTACGATGTGCGCGATGACAACGAGCGGCGGCGGGCGGTGGATCGCTTCGATTTGTAAACGGTGTCAGGTCTGCGGCGGGCAGCGCGAGCCGCTGGCACCCTGCGCGATGTGCGCAGCGAGGCGTTTGATGTTGTTCTGTTGCGCGGTTACCAGTTCGTCGATGCTCGGCCCTGAAGGCGTCTGCAACACCGAGCGACAGCTCAGCAGGGCCGCGTCCGCCGCACCTAATGGGCGCACTCGCCATTTCACGTCGATCAAGGCGTACTGACCGGGAATCGAATCGAAGCGCTGCACGTCGATTCGCACGGAAGCGCGCTGCTGGCCGACGCCGCCGCTCAATTGATCGACCAGCGCACCGCGCAACTCATCGGCAAGGGTGGCGCTCCACCAATCGGTATCCAGGATGGCCACGCCGCTGTTGCCTTGGCGAATCACGATCTGCGCGCGATCGACCTGCGGCGGCACACTGATGCTTTCGATGGCGATGTCGGCGCCGTTGCGGCTGGCACCCGGTTGCGCCGGGGTCAGCGTATGGAAGCTGATCGGGTCGCTACGGCACGCGGCCAGCAGCACGAGCGCAGCGAGCAGGGAGATCTTCAACGGTAAAACCATGGATGCAGCTCCTGTGCTCAATTGCGTGGCGGTCCTTTGAGGTCCAGCGGCGCGGCGTTGTCGGGGCGTCCGCGAATCAGCGACTCAGGGTGGCGACCGAGGTAATCCGACAGCTCTCGCAACGAGCGCGACATGCGCCCGAGTTCGTCGAGGGTTTCGGTCAACTGCTCACGTTGCGGTGAATCCTCGGCCAGGGTCGAATTGGCGGACTGCAAGGTCTTGCTGACGTCGGCGAGGGTGCTCTGTACACCCGGCAGAGTCCTGGCGTTGAACTGCTTCAGGCCCTTGCGCAGCTCGACCAGATTGCCGTCGAGGTTGCTGGCGATGCGTTCAACCGGCAATGCGTTGATCTTGTTGACCATCGCCTCGAGTTTTTCCTGCAATTGCTCGAGGCTGCCAGGGACGGTCGGAATGGTCACCGGCCGTGCCGTAGGGTCAAAAGCGACTTTCGGCGCTTTGGGGTAGAAATCCAGGGAGATATACAACTGACCGGTGAGCAGGTTGCCGTTGCGGGCCTGGGCGCGAAGGCCGTTTTCGATGAACGTGCCGATCAGGCGCGCGCCGGTGGCCTCATCGTTTTCGTCGCCATGGTAAGCCTTGAGCATTTTCGTGTGAGCGCGGCCCAGACGCTGCGGATAGATGACGATGCCGACATTCACCGGGAAGGTGCGCTTGACCTCGTCGAAGTCGAGATTGACTGCCACCACCCGGCCGATTTCAACTCCGAGGAACTCCACCGGCGCGTCAACCTTGAGCCCGCGCAAGGCTTGATCGAAGCGCAGCGCCAGATATTGTGCCTTGCCGTTTGGCGGGGCGAGGGCGGTGGCCTGGTCGGCGAACAGTTCGAAACCCTTGTCTTCACTGGCTGGCGAATCGTTGGGACTGTAATCCGGAGCGCGGAAAGCGATGCCGCCCACCAGCAGGGTCGACAGCGACTCGGTTTTCACCGCAAAGCCGTTGGCACCGACATTGATGTCGATGCCGCTGGCGTTCCAGAAACGGGTGTTTTCGGTGACGTAGGCGTCATTTGGCGAATGCACGAAGACTTCGATGTTGACCCCTTTGCCGTCCTGGTCCAAGGCATAGGACACCACTTGGCCAACCGGGATCTTGCGGTAATAGACGGGGGAGCCGATGTCCAGCGAGCCGAGGTCGGCGGTGTGCAGGGTGAAGCGCTTGCCCGGTTCGCCGTAGGTGATCGGCGGCGGGTTCTCCAGACCCTTGAAGTTTTTTGAGCGGGTATTGGCCTGGCCAATGTCGGCACCGATGTAGTCGCCCGACAGCAATGTGTCGATGCCCGATACCCCGCCGGCGCCGATGCGCGGACGTACCACCCAGAATTGCGAGTCCTCGCGGGTGAAGGCTTCGGCCTGCTTGGCGAGTTTGATCGTGGCGTTGACGTGTTTATGGTCGTTGGCCAGTTCAACATCGGAGACATGGCCGATGACTACGTTGCGGTACCTGACTTCGGTCTTGTTGGCGGTCAGGCCATCGCCGGTCTTGAAGGTGACGGTGATCGTCGGGCCTTCCTGGAGGATGTTGTGAATCACCAGCGAAATGCCCACCAGCACCGCCACGATCGGCACGATCCATACCAGCGAGATACCGAATCGGCGGGTTTTGACCGGCGCCTGACCGGGTGCTCGCGGCTCGTCGCTGGCTGACGACTTCATCCATGTCCTCCTCAATTAATCGGGCACTGAGCGTCAGGAACGCAAAAGCACTTCATAAATATAGAAGTGCTTGGCGATAGAGCAAATGTGTATAGCTGGCGTGGGACGCGATTGCAGTCCAGGAGCTGCCGAAGGCTGAGATCTTTTGATCGAGTTTGGGACGCGGAGCGTCCCGGGCTGCATTCCCACGCAGAGCGTGGGAACGATCAGTGTAAGCGCCTGTTAACCGAGCATTTCGCGCAGGCGATACCAGAACATGCCCAGCGCCAACAACGGCGAACGCAACGCCGGGCCGCCGGGGAGGGTCATGTGCGGCACGCTGCTGAACACGTCCATGCCCTGGCTATGCCCGGCGTGAATGGCTTCGCCCAGCAATTTCGCGCACCAATGGGTGACGTTGAGGCCATGGCCGGAATAGCCCTGCGCGTAAAACACGTTCGGGTGCTGTTTGAGCCGGCCAACCTGGGGGAAACGATTGGCGGTAATACCGATCTTCCCGCCCCATTGGTAGTCGATGCGCACGTCGGCCAGTTGCGGGAACACCTTGAGCATTTTCGGTCGCATGTAGGCGGCGATATCCGCCGGATCGCGCCCGGAGTAATGACAAGCACCGCCGAACAGCAGACGTCGATCCGCCGAGAGACGGTAATAATCGAGCCCGACTTTCTGATCGCACAGCGCCAGGTTCTGTGGAATCAACTGCGCGGCACGGCTTTCGTCCAGCGGCTCGGTGGCGATGATGTAACTGCCGGCGGGCAGCACTTTGCCGCTGAGTTTCGGCTCGAGGTCATCCAGATGCGCGTTGCAGCCAAGCACCAGGCTGCCGGCGCGTACTGAACCGGTGGCGCAGCGCACCTCGACGGTCGGGCCATGGAGGATTTCCAGGACCGGACTCTGCTCGAAGATCCGCACGCCCAGCGACGCGGCGAGACGCGCTTCGCCCTGAACCAGATCAAGCGGATGCAAATGGCCCGAACCCATGTCGATCAATCCGCCGGCGTACACACCGGCGTCGACCACTTGCTGCCGGATCTGCTCCGGCCCGACCAGCCTCGTTGCGTGGGCATAGTCGAGTTCGGCAAGGCTGTCCTGCTCTTGCTGGAACGCGGCAAATTGCGCGGCGGTGTTGGCCAGTTCGCAAAAGCCCCAGCGCAGATCACAGTCGATGGCGTTGTCAGTGATGCGCTGGCGCACCAGCTCCACCGAATCGATGCCGGCGCGCTGTAAATAGCGCACGCCGTCCTGGCCAACGTAACGGGCGAAACCCTCGACTTCATGGCCGATGCCGCGAATCAGCTGCCCGCCATTGCGCCCGCTGGCGCCCCAGCCGATACGTCGCGACTCGAGCAACACCACCGACAAACCGCGCTGGGCCAGCTCAATCGCCGTGTTGACGCCCGTGAAGCCGCCGCCGATCACGCAGACATCGGCAATCAAATCTCCGTCGAGCGCAGCGTAGGCCGTGCTCGCCCGCGCAGAAGCGGCGTACCAGGAGCGGGCGTGCTGTGAATTGTGCTGATTCATTTGTTCGACTTCACTTTGCTCCACGACCGGGTCATCAGACGCATGATCGCCTGGGGCGGGGTCGAGGAAATGTAGAGTTTGTCGAGCACCGACTGCGGCGGATAAACCTCAGGGTTGTTGACCAGTTCCTCATCCATGAACGGCTTGGCCGCCGGGTTCGGGTTGGCGTAGCCGACGGTGGCGCTGACCTTGGCGATCACCTGCGGATCAAGCAGGTAATTGATGAAGGCATGGGCCTCTTTGGCGTTGCTCGCGTCGGCCGGAATCGCCAGCAGATCAAACCACAGGTTGGCGCCTTCCTTGGGGATGGCGTAAGCGATATTCACACCGTTCTTGGCTTCCTTGGCGCGGTTGGCCGCCTGGAACACATCGCCGGAGTAACCGAACGCGACGCAGATGTCGCCATTGGCCAGGTCCGACACGTACTTGGAAGAATGGAAATAGGTGATGTACGGGCGGATGCTCAGGAGCTTGGCTTCAGCCTTTTTGTAGTCTTCAGGGTTTTCACTGCGCGGGTCCATGCCCATGTAGTTGAGGATGGCGGGGAAGACTTCGTCGGCGGAATCCATCATCGACACACCGCACTGGCTCAGCTTCTTCAGATTCTCCGGTTCAAACAACACGGCCCAGGAATCGATGTGGTCGATGCCGAGCACTTGCTTGACCTTGTCGACGTTGTAACCGATGCCGTTGGTGCCCCACAGGTAAGGCACCGAGTGCGCATTGCCGGGATCATTTTTCTCTAGCAATTCAAGCAA
The DNA here is from genome assembly GCF_057291535.1 of Pseudomonas sp. 1L-E-NC-VB-C3. NCBI lineage: Bacteria > Pseudomonadati > Pseudomonadota > Gammaproteobacteria > Pseudomonadales > Pseudomonadaceae > Pseudomonas > Pseudomonas sp. 1L-E-NC-VB-C3. The sequence continues at coordinate 394,808 of NZ_JBXAWD010000002.1, read as the reverse complement.
TTTCGGGTCCAAATTCTTCCAGTTTGGTAACTGTGAACGGTCGAGCTTCATAAACGCGCCGGCCTTTACCTGACGGGCGAGGAAGTGGTTGGACGGCACCACCACGTCGTATCCGGTGCGGCCGGCGAGGAGTTTGCCTTCAAGGGTTTCGTTGGAGTCGAAGACGTCGTAGATCACCTTGATCCCGGTCTTGCTCTGGAAGTCTGCAAGGGTGGTTTCGCCGATGTAGTCGGTCCAGTTGTAGACGCTGACCTGGGGCTCGGCGTGGGCTGCTGCACTGAACAGCACGCTCAGCGCGACCGGGAGTACGGATTTCAATAGACGCATATCGACACCTCTTCTTGTAATGATCGTTCCCACGCTGTGCGTGGGAATGCCGCAACGGACGCTCCGCGTTCGGCTTTGGATGGGACGCAGAGCGTCCCGGGATGCATTCCCACGCGGGAGCGTGGGAACGATCAAATTCTCAGGCGCTACACAATCCCATGTGGGAGCGAGCCTGCTCGCGAAAGCGGTGTTTCAGTCGACATCTATGGTGAGTGTGCCGACGTCTTCGCGAGCAGGCTCGCTCCCACAGGGACGGCTGCGCCGTCAGACGCTCAGCAGCAGGAACTCTCGCTCCCAGGAGCTGATCACGCGCTTGAAGTTTTCATGCTCGGCGCGTTTGACCGCGACGTAACCGCGGACGAATTTGCTGCCCAGGTACTCGGCAACTTTCGGGCAGTCTTCCATCTGCGTCAGGGCTTCTTCGATGGTGATGGGCAGGCGCAGATTGCGCCGTTCGTAGGCCCGGCCTTCGACCGCCGCGCTCGGCTCGATCTTCTCGACCATGCCGATGTAGCCGCACAGCAGGCTCGCGGCAATCGCCAGATAGGGGTTGGCGTCGGCGCCGGGCAAGCGGTTTTCCACGCGCATCGATTCCGGCCCCGATGTCGGCACCCGCAGGCCCACCGTACGGTTCTCTTCACCCCATTCGACGTTGACCGGCGCCGAGGTGTCCGGCAGGAAGCGGCGGAACGAATTGACGTTCGGCGCGAACATCGGCAGCACTTTCGGGATGTACTTCTGCAGGCCACCGATGTGATGACGGAACAGCTCGCTCATGTTGCCCTCGGCATCGGCAAAGATCGGCTGACCCGTCGCGATCTCGACCACACTCTGGTGCAAGTGCATGGCGCTGCCGGGCTCGTCGCCGATCGGCTTGGCCATGAACGTCGCGGTGACGTTGTGCTTGAGCGCCGCCTCGCGCAGGGTGCGCTTGAACACGGTGATCTGGTCAGCCAGATCCAGCGCATCGCCGTGGCGGAAGTTGATTTCCATCTGCGCCGGGCCGTCTTCGTGGATCAGCGTGTCGAGGTCCAGACCTTGCAGTTCGCACCAGTCGTAGACGTCTTCGAACAGCGGATCGAATTCGTTGGCGGCATCGATCGAGAATGACTGCCGACCGCTTTCCGCACGACCCGAACGACCCAGTGGTGCCTTGAGCGGCAGGTCCGGGTCTTCACACCGTTGGGTCAGGTAGAACTCCATTTCCGGCGCGACAATCGGCTTCCAGCCCTTGTCGGTGTAGAGCTGCAGGACTTTCTTCAGCACGTTGCGCGGCGACAGTTCGATCGGGTTGCCGAATTTGTCGAAGGTGTCGTGGATGACGATGGCAGTCGGCTCGATTGCCCAAGGAATGACGTAGACGGCGTCGGAAACCGGCTTGCAGACCATGTCGATGTCAGCCGGGTCGAGCAGGTCGTAGTAGATGTCGTCGTCGACAAAATCCCCGGTTACCGTTTGCAGCAGCACGCTCTCCGGCAGGCGCATGCCGCGCTCATGCAGGAACTTGTTGGTCGGTGCAATCTTGCCGCGGGCGATGCCGGTCAGGTCGCTGACCACGCATTCGACTTCGGTAATCTTGTGATCTTTCAGCCAGGTGAACAGCTGATCGAAAGGGGCGTTCATAAAGACCTCGTTATTGGTTTTGTAGACGCCGGGGAGGGCGGGTTTCATCTTCCGCCCCTTCCCCTGTGGCGCGTTGGGGACTATCTTGGGCGCGGCTTGCGATTCCATCTATCCACTTTCAGCAGCACCAAAGCGCACCAAAAGAGTGCGCAGGGTCACCCCATGACAACGTGCAATCCGCTTCAGGTTCAAGCGTTCAATACCGCCGATGTGGCCGAGCAAATCCGCGCTACACCGGGCTGGGTCCAGCATTACCAGCAGATGTCGCCGGGGCATTTCGCCGGGCAGATTCGCTATCTGGATCTGCAGGGCGTCGAGGTTTACGAAGAACAGATGAACACCCGGGTCGAGCAGAATTTCAGTGCGCCATCCGGGGCTCTGGCGTTCTGTTTCGATCGCAGCGACAACGCGCTGTATCTGCTCAACGAAGAGAGCCGCAACATCTGGATCACCCCGGAGAACTACCGGGAAATCGCTGTGGTGTTCGGTCCGGATTTCGTCCGCGAGCACGGTTTGCAAGTGGCAAAGCTCGAAGGTTTGTTCATGGCGCCGCTGAACTGCGGACAGAACGCTTTGTTCAGCGGCTGGTTAAGCTCGATTCTCACGAAGTTGTCGCAAGCTGCTGATCCACTTGATAAAGATCGCCTGACTCAGCAGTTGCTTGAGGACTGCCTGTTCATCCTCGACAACGCTCAAACCCGTCTTGATCGTGGAGGATTGCGGCAGCGCAACAACGAACGCCAAATCATGAAGCGAGTAGGGGAGTGGGCGGCTGATTCGCCGGAAGACACGGTCAATCTGCTCGAACTTTCCCACGTTGCCGGCGTACCCCTGCGCCAGTTGCAGCAGGCTTTCAAGGCCTACACCGGGATGACCCCGAGCCATTGGTTACGCCTGAGGCGGCTGAACAGTGCACACCGTGAATTGCTCAAGCGCAGGCCTTGCGAAACCACCGTTGCCGAAGTGGCGATGCGCTGGTCGTTCTGGCATCTGGGGCGGTTTTCCAGCAGTTACCGCGCGCTTTTCAAGGAGCTGCCGAGCGAAACGCTCAAGCGCTGAGCAGAAAAAGGCTTTGTGTCCTCGCAGAAGTTAAATAGAATCAGTCTCATTTGAATCTACCTTCGCGCAGGGTCTCTTGAGATGATTGAAGCCACGTCACCGTCGGAGCAGAGCCTGCAGCAGTTGTATCGCGAGCACCGCGGCTGGCTGGAAACCTGGCTGCGCCGGCGCATGGGCAATGCGTGGGATGCGGCGGACCTCAGTCAAGACACCTTTGTCCGCGTCCTGTGCAACGCGCCGCCACTGGCTGAATTGCGCGAGCCGCGCGCGTATCTGCTCACCGTCGGCAAACGGCTACTGAGCAATTTCTACACGCGGCGCCATCTGGAAAAAGCCTACCTCGATGCCTTGGCGCAATTGCCGGAAGCGTGCGCACCGTCGCCGGAGCAGCGCTGGTTGCTGCTGGAAACCTTGCAGGCGCTGGATGAATTGCTCGATGGCTTGCCGCGCCCCGTGCGCCGGGCATTTCTTTGGAGTCAACTCGAGGGCCTTGGCTACCGCGAGATTGCCGAACGCTTGCAGGTTTCCGAGCGCACGGTGAAACGTTACATGGCCCAGGCGTACGAGCATTGTTTGCTGGTGGATCTCTGATGCGCGTTGCACCCAATGATGAAATGCGGGAAGTGGCGCGGGCAGCGGCGCACTGGCTGGCACTGCTCGAGTCCGGTTGTGCCAGCGAGGAAGATCACGCGCGATTACAGCATTGGCGCGCCAGCGACAGTCGCCACGAGAACGCGTGGCAGAAAATTCAACAACTGCGTCAACGCTTTGCAGGCTTGCCCCCGGCGCTTGCCCTGGCCACGCTGGATCGGCCGGATCCGGCGCGGCGCGCTGCTCTCAAGCGTGCCTTGGGCGTGGCGGCGCTGGTGCCGGCGGCGTGGTTGATCAGTCGGGAGCTGCCGCTGGAGGTCTGGCGCGCCGACCTGCACACCAGCACTGGCGAGCGGCGCAAAGTGCAGTTGGCCCAGGATTATTCATTGCAACTCAACACCGACAGCGCGGTTAATGTCGATCTGGCGGCACGTCAGTTGACGCTGATTCGTGGCGAGATGGCGCTCAACGTCGCGGGCGATTCAGCCTTTATCGTCAACGCGCCTTATGGGCGGATGATCGTCAATCACAGCGACATCTCGGTGCGCCTCAATTCCCGCGATTGCCAGGTCTGCGTGCTCCGTGGTTCGGTGCAATTGCAGCCGCTGCACGGCCCGGCGCTGGTATTGCAGCAGGGCCAGCAAGTCAGCCTGCAAGCTTCGGGCGCCGGGGCGGTGACGGCGTTCGATGCGTTGATGCCCGGGTGGCGCGACGGTGTGGTGATGGCGCAAAACCAGCCGCTGGGTGATTTCCTCCGCGAGCTGAGTCGCTACCGCTCGGGTGTTCTGCGCTGGGATCCGGCGCTGGAATCGCTGCGCGTCACTGGCAGCTTTCGCCTCGACGATACCGATCAAGTGCTGGCACTGCTGGCTGCCAGTTTGCCCGTCGATGTGCATGCGCGAACGCGATTTTGGGTGTCACTGGTACCGCGTGCGGAAAAAACTGGCTGAAGCCTGTCCCTTTTTTTCGCCTCGCTGGTCATTCCAGGCAAGTGAACAAAATCGAGAGCTTCTTCCAATGCCCGCAGTATTTCCAGGTCGTTTGCGTCCGTTGTTGCAGTTGAGCCTTTTGCTGAGCCTGAGTGCCAGCCCCGTGTTGATCCAATCGAGCTGGGCCGACGATGGCAGTCGCCGCAGTTATCAGGTGCCGGCCGGTAGTCTGAGTACAGCGCTGACGCGCTTCGCCGGTCTCGCCGGCGTCAACCTGTCGGTGGATCCGGCACTGGTCAGCGGCCGCAACAGCAATGGTTTGTCCGGTGAATATGGCGTGGAGGAGGGGTTCAGCCGGTTGTTGCTGGGTTCCGGTTTGCAGCTGCAACCGGTCGGCGATCAGGCTTATACGCTGGTGCCCGCAGCGCAAGGCAGCACCTTGCAACTTGCGCCGACATCGATTCTCGGCGCGGGCGGTTCAGCGGATGCCGACGTGTTTGCTGGCGGTCAGGTCGCGCGGCGTGGCTCGCAAGGGTTGTTGGGTTCCAGGGATTTCATGGAAACCCCGTTCAGCATGACCACCTACACCAGCGAAACGGTGAAAAACCAACAGGCGCGCACGCTCGGCGATCTGATCAGTACCGACCCTTCGGTACGCGCCACCAACCCTGCCGGTGGCCGCTATGAGCAATTCACCATCCGTGGTTTCAGCCTGTTCAACAGTGATGTTGCCTACAACGGCCTCTACGGTGTGTTGCCGACTTACACGATTGATATGGAAATGGCCGATCGCGTCGACATCCTCAAAGGCCCGAGCCAATTGATCAACGGGATTTCGCCACGGGGCAGTGTAGGAGGGGGGATCAACGTCGTGCCGAAACGCGCGACCGACAAGCCGATCACCTCGCTGACAGCCAATTACGCCTCGAACAATCAAGTCGGCGGCGCGGTGGATGTCGGACGGCGTTTTGGCGAAGACAATCAATTCGGGGTGCGCTTCAACGGGGTTAAACAGTCCGGTGATACAGAATGGGATCATCAGAGTGTCGATCGCGACATGGCAGTACTCGGTCTGGATTTCCGTGGTGAACGCTTGCGACTTTCCACCGATATCGGCCACACCGAACGCGACACCGACGCACCGCAGGAACGCGTGCAAGTCGCGACCAACGCCAAGGTGCCGAACGCCAATGATGTGCGCGACAACTATGCGCAACACTGGAGCCGGGCGCGAACCAAAGACACTTTCGGCACGCTCAACGGCGAGTTCGATGTCAGCGATTCGGTCATGCTGTATGGCGGCGTCGGCGCACGCAAAAGCAATCACGACTTCTTGCGCCACGCGGTTTCAGTGACCAATGACGCCGGCGACTTCAGCGTCCAGCCGCGCGACTTCACTCGCGACGAAAACGTTCGCACGGCTACCGCTGGGGTGCGCAACTGGTTCCAGACCGGACCGGTCAGCCATGAAGTGAACCTGGCGGCCAACTACTTTTATATGGACTTCGAAAACGGCGGCGCCCGTTACGCAGCCGGGCGCAGCAATCTCTACGACCCGGTGGAAATAGCCAGACCCGGCACGCCGACCCGCAATGACGCCAAGGTCTACACCGAAAATCGCTTCAGCGGCGTGGCCTTGTCCGACACGCTCGGGTTCTTCGATGATCGACTGCTGCTGACTCTGGGTGCGCGCTGGCAGCGGGTCAAAGTCGATGACTGGAGCGACGGCATCAAGGGCGACACGGCCTACGATGAGGAAAAAGTCTCGCCGTCGGGCGGCATTCTGTTCAAGGCGACAGACAAACTTTCGCTGTACGCCAACTACATGGAGGGTCTGAGCCAAGGCAAGATCGCGCCATCGACGTCGATCAACGAAGACGAAATCTTCCCGCCATTCATCAGCCGCCAGGTCGAAGTCGGCGCCAAGTACGACGCCGGCTCATACGCCCTGACGGCAGCGGTGTTCCGCATCAAACAACCTGCCTACGAAACCAATGCGACCACACGAGTCTTCGGCCCGAACGGCAAACGCGAAAACAACGGCGTAGAACTGAGCGTGTTTGGCGAACCGCTGAAGGGCTTCCGATTGCTGGGCGGTGTGATGTACATCGATAGCGAACTGACCCACACCACCAACGGCACATTCGACGGCAACCGCGCACCGGCGACACCGAAATACAACGTCAACCTCGGCGCGGAGTGGGATGTGCCGGCTGTGCAGGGTTTGACATTGACCAGTCGTGGAATCTATTCGAGTTCGCAGTATCTGGATCAGGCGAATGATAAGGAAATCGACTCCTGGGAGCGGTTCGACGTAGGTACACGCTATGCTTTCAAGCTGGACGAGAAGACGATTACCTTGCGCGCAAATGTTGAAAACGTGCTGGGTAAACGCTACTGGAGCTCAGCGGGCGCCTCGGATGACAGCGAACCGGGATTGACGCTTTCGACGCCGCGCACGTATCTGCTCTCGGCAACCGTGGATTTCTAATGGAGCGGAGTAAATGTAGTTAACGTCGCCGATAATACGTTAACTACACTAAATGACCGTTTAGTTGAGCTAACAGAAATTAGTCGCGAAAGCGGCCGAGGTAATGACTCAGCCCACCCAGTCGCATCTCTACATGGCTTTTCGTTATGAGCGATAACGCGAACGGGCCTAAAAAACTGTTATTTCTTACAGTTTTAAAATTGCTCTGAGGCGCAAAGGATAGTCGCTACGTAATGAGCACATTCCTCCAAGGAGCAAACGCCATGACAACGTTCAGCGATGACCAGCTCTTGAACCTGACTCCAGAGCAATTGAAACAATTAACACCCGCGCAACTGGCACGCCGAAACAATTTAATCAACGAACCGGTGGATCAGCGTGCTGTTACGAAGATTATTAATGCGCAAACGACCGGGCCTATAAACCCGGTGAGTGACGAGTAAATTTTCCAGAAGTGTAGTTGAGGCGTTTCAACCAGCTCAGAAATCCCGTTACGGTAAGTAGCGGGATTTTTTCAGTTGAATGATCGGATGGGGAAATCTGCGGCAATACCGGAGGTAGAGGTTTGGCAGTATTTATCGTGGCAGTGGATTTCGATTACCCGTGACAACCACGACAACCACGCGAAGCCCGTAACATCTTGTTACGTGTAATGTATATTATGTTAAATCGTGGATGCGAACGGCCTCAGGCTTTAGATATCACATCCACCACTCCCAACCTCTCAGTCTAAGCAACGCCATTCGTTTGCAGCTTCAACAACCAATGTCTCTCGGTAGTCCATCCGATAAAAACCTGAGCACCTTCGCTTGCTTGGCGAGCCTCGGTCAACGGTGCACCAGAAGCCGCTACTCGCAATCCTCTAATCGCCGGCAGGAACCTTTCACGAAATGCACTAGGCTGAACCGCGAAATGAGCTTCGATACGTTCAATCGCGAAACGCATTTCTGCCTCATCAAGCATCGCTAGATAAAAGACCATTTGCCGCCAGGCATAAGCCGTATTTTTGATCACCACCAGGCTGGAGTGATAAAACCGCAACTTCATCTGCTGGCGTACGCATATCCATCTGAAGCATTCCTCGGCCATCGAAGCCAGGCGATGCTGCAACAGCGCCTTCAACCCGAGCTCACCAAACAACAGCGCAAGGTTTTGCGTCGTCAGGATCTGTTGTTGCTCGATGATTTTCCCGTTAGTCGCCGGTCGCCATGTCCCCAGGCCCGCATCAGCCCGCTGGGAGCACAATCTGGCCAATGCGTCCCTGGAACTAGCGTCAGGTCTGGAGCACCTTTTCCGCCTGGATTTCGGTTGATCAGGAAGCATCGCCAATTGGCTTGCATCAATGTCGTAGTAATTGGCGTATAGCGTGCCACCTGTCAAAGATGCTGCCTGCCTGGCAGCTCTTATGTACTTGTTCGAGAAAGCGCCCATGAAAATGTCCGAGGCGACCTCTTCCACAAAAGGCAGATCCAGCTTGGCCATCGCACCAAGCGCAGCAAATTCCTGAATGAGTTTGTTGGGCAGGATCGCTTGAGGAAAAGCGCAAAGAGTCATTGCTGCGGATTGGATCAGGGACTGTTTCGCTGCCTCAGCGACCACCGCGTCCGTTTCTCGCTGGTCCTCAACAGCCGCCACCCACGGCAATTCATTCATCCTGACCTGACTTTCCAGATCCAACAGCAACAATGAGCGGCGTTGTCGAAAGGCGCGATAGGTTGCTACAGAGAGCATCCGCAGCGACATATCGCGAAATCCTGCACTGCAGATCTCAGCCGTTATCGCTGGCAGCAGCCGCGCCACGGTATCCCCGGATGTAATCAATCCCTTATCGATCAGCTCGGCAATTGTGCCCGTTCGACACCGCTCGACGCGTCGACGAATATCAGTAGGAATGCCGATACCTGTTAACAGCGAATATGCGGTCGCTTCTTCGCAGGTAACGGGTTGCAGCAGAGATGAAAAGTCGGAAACTCCGTCCGAACCGGGATACCTGCTCAGACGTGCGGCAACCGCTTTAGCAAATAGATGGTGCCCGGGTGAGGACACGTGACTGCGTTGAGACTCTCTGTGCTTTTGATGAGATTCGGATTCGGGATGACCATGCTTGCGTACGAAATCGTCGACGATCCTGCGAATTCGTCCGACTTGCCGTCCCGTAAGCGACGCCGCATCGCTAGCGCAACTCCCCAGCAATGCAAACAACTCCCCTGCCCGATCCCTTGAGCTTTCAGCTTCACCTGAAGCGCTGGGGCAAGAAGCATCGAACTGCCGCTTCAGAATATTCGCCTGCTCAAACCAGCCCTCGGGGTACCGGCGACAAGGCCAATCATCCTGATACGTCAAAAGGAAAAGCGACACCGCCGCATCGTAGAGCGGCAAGCGAGTCTCGACGACATGTTTTTGCGCTGCCAGACGCGTCTGTGCTGGGCGGTTTGAAAGCACGGTTCTGACATCACCGACAGTAAAAACCTGCACTTGCCCTGCTGAAAGCGGCGAACCGTCAGAAGCCATCGGAAAGAATCGCAGCTCTTCAAAGAAAGGCGCTATCGCTTCAACCAGATCCCATGCGTTCTCTGTACGTTGCTGCCCCAGCAACCAGGCCACCGTCAGCAGTGCAGCTTCTTCTGGCACCTCGATTCGATAATCCCCGCTCGCCAGCTTCGTTTGCAGTACCTCAATCCCCTCCTCCGTAAGGTGCCAAGTGTTGAGATCGAGTCGCTCGAAGCCAGGACGGATACCAGGAATCGAAGCAGCCAAATGTCGCTCGTACTCGGTCAGTGCGCCACCGGCCATGTACTGCCCAGTGGCAAAACCACCCGTGGCGACTTCCAGCGTGACCCACTCAGGCACATCCGCGAATGGAGTTCGTGAGCCATACGACGCAGATCCCTGCAATATGTGCTCGATTACATTGTGCCAGCGCTCGATGCGCTTGCTCGTCTGTCCGTTATCGTCGAGGCCCGATGCAGCGAGTGCCCGAGACAGTTGAAAGGCTGCATAGCCGGCACCTATGCCGGCATTCGCATTCGATTCCCTATCGTCCCTGAGCATGAGTTCTTCCGAGCCTGCGATGTTGTGGGTCCGGGGGCTGGATTCGAACCAGCGCCCACCCGGTTAAGAGCCGAGTGTTCTACCGCTGAACTACCCCGGAACAGAGCGCGGATTGTCCACCAGCGCTGAACGATTGTGAAGATCGAAAACATTGCCGCTTGTGAACCTGAACGTAATCAGGTGATCTCGGGAAGAGTCGTCAAGACCAGCGCAGTCCGATCGAGTCCTTTGCACCGGCGTCGCGAACCAATACGCCTGGAGCCCGACGCCTTTATTTCGGGTTGCGGGATTGTCAGCGAGTTTAGCGCTACTGTGCGTAATCGATTACTTCGCCGTTCCAATAGCAATTGTACGGGCTGGAGCGGCCGCGATTGGTATTGCACTCAGAATTCGTTTGAGTTCGATCCCCAGTGCCTCCCCTTCTGATTCTGCACTGATTTGCCAGGCTCCGACCCCATAGTCCGCATGATAAGTCGGACTGATAAGCGCCGTTACTTTGTCTGCCCTAGGTATCAGCAGCAATGAAACGTCAGGCTTGATGCCCTTCCACTGGAGACTGTCGTGATAAATGTGCGCTGACTCCATTGCATCCAGGACGCTGGCGCGGGCGCTGCGATACTTCGCGTCGAAAACCAAGAAGCGCTTCGTCGAAGGCGAGTCCAACGTCACGACGATGTCCAGATATCGCTCTCGCGATAAGCTTTGAAAACCGCGATGCGCAGGTTGATCACTCGCTGGGCATCGGACTTGGTAACATGCCTCAACGGTCACAAGCCGCTATTCCCCGCCACACGATTTCTTTTAAACCCACCGATCGATATTCACGACTCCAGACGAGTTCAGGAAACTGACGTTGCAGCTGTGAGACTACAGTTACAAAGCACCACCGCTCATAAACCTCCCATGTTGGGCTGACCCACAGCGTCTCATCAGGATCCTTTCCCAACCAACCTGAACGCAACGCGTACCAACCAAACCGATAAGCTCGCGCGTATGCAGACGGATGCGGAGTCCAACCGCTTGACCGTGTGCGCACTCACCGACGTGCGATCACTCTTCAAGGTTGTTAACGGCCGCTGAGATATCTGTTTGAGCGCGCGGTGAAACCGATCCCCATAGCGCCTCAGCCTCGCAAACCAAGTCGTTGGCTGGCGCTCAGGCCATAATCGCTCGAACCAGAAAATCACCTTGGCCGGACACCTACCTGAGCTCTCAGTCGGCAAAGTTCATATCACTGCACATGAGTTCGTCTTTAGCATGGCCGAGAGCAATCGTTGGCGCGCTGACATGTGCCTCTCACCACACTCGCTTCGCTCTTGGGGGCTTCACCCGCCTTAAACCCGGAGAGGCTGCGGACTTCTGAAGCTTTCGATGCCTCTCCGAGTAAAGGACGAAGAAAGATATGGAAATGCATGGCATCAAAAGCTACGGCGAGAGACTTCAGTTCGCATATACCCTTCGTGGGTTTCCAAAACTCTACGCGCTGTCACACCGAATCGGTGTGACGGACAGCGCTCTTAGTCGGTGGTTTCGTTCAGAGCCAATCAGTATGGAGAACTTCGCCAAGCTGTGCGTCGAGTTGAACGTCAATGCCGATTGGCTTCTGCTCGGCCGTGGACAGCACACGCTCGGCGCCATGCATGACGCGCCGCATCGCAAAGCGCTCGCGGACGTGATTGAAAGAATGGCCGACAACGATGTTCGTAACCTCGCCAAGTTTCTTGATGAAGTGACTACTCCAGCACCTTGAGCGCCACGCAATATTTTCAGGGCAATTCGTGAGCCCTGCTCAACCGACTGAGCTTCACGAAGGGTCCGATATTGATAACTTCTAGATGCCCAAGCAATGACGCCTGGGTATGAGCTGGAGATCATCATGTGCACTAAGGAATCTGCAAAAGCTGATGTAGAAGTGAAGTTCGAGTCCCAGAAAACGTTCAGCCTTTTCGGTCGGAACATCTCAACTTGCCAAGCGGCCCTGGGGGCTGGTGCTCACGTGCAAGTCACCAACACAGAAGGCCTGAACTACCATCTGAATGTTTTCGCGAAATGCGAGTGCGACGGGCTTCTGAAGAGACTCAACGTGGCAATCGACAAGTCCATAGGTAACCCTCCCGAAGGCTTGCGTGACGTCCCTTTCACTATCGACCGCACTTCCCATCCCGACTGGCGCTCTCGTCAAGCCTATCTTCGCGATGGTGTGGGATTTACGAGCAGGATCATCACCTGCGCATGGCCTGCCCTTGCGCCGCCTAAGCTGGGCAGCGTGCTAACCGGTGGAACTACGACGACAATCGACGCCACAGCCATCGACTCGCAGTTGGTTTATGCGATGACCGATGCTACCCCGGAGCAGGTCAGCGCATACTCTCACCTGAACCTCTACGCACAGGGGGCTGCGCGTGCGGTCCTGAAAAGCAAGGGCGTGGACATCACCAATACGGACTATCTGCAGACGAAGCAATGGTTCGATGCTGTGGTTTACCAACTGACCGATCTGGGCTTTACCGTGAAGGCAGCGAGTGGCGGCCAGGTCAGGCAGGATGTCTCTTCAGGTGACGTGGACATCGGTAGTTTGCTGACCACCATCGTTGGCACGTATCTGGGAGCGACGGAACTCGAGAGCTTCAAGCAGCTCGCGACGCTCTTGGCCAAGGATCCCAACGATTCGGGCACCCACGACTTCATGACCTTCTGGTGGAACAAGGCAAGCACTAAGGACGGCCGCACGACTGTCGCCTTTGGCCCCATCAAGAACGACCAGGGCATGGCTTCGGTGACGGTGGTTTACCTCGTGTTGGATGTGGAATTCACAGACTGGCACTCACTGTTTGTCAGCTACCACCATGAAGGTGTATTGATCCGCAGCGCTGCCATTACCCTGGATCTCGACATGGAGGTCTACAGCAACAATGAAAAAGCAATCTTCGACGCCATCTCTGGCGCAGTGGCCAATCACATCAAGACTCAGGAACTGAGTTTCGACTGATAGCCCATAAATACGGGGCTCCAGCACATATTCGCAACGCTGGAGCCCCGTTTTTTTGTGCAATGGCACTTTCCGCGCTGCCTGTCTTAGTCGACCGTGATCTGCCTTGAGGGACTGGCGCTAAGGAACGCGCAGGCGGCTCATCACCCGATTAATCTCCCCTACCACCCGCCCCGTCGCCTCCTCGATCGTTCCCTCATTGCGGCAAATAAACCAACCCTGATCGGCAGCGACTTGTTCAAAAGCCTGGGTACAGTCGACATGCTCCTCCAGACCGCGAAGCACAGTACTGCTCAAGCCACGCCGTCGCGCCCCCGCCCTCGCCCACGAAATCTCCGCCGCCGTGACCACGCCAACATGCAGGTCGGGCACCTGAACGTTGCGATCACGGTTTAATTGCAGGATTTCAGCAAACGGGACTATCCGGCGAAACGCCGCATCGGATGGATACCAGCGATCGATCAGGATGATGCTGTCGGTGGGTTGTCTGGTCAGCACGTTTCGGGAAATCCAGCTGCGGCTATCAGCGAGGCGTTGGCAGACTTCCAGTTCCAGATCCCGGTCAGGATGACGGACGAGTCGGTTCACCAGATGCATGGTCTCGCCCCTGAACGGGTCGCTTTTTTTCTCGCACAGTCGGATCACTTTCTGGTTGTCTGCCCTCAGGACTTCAGTGATGGCCTCCAACAGCGAGGTTTTGCCGACGCCTTTGGGGCCATCAAGTGAAACAAACAGCGGACGAGTCATTGTTCACAGGCTTTAACGGGGAGTGGGGAACACTCTAACGGATTTTCAGGTTGAACCTCTTCTGCTCAGGCGGACTCCCAAACCTGAATTCAGGAGAAACCTATGACCCAGACAGCTCTAGTCGTGGGCGCCAGCGGCATTGTCGGCAGCGCCATCACCCAGTTACTCATTGACAACCAGTGGCAGGTCGCCGCCCTTTCGAGGCATCCGTCGCAAGCGCCAGGCGTGATCCCTGTCGCGGCGGACCTTCAGGATCCAGCCTCTTTGGAACAGGCGCTGAGGGATGTGAAACCCACTCATGTGTTCATTACCACATGGTCGCGGCAAGCCACGGAGGCCGAGAACATTCGCGTCAATGCCGCCATGGTGCGCAACGTCCTCGCCGCCATTCGCCCAGCCAAAAGCGTCAAACACGTAGCACTGGTTACCGGCCTGAAACACTACCTTGGTCCGTTCGAAGCCTATGGTAAAGGCAGCCTGCCGCAGACACCGTTTCGCGAAGAGCAGGGTCGTCTGGATGTCGAGAATTTCTATTACGCTCAGGAAGACGAACTCTTCGCCGCGGCTGAAAAGGATGGCTTCACGTGGAGCGTTCATCGCCCGCATACCGTCACTGGGGTGGCCGTGGGCAATGCGATGAACATGGCGACCACCCTCGCCGTCTATGCCTCGATTTGCAAGCACACCAATCGCCCTTTTGTGTTTCCCGGTTCCAGGGTGCAGTGGGACAGCCTCACCGACATGACCGATGCGCGGCAGTTGGCGAAACAACAACTGTGGGCGGCCACCACACCGGCTGCGGCGAATCAGGCATTCAATATCACCAATGGCGATATATTCCGCTGGAAATGGATGTGGAGCCGAATTGCCGAATACTTCGACCTGCCTGCTGCCGATTATCCCGCTTCAGCCTCACCCCTTGAAAAGCAGATGGCTGACGATCAAGCCGTTTGGACGCAAATAGTCGCGGAGCACGGTTTGAAAGAATCCGATATCGATCGCCTGATTTCCCCATGGCATACCGATGCAGATCTCGGTCGCCCTATCGAAGTGGTCACGGATATGTCGAAAAGCCGCCTGATGGGCTTCACTGCCTACCAGGCGAGCGATCAGGCATTTTTCGACGTGTTCGACAAACTGCGGGAGATGCGCTTGATCCCCTAGGCGGTTCCAGACAGATAAGGTGGGCACCTGGCGTGCCCCCTCATTCAACAGTAATTTCCACGCCCTCGCCCCCCACATCTGCGACTTTCATTCGCCCTGTGAAATCCTCCTGCCAGTCACCGGCAGAACGCAGCCAATCGTATAGCCCAACTCCAAAATAGCGCCTTCGACAGGCACTGCTCTGTATCCAAGTGTGTACGGACGCAAACACGTTACACAACATTGATCTTCCCGCCCCCTCAGACACAAGCGAGATACACCAACAGGATGAACTGCGCCCACGGCCAGCGCAGTGCTGCTGTGCCTGACACCTGTCATTGGGAGCACCTTAACGGCTTCCACTTTCTTGACGACAAGTCGGAGGATTAAACCCATGCAAACAAACGCGTCATCGGTCTTGAATCGGCTCCAGCATAACCTCGATCGCGCTGGAGACTGGGTCGCCCCTTTAAGCCTGCGCGTGTTTCTGGCCTGGGAGTTTTTTGAAGCGGGATGGGAAAAGTGGAACGGTGAGAACTGGTTCCCGAGCATTCAAGGGGCCTTTCCTTTTCCCTTCAATCAGCTGCCGGCTACGTTCAATTGGCAGTTATCCATGTGGGCAGAACTGCTCTGTTCCATCGCTTTGCTTGTAGGCCTGGGAACTCGGCTATCGGCGCTCATCCTCATAGTGGTAACCGTCGTGGCAACTGCCGCAGTTCACTGGCCAGCAGAGTGGTCGACGTTGAGCGAACTGGCTATGGGCTACTCCATCAGCAACAAAGGCTACGGCAATTTCAAGCTGCCGTTGATCTATCTCGTCGCACTTCTGCCACTGGTATTCACAGGCGCCGGCAAGCTAAGCCTGGATGCATTCATCGGTCGGTATCTCAAGCGTTTGAATGCACGCTGAGTGTTATCGCGTCACCGAGGTTATCGCTCTCAACCCCCGCTAGTTAATCAGGAGTTTCACCATGACCCATATTGATAAAGTGCTGTACACCGGCAAAGTCCATACCTCTTCGGGTGGACGCAATGGCACCGCCCTCAGTGACGATGGCCGACTGGATATAAAGCTGTCATCGCCTGGCACCTCTGGCGCCGGTACCAACCCAGAGCAGTTGTTCGCCGCAGGTTGGTCGGCCTGTTTTATCGGCGCGATGGGGATTGCGGCGAGCAAGCTGAAAGTCACCCTCCCGGGTGACCTTGCCGTCGACGCCGAAGTGGATCTAGGCACAACAGATGGTGCGTATTTCCTCCAGGCTCGCCTCAACGTCTTCCTTCCCGGGCTGGATCGCAACGTCGCCCAAGACCTGATCGATACCGCACACCAGACATGCCCGTACTCCAAAGCGACGCGGAACAACATCAACGTGGTGATCAACCTCGTTTGAGCAGAACCGTGGCGGGTTTCAACCGCCCGATCCATGCCCGCCCGGCTGCCATAGGTGACCGTGGAGGTGGCGTGGATCGGGCGTTTCAGACGTCGAATCGGAGTATTTAGCTCATGCAAACGAACACTTCATCATCAACGCATTTAGATCCACAGCTTCCCCCTGCGGCGACCGTCGGGCTCGGGTTGCGCCGTGCGCTGCTCAACACGCTTCGTGACGCTCCAGTCGGTGATTTCGATTTTCTAGAGGTTGCTCCAGAGAACTGGATCGGCATCGGCGGCGCGCATGGAGCGGCCCTGCAGATGCTAGCTGAACGTTATCCGCTGTCATGCCACGGCTTGTCACTGTCGCTGGGTGGCAGTGCACCGCTGGACGAACCTTTTCTTGAGCAAGTCCGCGGGTTCCTCGATCGCTTCAACGTGCCGTTCTATAGCGAACATCTGAGTTACTGCAGTGACGATGGCCATTTATACGACCTGCTACCGTTGCCATTCACTGAGGAGGCCGTTCATCACGTTGCTGCGCGCATCCGCCGTGCACAGGACATTCTCGGTCGTCGTCTTGCTGTAGAGAACGTCTCTTACTACGCCGCTGCTCATCAGGACATGGACGAACTCACTTTTACCAATGCAGTGCTTCGCGAGGCCGATTGCGACCTGTTGCTCGACGTTAACAATGTGTACGTCAACTCGGTGAACCACCGCTTTGATCCAGCGGTTTTCCTCGCCGGCCTGGAACCAGAACGCGTAGTCGCCATGCATGTGGCTGGGCATTACGACGAAGCCGAGGACCTGATCATCGACACCCATGGTGCGTCGGTCAAACCGGTAGTCTGGTCATTGCTGCGGCAGGCTTATGGCCTTTTCGGCGTGAAGCCAACCCTGCTGGAGCGCGATTTCAACTTTCCGTCCTACGACGAACTGGTGGCTGAGTTGAACACCATCAGGCGCTTGCAACGCGACGCCAATGCTTTGGTGCGGGTGACCGTCGATGGCTGACTCCCCTTCAAGTCTGCACAGTCAGCAGCTCGCACTGACCCGGTACCTGCGTGACCCGGACAGTTATGCGCCGCCTGCGCAGATGAATCCCGCAAGAGCGCAGGTCTACCTCAACCTGGTGTTGAACAATCTGTTGGGGTTGCTGGGTGGGACGTTTCCGGTGCTGGTTGCCGTGCTGGGTGATGCCGGTTGGCGTGCGCTGGTACGGCGTTTTTTGCGTGACTACCGCGCGCAAACGCCACGCTTCGGAGAAATAGCTCGTGAGTTTGTAGACTTCGTAGCGAGCCTGGAAGACTCGCCCGGTCACGAACACCCCTGGTACCCGTTCTTGCCTGAATTGGCTCATTACGAATGGGTGGAAATGGCGCTGCAACAGTTGGACGCTGCGCCTTTAAAGCCCAGTGATGCGGCGCATTTACTCGATCGTCCCCTCAGGCTTTCCCCGCTCGTCTGGCCGCTGGCTTACACCTGGGCCGTACATCGTCTCGGCCCAGGCCACTTGCCTTCTGAACCGCCAGAACAACCGACGTTGCTGCTGATCAGCCGTGTGCCGAGTGGCCAGGTGCAATTCTCCCAGGTCAGCCCTCTCGCGTTCCGTTTGTTGCAGCGGATCGAGCACTTCCCTGACATGGATGGACGAGCGCAGTTGCACGCTTTGGCTGCGGAGGCTGGGGCATCAGACGTGACCAGCTTCGTCGCTGACGCACTGGTGCTGCTGCGCCAACTGCATGCGCAAGCTGCCGTCGGCGTAGCCGCGACACCTGTTTTAAAGCTGTTGTCCTGACTGACGCGCAAAGGCTGAGGTCAGTTTTTGTATCTCTATGTACCCAAACGCGAAGTCTTGGGATTGGCTTACAAATGCTCCTCTCGCCGATACATCGCCGATACATGACTCCCGCTAAATAGGCCTGCCCGAATAAGGTCGCTCTGTCGAAGTGGAAGACGCTTGCGCCCTTTGCCTTGAGCTTCCTTGAGGGTCTATCCGCCCTGTGGCATGAACCGCGGCCTCGCCGCGCAAAGCATCTGGAGAAGCACTATGTACCGTAAACCAATGTCGAACAAAACCAGTCTCGGCCTGGCCGCAATTGCTTTAGCCGGTGGCATGAGCCTGGCATCGTCTGCCGCTTTTGCTGTTGAGCCATTGCCCCAAGGCTACCAACTGGCATCGGCCGATAAAACCGGCGAAGGCAAGTGTGGCGAAGGCAAATGCGGCGCCAGCGAAGCCAGCGACAAGTCCGCTACTGCCGAAGGCAAGTGCGGTGAAGGCAAATGTGGGGACGACTCTTTCGCCCGCACAGATACCGACCATGATGGCCTCGTCTCTCTTAAAGAGCTGCTGGCTGTGGCACCTCAGGGCGGTGAAGAATTCAAAGCGATGGACACCAACCACGATGGTTTTCTTTCGGAAGGTGAGGTCTACAAGTTCAGAACCAACCAGTACATCTCCAATGGCAAAAAAGTCCCAACCGAGCTATTTACCCGCATGAGCAAAGCGCAGAACTGATTCCTCCCGCCGTAGCATTCGCCCTCCCCGCGCCTGCAGCCAGGGAGGGCGATCTACTTTCTGCAAAGCGCTCAATGTTAAATGCGGATTGATTACACAGCGTTATAAGTGATGTTCTCCGCCCCTGATTTATCCCCTGAACGCAACACTCTAAAGTCGATCCCACTGCTCCCCTTCATATCGATGGGGTGCCTACAGGAGACTTATCCCATGCCTTTCATCAGCGTTCGTATCACTCGCGACGGCGTTACCAAAGAACAGAAATCCCAAGTCATCGCCGAGATCACCAAAACCATGCAAACCGTCCTCAACAAGGACCCGCACCTCACCCATATCGTCATTGAAGAGGTCGACACCGATAACTGGGGCTATGCCGGAATTACCACCACCGAGTACCGCCAACAGCTGGCGGAGTCGAAGAAATGACTTTCCCCGTCCGTATCGACTTTGTGTCGGATGTGGTGTGCCCCTGGTGCGCACTCGGCGCCACAGCGCTGGAACAAGCCATCGCGAACGTTGCCGGCGAGGTTGCCGTAGAACTGACCTTCAAGCCGTTCGAACTGAACCCGGACATGCCGGCCGAGGGCGAGCACGCCATCAAGCACATGATGCGCAAATACGGGCGCAGCGCCGAAGAAGTCGCCTCGCGCAATGAAATGATCGTCGCGCGTGGCAATGCCATCGGTTTTCAGTTCGACCTGGACAAGCGCAGCCATTTCTACAACACCTTCGATGCCCATCGCCTTCTGCTCTGGGCCGTGCAGGAAGGCCGCCAGGTCGCGCTGAAGAAAATCCTGATCGAGGCTTATTTCACCAATGGCGAGAACCCCAGCGATCACGAAACACTGGTGCGCCTGGCCGGTGAAGCTGGACTTTCAACCACCCGCGCCCGCGAGATTTTGACTAGCGAGGCATTCGCTCTCGAGGTCCGTGAACTTGAAGGTTTTTATCTTGAGCGCGGGATTAACTCGGTCCCGGCCATGGTGCTGAACGGTCGTCAGTTGGTGTCCGGATCGCTATCCGTCAAGGAATACGAACAAATCCTCAGGCAAGTCGCACGAGAGTCCGCCACTGCCTGACAAAGCGACTTAACTGCAATCTCAGTTATTAAGCATTTCGCCGGGGCTTGTTGAAGTGACCGCCCCACTTCCTTCCATCAACGTCAAGTGAACCGTCATGCCTCACGACTTGAATCAACTGGAAACTGCGCTGGCTGCTTACCCCCGAGTGGCGCTGCTGGAAGGCCCGACACCGATTCAGAAGCTGTCCCGCCTGAGCCGGGCCGCCGAGCTGCATGGCTGCGATCTCTACGTCAAACGCGATGACCTGATGGGCCTCGGCGGCGGTGGCAACAAACTGCGCAAACTCGAATTTTTGCTTGGCGAAGCATTGGCCGAAGGCGCGGACACACTGGTTACCTGGGGCGGTTTTCAATCCAATCACGCCAGGCTGACCGCCGCCGTCGCGGCCCGCCAAGGTTTGGCCTGCGAGCTTATCCTGACCCCGTCTGCGGTGCGCAGCGATGATGATTTTTGTCATAACGGCAACGTATTGCTCGATGGCCTGTTTGGCGCAAAGGTCCATCGACTGCCGCGCGGTTTGACGCCGGACAGCTACGCTGGCGAATTGCTCAGCGCGCTCAAAAGCCAAGGCAAAAAACCCTTCCTCATACCATTGGGCGGCTCCAGCCCCAGGGGCAGTCTGGGCTACGCCGCTTGTGCGGGAGAGATCCTCCGCCAGGCAGACGCGCTCGGTGTGCAATTCGAGCGGATCATCATCCCCAACGGCAGCGCAGGGACCCATTCAGGACTGCAGGCGGGTCTGGCACTGGCTCGATCATCAACCGAAGTGATCGGCTACTCGGTGTTGGCAACTGAGGAGCAGGCCACGGCCGCGACCCTGGAAAAAACTCGGGAAACCTTGCAGCTCCTGGACCCGTCCGCAACCCTTCTGCAAAGCGCAATCACTGTGGATGGCAGTCAACGTGGCGACGCCTATGGCGCCCCCACCGAATCGATGCTCGAAGCGGTTCGACTGCTGGCCTCCGTTGAGGGCTTGCTGACGGATCCGGTCTACGGTGGCAAGGCCTTCGCCGGGTTGCTCGCTGCCGTGCGCCGGGGTGACTACCCGCCAGGAAGCAATCTACTGTTTGTGATGACCGGCGGCTTGCCTGGCCTCTTTGCCTACCGCAGCGCCTTCAACTGACTTGAGCTTTTTCGTCGTCATAAAAAACTGATGCCCGGGCGAGCCCACGGCATCGGTCATTCAACTTGCGTGGAGTACATTGTCATGTCGAACGCCCCTTATCCGCTGAACCGCACCGCTTATCTGCTGGTCGATCCATACAACGATTTTCTCTCGGAAAACGGCAAGGTCTTCCCCTTGATCAAGCCGATTGCCGAGCAGGTCGGGCTGCTCGACAACCTGCGAGCCCTCGATCGCGCCGTACGGGCGCAGAACATTCCGGTGGTCATCGTGCCGCACCACCGCTGGGAACATGGCGACTACGACGGCTGGGATCATCCAACACCGACCCAATGCAAAATCATGCACATGCACCACTTCGCACGCGGTGAATGGGGCGGCGAATGGCATCCCGATTTCGCGCCGAAGGACGGCGACATTGTCGTGCAGGAACATTGGGGCTCCAGCGGCTTTGCCAATACCGACCTTGATTTTCGTTTGAAGCAGAAAGGCATCACCCACGTCATCATCGTCGGCCTGCTCGCCAACACCTGCATCGAAGCGACCGCCCGCTACGCCTCGGAACTGGGCTACCACGTCACGCTGGTGCGCGATGCGACCGCCGCTTTCCGTGCGGAAATGATGCACGCCGCCCACGAGTTGAACGGGCCGACTTTCGCTCATTCAATCGTGACTACCCAAGAACTGATTGAGGCGCTTGCAGCGCAGGTGTAATGGCGAGGAACCTCACCGATTTCGCCAGTTTGCCGTAGCGCGCTCACTCCAAGGACAACTCAGCGCTTGATCGACCGCCAATAAGAGCTGTGCAGAAATCAGCTTGAGCCACCTGTTCGTGTCGGCTTCAATGGCAGGAAAATTCGCTGATGGTCGATGTAGATCCGTCTTCCCGGCGAAACGCTTCTACAACAATTGCTCGCGTAGAAAATCGATGAACGCCATCGTCCGCGCTGAACGTCGCCGCTCGCGGCTGAGTACGGCGCTGACAGGCAGCGCGCTGGTCTGATAGTTGTCGAGTACGGTACTCACCCTGCCCTGCTCGACGTCAGCTGTGAACAGCCATTGCGGTGAGAGGGAAATACCCAAGCCGCAGAGCACCATTTCGCGGATGGCCTCGCTGCTGTTGCTGGTGACGTTACCCTGGATAACTACATCGAACGCCTGGCCGAGGTGCGTAAAGTGCCAACGGTCGTAATGCTCCAGCAACGTGAAGCCGATGCAGTTGTGATCGGACAGTTCGCTGGGCTCACGTGGCACGCCGTGCAGAGCCAGGTAAGCGGGCGCGGCATAGACACGCCGTGGGCTATTGCCCAGTGGTAGTGCCACCAATCCCTCGCTCTTCACTACGCCAATGCGGATCGCCAGATCGATGTTTTCCTTGAGCAGGTCTTCATTGTGGTCACTCAGCCGCAGGTCAATCCGCACATCAGGATGGCGTTGCAGGAAAGTCCCTATGAGCGGCGCAATGCATAACCTTCCATAACTGACCGGCGCGGCGACTCGTAAAGGGCCGGCAATCTGCTCTTGGCCACTGGTAAAGCTCCGTGTAGCAGTTTCGACGTGGCCGAGGATTTCCTGGCAGTGGTCGTAGAAGCGTTGACCTTGGTCGGTCAGGGCCAAGTGCCGAGTGCTGCGTGCGAACAATGGCCCACCCAGGTACTGCTCCAGCGCGCGCACTTGTTTACTCACCGCCGGCTGCCCCATGTTCAGTTCACGGGCGACCGCCGAGAAAGACCCGCGCTCCACGACGCGAACAAAGACATGCATGCTGTCGAACAGATCCATCGACGATTGGTTCTCTTTGGGGAATAAGTCATATGCACATTGGGTTTCTTATCGGAATGATTAAAGCGCGGCAATCTGTAAGCGTCCATCCCAACACAGGTTCCCGTCATGAAACATTCCATGCTTGCCGCCATCGCCGAATCCGCTCAATCCCCGCTGGCCATCCGTCACATCGACCGCCCTGTTCCCGGTAAGGGGCAAGTCCTGGTCAAGGTTCACGCCGCAGGGGTCAATCCGCTCGATACCAAAATTGCCGCCGGCGCAGGGGCCCACGCCCGCCAAACGCTGCCGGCCGTGCTCGGCCTTGATCTTGCCGGTACGGTGGTCGAAGTGGGCGAAGCGGTCGACGGGTTCACCCCGGGCCAGGAAGTCTTCGGCATGCCCGGCGGGATCGGCGGTGCCCAAGGCACCATGGCCGAGTACATTGCCGTGGATGCCCGCCTGATCGCGGTCAAGCCACAGACCCTCAGCATGCGTGAGGCGGCTGCATTGCCTTTGGTATTCATCACCGCGTGGGAAGGTCTGGTCGATCGCGCCAATATCCGCTCCGGTCAGCGTGTCCTGATTCATGGCGGCGCGGGTGGGGTCGGCCAAGTGGCTGTGCAACTGGCCAAGGCTCGTGGTGCCGATGTCTACGCCACCGGTTCGGCGGGCAGTCTCGACTTCATACGCTCGCTGGGGGCCACGGCGATCGACTATCAGGCACAGAGCGTTGAGAATTATGTCGAGCACTACACCGCCGGCGAGGGGTTCGACATTGTCTACGACACCGTCGGCGGCAGCACGCTGGATGCATCATTCAAAGCCGTGAAAGCCTATACCGGGCACGTGCTGAGCTGCCTGGGCTGGGGCCAGCACAGCCTGGCACCGTTATCGTTCAAAAGTGCCACCTACTCGGGGGTTTTCACTCTGGCTCCGCTGCTCACCGGCAAAGGACGCGAACACCACGGCGCTATCCTGCGCGAGGCCGCTGCGCTGGCCAATGCGGGTCAACTGACAATCCGCGTGGATCAACAGCACTTTGCGCCGCAAGACGTCAACGAGGCATTTCGCCAAGTCGCCGAAGGCCGCGGCAAGGGGAAGACGGTTATCGAGTTTGTGGCTGCATAGTTCCTTGTAATCTCTTTAGAGCGCACTCGGCCAAAAGCGTGCGCAATGGTCCGCAACGTCCTCGCCGCCATTCTCCCAGCCAAAATCGTCAAACACGTAGCACCCCACGAGTTGAACGGGCCGACCTTCGCTCATTCAATCGTGACCACCCAAGAATTGATTGACGCGCTGGCAGTGCAGGAGTAATGGCCGATGACCCTCATAGGATAGCTGATCGATCACCGGCCCATTTCTACACGGCCCAACAGGAGCAGCCCAAGGCACCAAAAAAACTTCGGGGGTCCGATACTGGAGCATTGGATCCCCATGCACCGGCATGATCGTGACCGTGCAGGCCGCAAAAGCTTGCGCAGCCGCACGAGGCCGCGACTTGGGCGCGCAGCGGAGCCAGCGAGTTTCTGCCTGCTCCGTCTGGGTCTCCCCAGGCGCCATAACCTTTAAAGGTACGCGTCGGCGACCAGTCAGGCATGGCGGGCGGTAGCGGGTTGTCGTCAAACCTGGCGAATTGGCCGGCCCCGTAAACCACGCGCCCGCCAACCACGGTCATATCGGCGGTAAGAAATGAAATCTCCTCTTCAGGCACAGAGAAGTAGTCCTTACTTGGCACAATCAGGTCAGCAAAGTGACCGGTCTGGATGCGACCACGTTTGCCCTCTTCGTTAGAAAACCAGGCGACATTCTCTGTCCACATCCGCAACGCCGCTTCGCGATCAAGCAGGTTTCGTTGAGGGTACAGATTCAGACCGCCCACCGTTTTACCGGTTACCATCCAGGATAGCGAAACCCAGGGGTTGTAGGAGGCAACCCGGGTGGCATCGGTGCCTGCAGACACTTTCACCCCTTTTTCCAGTATGCGCGCTACGGGCGGGGTCGCTTGCGCCGCACGGGCGCCGTAGCGCTCGACGAAGTACTCCCCCTGATAAGCCATACGATGTTGTACAGCGATGCCACCGCCGAGCGCGGCGATACGGTCGATCGATTTGTCCGAGATGGTTTCGGCATGATCAAAGAACCAATTGATGCCAGCGAGGGGGATGTCCTCGTTGACCTTCTCAAATACATCCAGCGCTCGGGTAATGGTTTCGTCGTAGGTGGCATGCAACCGCCACGGCCATCGGTTCTCTGCGAGGATGCGCACAACTTCCTCCAGTTCTCCCTCCATCTCGGGCTGCAGGTCCGGTCGCGGCTGGCGAAAATCTTCGAAGTCGGCAGCGGAAAACACCAACATTTCGCCCGCGCCGTTGTGACGGAAGTAGTCGTTTCCTTGCTTGTACTTAACGCTGGAGGTCCACTTGAGGAAATCCTCCTTCTCTTCCTTGGGTTTCTGAGTGAACAGGTTGTAAGCCAACCTGACCGTCATTTGCCCATCGTTGTCCAACTTCTGGATCACTGCGTAATCGTCGGGATAGTTTTGGAAACCGCCGCCCGCATCAATAACCCCTGTCACACCCAAGCGATTGAGCTCGCGCATGAAATGGCGAGTGGAGTTGACCTGATAGTCGAAGGGCAACTTCGGTCCCTTGGCCAACGTGGCGTAAAGGATCGTCGCGTTGGGCGTGGCCAACAGCAGGCCCGTAGGCGCACCATTGGCATCGCGGTAAATTTTCCCGCCTGGTGGCTCGGGGGTATCTCGGGTGTAGCCGACCGCGCGCAAGGCCGCACCATTGAGCAAGGCCCGGTCATAGAGATGCAGAAGAAATACAGGTGTATCGGGCGCGATCGCATTGATCTCGGCTATGGTTGGCAAGCGCTTTTCAACGAACTGGTGTTCAGTGAAGCCACCTACCACGCGAACCCACTGCGGTGCTGGTGTGTTAGCCACTTGGCGCTTGAGCATGTCCATGGCGTCAGCCAGTGAACGCACACCGTCCCAGCGCAATTCCAGATTGTAGTTAAGGCCGCCGCGGACCATGTGGGTATGGTTATCGACTAAGCCAGGGAGCACACAACGGCGCTTGAGATCGACAACTTTTGTGGCTGAGCCAGCCAGCGCCATGACTTCCTGGTCTGACCCTACAGCCAGAAACTTGCCGTCTTTGATTGCAACGGCGTGGGCGACTGGGTTGGCGCGATCCAGTGTAGTGATCTCGCCATTGTGGAAAATGATGTCCGGAATGGAATCGGTCATATTCGGCCCTTCCCTACTTAGAGTTTCGGAAAAAGCGCTGCGTCCAAAGACACCCCCTAACGCTAAGGTGGAGGCGGCCTGGAGAAGTTTTCGGCGCGATGTCATAGGTAGAGGCCTCACAGATATAAAGCCCGTTTCCAGGGCCTTCAGGGAATAGCGAACCTTGAGAACCGGTTACTCACGTCTGACTGGACTTTTTAAACTGCATACATCCTCATGCTCCACCTCGTGTTTTGGACAATAACGCCGATGGGTGGAGCTATCGCGTCAGCGCTGCGCGACAGCTCTTGCATAACGGATTTATTTAGCAGGGTTTGGACCGATGTGCTCGCCGTGTTGCACCCGCTCAGGCGCCTTATGCACCATGGTGTAGGCATAATCCACACCCATCCCGTAGGCGCCGGAATGTTCCTGCACGATCCCCATCACGGCTTCATAGGTCTCCTTGCGCGCCCAATCCCGCTGCCATTCGAGCAGCACCTGTTGCCAGGTAACCGGTACGATACCGGCCTGAATCATGCGGTCCATGGCGTAGTTGTGCGCGTCGATCGAGGTGCCACCCGAGGCGTCGGCAACCATATAGATTTCATAGTCTGTATCGCGCAGGCAGGACAGTGCGAAGGTCGTGTTGCAGACCTCGGTCCACAGGCCGGATACGACGATCTTCTTACGGCCGGCAATGGCGGACTCTGCCAGGGCATCACGAACGTTTTGGTCATCCCAGGAGTTCATTGAAGTACGTTCGAGGATTTTGTTCTGCGGATATACCGCTAGCAACTCGGGGTATGTATTACCAGAGAAACCCTCGGTTTCCACAGTCGTGATGGTGGTAGGTATGCCGAACGCTTTGGCAGCCTTGGCCAACCCCACGACATTATTTTTCAGCACCTGCCGATCTATCGACTGCACACCAAAGGCCATTTGGGGCTGGTGGTCGATGAAAATCACTTGGCTGTTTTGCGGGGTCAGTATTTCTAAGTACTTGTTGGACATGGCGGATTTCCTTTGGTAAGTAGAGCAATACGAAAGCGGCGTTATGCGTGGCTGCGCAAGCAGAACGCTACCCGTCCTGGTAGGGCTAAAAGCCACTTTCCGGACGAGTTCAGGGGTGCCGAAAAGCCCCTTGAATTTACGAATGCAGCATTGTTCAGCTGCGTTCGCGGGGTTCAGTTAAATGCCCGAAAAACGCTTGGCAAGCTGCTTTTGCAAGTGCACATCATCTGCGGCTAATTCGCTCCCACCTTGAAGGGAAGTGCATCTTTGGATGTCTTCACGGTCCATGAACCGGACTGCCGGAACGAACTGGCAGACGCGTAGGTATCTTCCATGAACTGGAAATAGGTCATCTTTCCATCCTGAACTTTCGCATGGATGGAAAACGGTGATGTGAACAGATGTCCGACCGCCACGGAGCGGTAGGTGAACTTACCGAAAATCGCGACATCTTCGCCGGAAGCGATTTTGGTAGTAATCGTAAAGTCTTCGATTTTCCAGTAGTTTGAGACCTGCAAAAACAAAGAGCTAAAGGCTTTGGGACCTTTGTTTGTGCCGGTCCACGGCATGATTTTTCTGAGTTCTGGATTCTCAAAGTTTAGAGAAACATAGGTGGCGTCTGGAGCTGCCAACCTCATTGCCGCGGCTTCGACTTTATCGGGTGCGGTATTGGCCAGGAATTCCACGACAACCGCTAGTGAAACAGCAGATTGCGCTTCAGTAGCTGACTGCGCCGACGCTGGAGTGATTGTTACTAACCATGAGGCGAGCGCCATTGCTGCAGTGATCAATTTGATGCTTCGAGTATTCATGAACTCTCCATTTATGAGTACGATTTTGCAATTCGCGGTCATCCAACCCATGTTGCAAATAGCTACGCGTCGAAAAGCGACAATTGGTACTGGAGCAAGGGCTATGCCAATTTTATAAAACTTATATAAATAGATATTTATCAATGACATACAACTTAATGTGATGTCGCGAGTATCGGGCTCGGAGTTTATCGAAGGGCTTGTTTGATCATTTGATGAAGTCTCGGCGAGGTTTTGTTGATTTGATCAATCCAGCTCAAGCGTGGTCCACGGTGAACCGCCAGGCGGCCACGCAAAGTCACTCAAGACTCTCGTCATGCAACAAGCCGCTTTTCTTCAGGCGATAGGCCAGTGCCGGCCGGGTCAAGCCGAGCATGCGAGCGGCTTGCGAGACGTTTTGGTGTGAAAGCTCCATGGCGCGGCGCATCAGCCGTTCTTCCACAGCATCCAGGCTGATGTTTTTATCAAAGATCTGCGTAACCCAATCGGGACAAAGTTCTTCACCGCCAGCCTGAACCAACGCGCCATCAGAGTTGAGACGATCACCGTGCGAATCGTCTGTTTTTGGGAAGACTGCAAAGAGTGCATCCTGGCCTATGGTCTCGTTGCTGTCGGTCAGGATGACGCCACGCTCAATCGTATTTTCCAATTCGCGAATATTCCCCGGCCAGGCGTAGCGGCGACACAATTCAAGAGCTTTGTCTGATAAACCCAGCGTTCGCTTGTGATATTGCAAGTGAAATTTGCTTATAAAGTGCTCGGCCAGCAGTGGCAGATCTTCAAGTCGCTCGCGCAGTGGGGGAATCTGCACCGGAAACACATTCAAGCGGTAATAAAGATCGGCGCGAAACCGGCCCGCTTCGACGGCGTCGGCGAGGCTTTCATTGGTAGCAGCGATGACTCGCACATTGATCTTGCGGGTTCGGGAATCGCCTACCCGTTCCAGTTCACCCTCTTGCAGTACCCGAAGTAATGTCGCCTGCGCTCTGGGCGTCAGCTCCACCACCTCGTCTAGAAAAATCGTCCCTCCGTTGGCCCGTTCAAAGCGTCCTGGGCGGGTTTGATTGGCGCCGGTAAAAGCGCCTTTCTCAACACCAAACAATTCGGCTTCAATCAGGTCCTGAGGAATGGCAGCGCAGTTCACTGCGACAAACGCTTGCTCGGCGCGATCACTGCGCAGATGCACGCTCCGTGCGATGACCTCCTTGCCGACGCCAGTTTCTCCGAGCAGTAGGACGGAAATTTTTCCTTTGGCAGCCTTGTCGATCATCTTGCATACCTTCAAATAGGCAGGCGAGCGCCCTACTCCATAGAATTGAGCTTCCTGCTTCTCCAGGCTTCTACGCAGAGAGCTGATCTGTGATTGCAGTTCATACAGCTCCTCGATGATTGGGTCGGCTTGAAAGTACTGTCTGAATTCTGCGGCGTTCTCCCATTCCTCGGCAGGTTTACCAATAATGATGCAGCGCTCATCCCCGCATCCGCGACAGGTGGTTTCTTGGATGATGATTTCGCGTTTCATGAATGAAGAACTGTACGCACAGGCGTAGCCCAACAAAGACCAACAGACTGGTTCCTCCATCAGGCCGACTTCAGTCAGGCAAGTCTCGACCTCAAAGGAGTCAATCCATTCGAGCTCGCAATAAAAATGGCCGCTCTCCTGATCCAGCTCTAACTGAATGGGTTTCGCATTGACCATACCTTTGAGGGAATGCAGTTGCGGGCCGACCAGAAACATCTGCAACTGCGGACTGTCTGGTCTGAGCTTGCGGGCCATTTCCGCATCCTTGAGTCCAGACTGGTAGCCAAGGCGCAAGAAGAACCCCTTGGCGCGGTCGACGCCGAGGCTATTGATGAGTTCACGGCGAAAATTAGCCATCGCCGATACCTGCATCAACAACATGCGCTGCTCGCCAAACCAGATCTTGCCTTCCGTGCTTTGAAAACGAACCTGGTCGCTCAGGTCGTGAAAGCCGGAATAGTGGAGCTCAGGGTTGTAACTGACAGCCATTGAGAGAGACCTCGATTATTGTTTTGAGCGGTCTTGATCAAGCTGTGGCGCCGAGTGAAAACACCGAAACAATCGATCGCGATATGAAGGGATTTTAGTGCATTGCTACGCAGAGCCAGCGGGCCTCCCGATGCAAAGACATGACGGTGCACGGGCTTCGCGGGCAGATGAAGGCAGTTACCAAGCGCCAAAGTCACAGCCAGGCTTAATGTTGGTGATCTGGCCCGAGCCGGCCATGTGCTGTGTTGGACTAGGTATTGGTCATTCGCAATATCCCAGCAGATTGCGAATGCACGCCTTCAGTATCGGCCGTCGATGAACGCGGGAATGGGGCCCCTCCCTGGCAAAGCGGTACTTCACTGGCCCCTCACTTCCGTGCTGATCAACCTTCAGCGGGTACCGGCGTGTCGAGCAATTGCTGCTCCCACAGATAAGCAATGCCGCTACCTGCAGCATGCTGGAGAAGCACATCGGTTACAGCGCCTGCCGTATCGAGGCGTGCCCAGTCGCGTTGCCATTCAGCCATGACTGCCAACCAGGTCATGACATTTGCCCCGGCGCCGACCATGCGTTGGATGGCGACTTGATGGGCTTCGACCGAAACGCCACCGCACGCGTCGGTGACCACGGTAACGTCCCAGCCCTCGCCTAGTGCTTGAATCGCTGGCATGGCGACGCAGACCTCAGTCCACAGGCCAGCCAGGACCAATTGCTTGCGGCCTGTTGCCTTGACCGCGTCCACTACTTTCTTGTCTTCCCAAGTATTGATGAGCGTTCGGTCAATCACCTCCTGACCGGGGAAAACGTCGGTGATTTGCGGAAAGATCCAACCGCCACGCTCGGCAATCACACTGGTCAGAATGGTCGGGACGTTAAACGCCTTCGCAGCCTTCGCCAATGCTGTCGCACAGTTGACCGCTGCGTGCGGATCGTGGCTATTGAGATTGGTGAGTTGAAAAGGCTGGTGGTCGATCAACACAAGTACGGAGTCTTCTGGACGAAGAAGCGAAGCAAGACCGTTACGAAAAGCCATTAATCCATCCTCTTGTTGTCGTGGGTTGGCACGTTTATTTGCGGGATCAGTTTCCGTGCAGCGCGCCTTATGAGCGGCGATGCCTCATGCACTGTGCAGCGCCCTCAAACCTTCGGGTAGTAGCAGCGAATGACTAACTGTGTCGCGGAATGAGGAACGCCACGGTTTTTGCTGCCATTCTCTGGCGATGGCTTCACGGCTTCATGACGACGCGCCCCAGCGGTTTGCTTCGCTCCGCGAAGTCATGCGCAGCAGCCTGCGATAGGGTAAAGGCCCGTTCAATGACAACCCGTATACGCCCCCGCAATACATCCTGTAGCAGCTTGTCGACACTCGCACGCACTGCCGGCCGCTCGAAAAGCGGCCCCATGTACGCACAGATCAGGACGTCCCCGGGAACCGCTATTGGCGCCAAGGCGCGAACTCCGTAATGTGCAGTTCAGATGTACGTTCTGGTAGTCGCATTCCGTGCGTAGCTGCGTGACAAAAAAAGGAACGTGGAAATGGATATAGAAGAGCTTGAAACCTTTGTAGAAGTGGCCGATGCCGGCGGCATTTCCCGTGCGGCAACGCGCCTGGGCACGTCGAAATCTATCGTCAGTCGCCGGCTTGCCCGCCTGGAAGCAGAGCTGGGCGTGCAACTGATGGCGCGTACCACCCGCGGTGCGGCCCTTACCGAAGCTGGGGCGACCTTCCGCGACTACGCCGCCAGAATATGCGCTGAGGCCGAGTCGGCACGCGATGCGATCTTGCCTTCCGGCGAGCTTTGTGGCCGCCTGCGGATCGCCGCGCCCCTGACTTTGGGGCCAATACATTTCGCGCCGATCCTCGCGGAAATGGCCAGGCGTCACCCACAGCTTCATGTGCAAACGAACTACACCGATCGTTTCGTTGACCTCATCGCCGAGGGGTATGACTGCGCGATACGGGTGGGCTACCTGCCCGACTCCAACATGATCGCCCGGTGTATCGGACCGATCTTTGGCCAATTGGTGGCAAGCCCCGTCTATATCAAGGCGCATGGAGCGCCCGAAACACCCGACGAAGTCGTCAGCCACCAAGCACTGATGCAAGGCAATGAATCGTGGTCATTCATGGATGGTGACACGATGGTTACGGTGCGCCCGCAGGGAACGTTCAAAGCCGACAATGGCACCGCATTGCTGGCCGCAGCTTTGGCCGGCATCGGCATTGCCTGGTTACCTGACTGGGTCACGCATGAGCATTTGGCGAGCGGCGCACTTGTAGCGATCATGACGGATTATCCGCCGCCTCCAGCAGGCGCTTATGTAGTTCGACCGCCAGGCCAGCACCCTGCGCGAAAGATAAGGGTGCTCACCGAATTGCTGCTTGAATACTGCGACCAGGCGGCACATATTCCTGAGTCGCCACAGAGCTGAAAGACCCGATTGCAAGCTCCCTTCGAGTGAGTCCTGAAAGCAAAGTATGGATACCAGGCTTACTTATTGATCCATCAGAGCTATCGCGGCTAATACGTCCAGTCCTGATCAGCGCACCCGAATATTTCTCCAAAGTTTCATTCCTCACTCGCGAATAACGCCAACACCCGGTTGGATGTTCCGATTTGTGCGACACAGTAATACAACCCACGAGACTACAAACCAAGGAACTGGATCCCTAATATCCGCCCCCGTATCGGCACGCTTGCACCATCCCTGGTGAATGCGCGCGGCCAAATAACTGCATGCCAGACAGGTGAGTAATGATCGATTTGGAAGGAAAACGTGCGTTGGTGACGGGAGGAGCTCGCGGGATCGGCGCCGCTATCGCAGTGGCACTGGCAGAGAATGGCGCCGATGTTGCGTTCACCTACCAGCAGTCGACGGAAAAAGCTGAGGCAGTGGCCAAATTCATCGCTGATAAAGGGCGTCGTGCTATCGCGATTCAAGCCGACAGTGCCAACCCGCAAGCCATTGAATGCGCAGTCGCGCAGGCCATCTCGACGCTGGGCGGCCTCGATATTCTCGTCAATAGCGCGGCTATCGGCTTGAACGGAATGATCGCCGACATTGATGTAGACGACTATCAAGCACTGATGGATATCAACGTGCGAGGCCCCGTCCTGTTCGCAAAGGCGGTCATCCCGCATCTGCCCGCTGGCGGAAGAATCATCACAATTGGCTCGGGACTGGCAGAGCGGGTGCCCTTTGCGGGTGTAACAGCCTATGCAATGTCCAAGTCGGCGTTGCTCGCATTCACCCGGGGTTTGTCACGTGAACTCGGCCCCACCGGCATAACCGTTAATCTTGTTCAGCCGGGATCGGTCGACACCGACGCAAATCCAGCCGACGGCCCCGCCGGCGACTTTCAGCGGAGCCTGTCGTCCTTGGGACGTTTTGGCGAGCCTCGCGAGGTTGCGAGTGCGGTGGTCTATCTGGCCAGTCCTGCCGCGAGCCTGATCACTGGCGCCATCCTGACCGTGGACGGCGGTGCGATCGCTTGACTAACGCTCAGGCAGCTGTCCGCAGTGGACGGCAGCCATGGACTGTTGGTCAGGGGTTGAAACGCACTAATGGCCATTTGCAGAGGCAGGAAGCATTGGATATTGATGATCTTCGAACCTTCGTCGAGGTAGCCGACGCGGGCGGTGTTTCGTCGGCGGCCCGGCGACTGGGTGTTGCGAAATCGATAATAAGCCGCAGGCTTCTGAAGCTGGAAACCCAACTGGGTGTGCAGCTATTGGCCAGGACAAGCCGTGGTGCTGCTGTCACCGAAGCGGGAGCCGCCTTGCGAGAGTATGCGGCGCGGATCGTCGCTGAGTTTGACGCGGCAAGGGACGCCATTGTTCCAGATGGAGACCTTCGAGGCCGCTTCCGGATCGCAGCACCGATCTCGTACGGCCCGACACATATTGCCCCCGTGCTTGCTGAAATGGGGCGACGCCACCCTCTCCTGCACATTCATGCAAGTTACAGCGATCGTATCGTCGATCTGATTGGCGAGGGCTTCGATTGTGCTATTCGGGTCGGCCATTTACAGAGCTCCAATTTCATCGCAAAGCGTGTGGGCAGCATTCACGGCAAACTCGTGGCAAGCCCAGGCTATGTGAGTACACATGGAGCGCCAGAGGCTCCCCACGAGATTCTTACGCATGAATCTCTTATGCAAGGTGCGGAAACCTGGCGGTTTATGGATGGCCAAAAGTCCATCATGGTTAATCCCCAAGGGCGCTTCAAGGCTGACAATCCTGTCGCGCTCGCCGCGGCAGCCGTTGCAGGTCTGGGTCTAGGGTACCTTTCTGACAGCGTCATCGACGAGCACATCAAATCTGGCGCATTGGTGTCCGTCATGCACAGATATCCCCCTGTTCCGGCGGGTATTTACATTGTTCGCCCCCAAAGCCAGCACCCTGCGCGAAAGATACGGGTGCTGACGGACATGCTGGTCGATTGGTTCGCAGATGTGAGCCCAGGCAACGTCCTCTCCCTTTAGAAGGCAAGCCACTCGGGACGGCGAGCGTTCAATCTATCCAATTGCCGGACGCATCTTCCACTCGTAGTTCCTGCACAACCATGCCATTCGCCTGCATGCAGGCGCTGAGCTGCGCATGTTTGCCTAAGATCAATCGCCTGAGTAGAATGCGATTCATTATCAATCATGTATGTCCCGGGATGCCGATGCGTAGCGACGAAACACTAGGTACTGCAGATCCAGGGCTGCTCTATCGCACCCACTTCTCGTGGTTACAGGGCTGGCTGATTCGGCGCATCGGCTGTCGCGACAACGCCGCAGATCTGGCGCAGGACACCTTTGTGCGAGTGCTCAAGCACCGCCATCAGTCCGGCGCCCTGCGCGAACCACGTGCTTATTTGAGCAGCATTGCCCGAGGGTTGATGATTGATCAGTATCGTCGTCGCGAACTGGAACGTGCCTACCTGGAAAGCATCACCTTGCTGCCTCAACACGAGGTTCCATCGGAAGAAAGCCGGCTGATGATTCTCGATGCGCTCGAGCGCATAGACCGTCTGCTTGACTCGCTTAAACCAAGAGTACGCCAGGCGTTTTTATTTGCCCGACTCGACGGTCTGACCTGCGCGCAAATCGCCGAAAAGCTCGGTGTTTCCCGCGCGACGGTGGAGCGCGATCTGGCCACGGCCCTGCAACATTGCTATCGCTTGCGTTATGTCGAGGCCTGAGCCCGAGGCGCTGGATCCGGCCATTGTCGAGCAGGCGATCCAATGGCTGGTGCGCCTTCGCTTCAATCAAGCCGATGAACAGACACAGCGCGCTTTCGAGCACTGGCTGCAGCAGCGCCCGGAGCATGGGTTGGCGTGGCAGCGTGTGGAAACGCTTGGCGATGAATTCGAAGGCGTGCCGCCTCAACTGGCTCGACAAACCCTTAAGGGCGCCCAGCATGGAATGCGCCGACGGGAAAGCCTGAAGCTACTGGGCGTATTGGCAACGGTTGGCACGGCAGCCTGGCTCGGCCGCGACTACACCCCCCTGCCCTCCATGCTGGCACAACAACGCAGCAGCACCGGCGAGCAACGACGTTTCCAACTCGATGATGGCAGCCTTATTCAGCTCAATAGCGATAGCGCCGTCGACAGCGATTTCGACGCCCAGCGGCGCCTGATCATCCTGCGCCGTGGTGAAATCATCGTGAATGTCGGTGCGGATCAATACTCGCCGCAAGTGCGACCGCTGTGGGTGCAATCACGCGACGGAATGATGCGAGCCCATAGCTCGCGCTTTCTGGTCCGCGAGCGTGACGACGGCACTCTGGTCGCGGCCCAGGAAGGATCAGTCACGGTGTTCCCCGGCTCCAGTCAAACGCCTGCGAGCCGCAACGTCCTGGCAGGAAACCAACTGCTGTTCACCCCAAGCGGCACCCGAACGTTCAGGGACAACGGCCTTGATCCATGGGGTTGGGGTGACGGAGTGATCAGTGCGAACCATATGCGCCTTGGGGACTTTATCGCGGAGTTGTCGCGTTATCGCCCCGGAATCTTGCGCTGCGCCGAAGAGGTCGCTGATCGTCGCGTTTCCGGCACTTTCCAGCTCGCCGACAACGACCGGGTCCTGGCATTGATCGCGCAGTCACTGCGCCTGCACATTGATTACCGAACCCGTTATTGGGTCACCGTAACCGCTGCCACCTGACTCCACACGAATATATTTTCGCTACCTGAAAAATAATGAGGTGGTTTCTCATTCTCGTTCGACCTGTAAGGAAGGCCGGAATACAGGCCAGTCTGCCGATGTCCTTTCTTGGAGCGAGAAAATGAGTTCGTCCCCGGTTTCACAGCGCCATCCATTAAGTCGTGCCATGCACGGTGCGATCTTGGGTTTGATCGTGAGCAGCTACGCATTGCCATCGCTGGCGCAAACCTCGGGCGCTGATCACAGCAATCAAGTCAAACAGTGGAATATCGCCCCCGGGCCACTGGCGCCGGCGCTTGACCGTTTTGCGCGTGAGGCTGGCATCAGCCTCTCCTTCGACGCCTCGAGTGTGGCGAACCGCACCACGGCTGGCGTGAATGGCACGCTCGATACATCGGCAGCGCTGTCATCCTTGCTCCAGGGCAGCGAGTTGCAGATCGAACAGCAAGGCCCGAATGCTTACCTGCTGACCCCTCAAGCAAAAACCGCCGGCCCGCTGGAGCTCGATGCAACGGCCGTCGAGGACTACCGCCTCGCCCCGCTCATCATCAATGCCAAGGTTCGGGTCAGTGCCGACGACGACGCCAACTCGGTGGTCGCCAAGGAACTCTGGGTTGGCGGCAAGGTGGCCACCAGCATTCTCAATACACCGGCATCGGTGTCGGTGGTGACCAACAAGGAAATGCAGCAACGCAGCGTCAGCACTACGGAAGAGGCGCTGCAATATACGCCGGGCGTGGTCAGTGACTTTTATGGTACGGATGATCGTAACGACTATTTCCAGATCCGCGGCTTCCAGGCCACCACCTACCGTGACGGCTTGACCCTCAGCTCAATGCGCGGCGTACGCGAAGACCCATTCGCCTATGAGCGCATCGAGATTCTGCGTGGCGCCAACTCCACCCTGTTTGGCCCTGCGGACCCGGGCGGTTCGGTAAATTTCGTGACCAAACAGCCGCGCTTCGAGAAGTTTGGCCAAGGCTATGTGACCTACGGTTCGTTTGACCATGTCGAGACCGGCATCGATGTCGGCGATGCGCTGAACGACGAAAAAACCCTGGCCGGCCGCTTTACTGCCAAAGGCCAGAACAGCGACCGCGAGTACGATCACTCGCAGGACGACAACCAGTTGTTTATGGGTGGCCTCACCTGGGCACCGACGGATTACACATCGGCCACGATGATTCTGGATTACCTGAAAACCGAAAGTTCGCCCAACAGCGGCGGCTATCCACTGGATCGGGAATACGACCGCAGCAAGTTTTATGGCGAGCCCAGCTACAACTTCCACGATGTCGAGCGCACCAGCCTCAGCGGTAACGTCACCCATGATTTCGACAACGGTTTCGTGCTGCGCAGCAATCTGCGTTACAGCAAGTTGACCGATGATTTCGGCTACGTCTACCTCAGCGACAGCGCCGCACGTGTCGGTACCACCGTCGATCGCTACCTGTTCGGAACCGACACTGAAGCCGACCAGTTCAACGGCAATCTGATGCTGCAATACGATGCCCGCTTCGAGAACATCGACAGCAGCAGTCTGGTGGGCGTGGAGTACCTCGATTCGACCACCAAGGAAAGCTCGGTCTACGCCCTGACAACCCCGATCGACATTGCCAACCCGGTGTTTACTGGCGTTCCACGCTCAATCGCGCCGTATGCCGTCAACAAGCGAGACGCGACCACCAAGGCTGTGTTTCTTCAGCAGAACCTGTCGTTCTACGAGCGTTTCATCGTCACCGGAGGTGTGCGCAACGACTCGATGGACCTGACCAGCAAAGGCTTGCAATCCACCGAGAAAGACAACTTCTCCGAAACCTCCTACCGAGGTGCGTTGACCTATATCGTCAACGATGAAGTCTCCACCTATGTGAGCATGGTCGAATCCGTCTCGCCGCCGCAGGTCGGCGTGACACCGCAGACAGGCAGGCAGTACGAAGTCGGCGTGAAGTATGCGCCGATGGGGATGGATGCACTGTTCTCCGCCGCCGTGTACGACCTGACCCAGGAAAATGTCACCATCGCTGTGGTGCTGCCGAGCGGCATCATCGAGCAGCAGACGGTGGGCGAATCGAGGGCGCGTGGCCTCGACCTGGAGGCCAAAGCGCAGGTGACGCAGAACCTGAGCCTGATCGGTGGCTATTCCTACATGGAGTCCGAGGTACTGCGCGGTTCGTTGTATGACGGCAGTTCCCTGAAGGGCAACGAGTTCGCCACGGCACCCAAGCATTCCGCTTCGCTCTGGAGTTACTACGACGTACCCGCCACTGATGTCAGCGTGGGCCTGGGTGCGCGCTACGTCGGCGCTTATTACTTCGATGCAGCCAACTCCGGCAAAAGCGATGGCACTACCCTGTTCGACGCCGCCTTCAACTACAAGATCGCCAAGGGCACCGACCTGGCGGTGAACGTCAGCAACCTGCTGGATGAGCAGCACGTGGTCGGCTCCGGCACGGCGAACTTCTACAACCCGGGCCGCGAGATTACCGCCAAGCTGAGCTACAACTGGTAATTAGGCGGGTAGCCTATTTTTGCGTAAAGGAAACGGTGCCCGCGTTACCGCGAGCACCGTTAACTACGGGCATACTCAGCTTGATCTACGCTTGAATGAAATCACGCGGAGAACCAGATCATGTCCCTCGCTCCCGGAAGTCTATTGGCCCTGGCTGTGGGTGTCTGCTTTTGCACATCCGTGCTCGGACAAGGGGCAGCAGACAGCGATTCTCCACCGGCGATACTGCCATTGGCATCCGAGAGTGCGCCGAGACTCATTGCCTACCCGCCGCTTGCCGAGCCACTCGCCCGCGGAGTGGTCATCATCCAGTTTCGAACAGAGCACGCCAGGATCATGCCGGTGTTTGGCAAGGTGGCTGCCGAGGTATCACCACGCTTAGGTCACCTTCACGTGACCGTCGATGACTGGAAAGGTACGTGGGCGCACACCAGTGAAGACCCGATTATCCTGGTCGGGCTAACCCCCGGTCCTCACAAGGTTCTCTTGGAAGTGGCCGATCCGACGCACCAGATCATCACCAGTACGACAGTGAGTTTTACAGTACCGGAGAAGAAACCGATGGACGCTCCCCGTACTGACGATCATCACGCGGTAAAACCATGACTGCCGTGCTATTCACCGAAACAGGCAACGATCGGCGTCTCTGCCAACGACTGCCTGGCTCAATATCTCCAGAAAACCGGGGTCACGAGCACCAACACCGTCAGGATTTCCAACCGGCCCAGAAGCATGCCGACAGTCAGTAGCCATTTGGCCGCATCGGGCAGTGACGAGAAATTGCCTGCCGGCCCGATTATTGTGCCCAGGCCGGGCCCGACGTTACACACCGCCGTCGCGGCACCGCTCAGGGCGGTAATCCAATCAAGCCCGATCAGCGCCAGGCCCAAAGCGATGGCGGCAATCGTGATGGTGAAAAAAAACGAGAAGGTCAGCAGCGAACGGACGATTTCCTCGTCGATGGGATGGCCGTTGTATTTTTTCTGAATCACGGCTCGGGGATGGATCAACTGTTTCAAGCTGCTGACCAGAAGCGCGGCGGCCACCTGAAAACGGAAGATTTTCAGCCCGCCTGCCGTTGAGCCGGAACAGCCTCCGACGAAGGTCAGATAGAAAAACAGCAAAACAGCGAAGCTGCCCCACAAGGTGTAGTCGCCAACTGCAATTCCGGTGGTCGTGACGACCGAGGTCACATTGACCGCCACGATACGAAACGCATCCCACCATCCGTAGTCGCTGTGCAAATACAGCCAGGTACCTACCGCCAACGATGTGACGAGCAGGAATCCAATAAACCC
This sequence comes from Pseudomonas sp. 1L-E-NC-VB-C3, assembly GCF_057291535.1. Lineage (NCBI taxonomy): Bacteria > Pseudomonadati > Pseudomonadota > Gammaproteobacteria > Pseudomonadales > Pseudomonadaceae > Pseudomonas > Pseudomonas sp. 1L-E-NC-VB-C3. Next base: position 354,957 of record NZ_JBXAWD010000002.1, on the reverse strand, counting down.
GCGTACCTGGTGGTCCCTGATCAGCGCACGCCGATTGCCGCGACAGGTTGCGACGTACAAGGTGAATGGCAGGCTGCCCAGGATCATGATGACTACCGCCACCCAGTGAATTGCTGGCTGCTCCCAGTGCCCGAGGGAGGAGTCCGACGTCGAGAACCCGCCGGTAGAGATCAACGACATTGCGTGGTTGATCGCTTCGAATGGGGTCATTCCTGCGAGCCAGAGCGCCAAAGTGCCGACACCCGTCAGGCCCAGATAGAGCAAAAGGATGTACTTGGCTGCAACATGAGAACGTGGTGTCACTTTCTCCGACCAGTCCGAGGACTCTGTCTGGAAAAGACGCATGCCGCCGACTCGCAAGAGCGGAAGAATCGCGACAGCCATGCCGATAAAACCGATGCCGCCTAGCCAGTGCAGCATGGAACGCCAGATCAACAAGCCGGGAGAGGCGCTATCCAGACCGGTGAGTACCGTCGAGCCAGTGGTTGTGATGCCCGACATCGTTTCAAAGAACGCATCGGTGTAGCTGATATCGCTGATGAAAACCATGGGTAACGCTGCGAAGGCGCACACAACAACCCAGCTCGCGGTAGTCAACAGGTACATGTCCCTGGGCCGAAGATTGCCGGTCTCCGGACGCCCTCGCATGATCAACAGCAGACCACAGATGAAGGTAATCAGACTCGACCAGAGAAAGGCCGACAGTTCGTCGCTATGCTCATAGATCACCAGCGTCATCATGGGTATAGCCATGCTTACCGCCAGGGTGATCAAAAAAATACCCAAAATGAAGCCGATAAGCCGAATTGCTGCGAGGGACATCACGATACCGTTCCAAATTAGCGCCGCGCAGTATCGGATGCCCTCAATAAAGACTGCGTAAATTCTCCGTAAAATTTTGACCTGCAATCAGTCAGGCTGCGGGAGTCAAAGCGTGGCTATGAGTCAATTACAAGCCATCGCAACAGGCCGGAAACGGCAGAAGCCGCCAGTGCCGGCCCTCTTCGCATCAAACGAGTCCCGGCCTGACGCTGCATGTTGCGCGTAAAATCTGGCTGCAGCATGCAGCGCCGTGCAAACGGGAGTTGATCTGCGCTGATCGCTCATCAGGAGGAAACGAGTTTCTCGTAATCAGAGAAGGGCTTGAGCGCGCAGTACTGCACGTGTAGCAGATTCCCTTTGACGTAAGGCAGCGCCTCGATGTAATCACGCGCCTCTTCGAAGGTGACGGACTCCAGTTCAAACGCGGCACCGGGACCATCGGCCAGCCCATGAACTGCGCGCACGATACCGCCAGCGAAGCCTTGCCAAACGTGCACTACCTCCGGTTTCGCCAGCCGCTTGAAGTCTTCTGCCGCTCCATCAGCACGGCGAGTCAGAATCACGAAGCTTTTCATGACACCTCCTCCGTTTTCAGCTGCTTGCGCTGGGTTGTTTCACCATACGCGACGTGCGCCATTATGCCGCTCTGGCCCACGGCCACATGCGGTTTAAGCTCATTGCGGGGAGTGTAGTCCCCACCGTTTTGGGGCCGGAAAGGTATTGGCGCATCTGTGAACAAATCCTCGAGTCGGGTGCGCCAAGCCTCTTTGGCTGCGACGGCATCTGCCGCGGTCAAGTTGCCAGTGCCGTATATGGCGAACGTCGGCAGCACATCGAACCCAGGAAAGTAGAGCGAGCCGTGCGTGATCGGAAACAGCAATTGCTCGAGTGGTCCGTTGATGCCGCGCGGCGAGTAGTCTTCTGCGGGGCCGCCGACAGCGACTGACAACATGGCCCGCTTGCCCTTGAAGGCGCCGTCACCATAGCGGTAGGCGTTGCCAGCGTCCTTGTAGCCGTGGGCGAGTCCGGCTGCCCAGACGCGATCTATCCATCCCTTCATGATGGCCGGCATGCCGTACCACCAAAGCGGAAACTGGAAGATGACAACGTCTGCCGCTAGAACCTTGTCTTGTTCCGCCGCCACGTCAGGACTTTGGCGGCGATGACGATAGGCGTGGGCGGACTCTGCTCCGAACGACAGTCGCTGAGGGTTGGCCCGCTGAGGAAAGTCGTTCTCGTCAAATATCGCTTTCCAGCCCATGGCGTATAGATCGGATTGCAGGACCTCGTGTCCTTGCGCAGTCAAGCATTCAACAGACACATCCACCAGTTGCCGCGTTAGCGACGAAGGCTCGGGATGGGCATAGATGATCAGTACTTTTTTCGACATGAAGGACGGCTCCGCTGTGATTTCGAAGGAGTGTCGCGGGGCTCGGGCCATCTGTGAAATCGCAAAATTTTGCTGCTAACATAAGATCGATGGATACCAGACGCCTTGATCTAAATCTGCTTGTGACGTTGGAGGTCCTTCTCATTGAGCAGAACGTGACCCGGGCTGCCGCCCGTCTGCATTTGAGCCAGCCAGCAGTCAGCGCTCAGTTGAGCCGTCTGCGCGACGTCTTCAACGACCCTCTTCTGATCCCCGCGCAGCGTGGAATGACGCCCACCGTCAAAGCCTTGGAGCTGCTCGTGCCGCTTCGCCAGGCACTTGACCAGGTAAGGGCGACCGTCACTACTCATCTGAATTTCGAGCCCGCGACGGCGAGCCTGACGGTATCAATCGCCTGCACGGATTACGTGCAGGCGGTTTTGATCAAACATCTCGTTGTCGCCATGCGACGCGAAGCGCCGGGTGTCCGCATCGCACTGCGCGTCCTGGACGTACCACAGCTGGAGCTGCAGATGACCCGCGGCGAGGTGGATCTGGCCGTGATAAACATGAACGGGGTTCCGCCCGCACTGCACTCGCAACACCTCTATGATGAGAGTTACGTGCTGATCGGGCGTCGTGGGCATCCAAGCCTGCGCGCGGGCCTGACCGTGGATGAGTTCGCGCAGCTGGAACATGTCGTGGTGTCACTGCGCGGCGGAGGCTTCTCTACCTCGGTGGATCACGCCTTGGTAGCGCACGGGCTGCGGCGTAACGTCGTTCATTCAGCGTCGTCATTTCTTCCAGTACCGGAGTTGGTCGCGCAGTCGGATTGTGTGGCCCTGGTTCCAAGTCGTCTTGTAGACGGTCGCAGCGAGCAACTGCTGTGCGTAGCCCCTCCCTTGCCGGTGGAAGGTTTTGCGATTGGCTTGTTCTGGCATGAGCGGTCGGATGGGCACGCCGGCTTCAAATGGGTACGTGAGTTCATCACTCGCGTGGCCGATTCTCGTGCATCCGATTATGGCAACCCAAGAACTCTGACAACCTTAAAACCCGTCCAGACAAGCTAGCGTGTCGAGTACTCGATAGGTCAAAGGCTCGCTGGTTGGCTCGCTCTTGCAAGCTCGCTGAGGCAATAAATTTCCATCCATCTACGTATGGCCGATTATGGTTTTATCGGCATACCTGAATGACTGTTTTTGGCCGGAAGCTGCCTCCCAGGCAGCGAACCGTGAATGGTCACTCGTCAAACAAGGTCCAGCCATGGCAAATGCCGGCAAAGTCTTTTGCCGTAAAAAATAATGTCAGTTCCTTTGGGTCAAATTCTTTGTAGAGCCAATGCCCAGGAATGGGGCCTCTCGTTATCGCGTATTCCAAGCGGTATTTTTGAACAGGTCCAAAACCGATGGAGCGTGAGTTCAACTCAAACCTGTCACCTCTGTTGAGCGCCCATAGCTTTTCAACAAGGCAGTCATCAAGCACCACCTCTCCCGCTACCTCAATGAGATACTTTGAATGAAGTTTCTGTTGAAGCCTAATGCTTCTGGCCATGCATCAACCTACCTATGAATAGTCCGAGCATCGACGCAATAATACTTGAACATGATGACGAGCGCTTTGGGTTGAAAAAAGTTCGCTGGGCGTACGCTCTGGCCGATAGCTGCCATCCGCCACCGGCAGCTATGAGCTGAGACGCCCGCACATCGGCGCCAAGCAAGCCACTCACCAAACCTGGCCCCAGGTTTTTCCTGCCTGCAATCCCAAACCCGCACAAAAAAACCACCGATGCGTTGTCAGTTGATCCTTTTCAGCCTATCTTCACTAAAACCTATACAGCCAGCGTGTATTCGTACAACCTTTTCACCCGACTGTGTCCTTAACCCGCACCGCCACGAGTAACCCGAATGAGCCCACTACTAGCCAGCCATTACCGTGAAATCCTCGTTGGCGTCGGTGAAAACCCGGAACGCGAGGGGTTGCTGGACACGCCCCAGCGCGCCGCCAAGGCGATGCAATACCTGTGCAACGGATACGCGATGAGCCTAGAAGACGTCACCAACGGTGCGCTGTTCGAGTCGCAGAGCGATGAGATGGTGATCGTCAGCGACATCGAGCTCTATTCGCTGTGTGAGCACCATATGCTGCCGTTTATCGGCAAGGCGCATGTGGCGTATATCCCCACTGGCCGGGTGTTGGGGCTTTCGAAGGTGGCGCGGGTGGTCGACATGTTCGCGCGGCGCCTGCAGATCCAGGAAAACCTTACTCGGCAGATTGCTCAGGCGATCCAGCAGATCACCGATGCTGCCGGTGTCGCGGTGGTTATTGAAGCCAGGCACATGTGCATGATGATGCGCGGCGTCGAGAAGCAGAATTCGATCATGACCTCCTCGGTCATGCTCGGTGCCTTTCGCGACAGCTCGACGACGCGGCAGGAATTTCTCCAGCTGATCGGCCGGCGCTAGGCCTATACACAGCCTGTTAACTGTACAAGCTCAAGGAGTAGGAAGATGACCCGATTTCTGCTGCTGTTAGGACTGGCGCTCAGCATTGCAAGCTGCGGCAGTGTCGATGTTGCTCGTTACGCGGATCAGCAACCGGCATTGAGTCTGGAGCAGTTTTTCAGCCAGCCCGTCAAAGCCTGGGGCATGTTTCAGAAGCGCAACGGCGAAGTGGTCAAGCGGTTTGAGGTCGATATTGCCAGCCGTCGTGAGGGTGAAAACCTGATCCTCGACGAGCGCTTCCGTTACAGCGACGGCACTCGTGAACGTCGGGTCTGGACCCTCACTCCCGGGGGCAATGGTCAGTGGAGCGGTCGCGCGCACGATGTGGTCGGGGTTGCGCAGGGCCAGATCGCAGGCAACACCTTCCACTGGCGTTATCGCCTGAATCTGCCGGTCGACGACTCGACCTACGAGATGAGCATGGACGACTGGATGTATCTGGTCGACGAAGACACGTTGATCAACCGCACCCGTATGTCCAAGTGGGGTTTCGAAGTCGGTCAGGTGACGGTGTTCTTCCGGCGCCAGAACGCTGGAGCGAACCCATGAGCAGTGGGTTGACCCTGGCCTCGTTCGGCGACGGTTATCGCGCTCTGGTGATCGGCGCCAGTGGCGCCCTCGGCACGGCGTTCTGCCAACATTTGAACCAGGATCCACGCTGCGCCAGCGTCCGTACGCTGGGACGCAAAACTGTGCCGAAGCTCGACCTCGAGCAGCCCGAAACGATCGCCAGCGCGGCCGCCGAACTGGCAGCCGAAGCGCCCTATCACCTGATCATTCACGCGGCCGGCCTGCTCCATCGCGACCAAATCAAGCCGGAAAAAAGTTACAGCGCGATCGAAGCCGAGTCGCTGCAGGCCGTGTTTCAAGTCAACACGCTGGGGCCGGCATTGCTGCTGCGCGACTTTCTGCCATTGCTTGCGCCTCAAGGCGCGATGGCGATGCTGTCGGCAAAAGTCGGCAGCATCGGCGACAACCGTTTGGGCGGCTGGTACGCCTATCGCGCCTCCAAGGCTGCGCTGAACATGCTGATCAAGACCGCCGCCATCGAGCTTTCGCGCACTCGACCGCAGAGCCGCTTGCTCAGTCTGCACCCAGGCACGGTGGTCTCGCCGTTGTCGCAACCTTTTCGCGGAGCCTCGAGCGCCCGCCCGGCAGACATTGCCGCTGCGCAATTACTGAGTCTGATTGACACGCTGACGCCGGCCGATAGCGGCCATTTCTTCGCCTACGATGGAGAACGCCTGCCCTGGTAGGCAAGGAGTGAAGCATGAATCTGCAAACCCTCACCGAACGTGCGGCCAACAGTGAAGTTCGCGAACTGGAGCTGCTGTCACTTGAAGGTGGATTTTATCTGGCGAGAATTCGCGTGGATCAAGGCCAGTTCACCTTGCTCGATGACGCGGCCAAGCCAATGCACCTGCGTTCGATCACCCACCTGCGCGACTTGCTGCAAACCGTGCCGGCGTTTCCCTGCGTGCTGGTGCAGCAATGCGTGCACGACGAAATGTGTGGCCGGGATTCAGGGCCGGTCGAAGAGCTGCGCATTCCATTTTCGCTGACCACGCCGTTATGACGCCGAAGCGAGGCAAGCGCTGCATGGCAGGCTGATAAGGCGCGCGTCGCCCACCGGCAACGCATTTATCGAACCCCTGCCCCGTCCACGGGTCTGCTTCACATCGATTCCCTGGAAGTAAACCCATGTCCACTCAACACACGCTTGTCCTGCTTGCCCGAGGCGGATACGCCGCGCGCGGCGTTCTGTATCTGATAATCGGCATCTTCGCGCTGTTGGCAGCGCACGACTCCACCAAACCGAAAGACAGCCACAAGAGCCTTGAAGCATTGCTCAGCCAGCCCTTCGGCTACGTGCTGATCGGTGTTGTGGTCGCCGGCCTGCTGGCCTTCGCCGCCTGGCGTGCGCTGCAAGCGATCCGCGATGTCGACCATCACGGCAGCGAGTTCAAAGGTCTGGTCATTCGCGCAGGTTTGCTCGCCGGCGGTCTGGTCAACGCGGCGCTGGCCTTCTTTGCCTTGGGCCTGGTGGTGAGTGGCCTCAGGAGTTCAGGTGGTTCCGGCGATGGCAAGACCAAGGATCTGCTCGCGCAGCTGCTGTCATTCGAGCATTCGAACCTGTTGATCTACCTGATTGCGCTGATCCCGCTGGGCGTCGGTATCGCCCACATCATCAAAGGCTGGAAGGCCACGTTCGAGAAATACTTCGAAGCGGATGACGAAGTGATGCGTTACGTGCGGCCGGTGTCGCGCTTTGGCTTGATCGCCCGAGGCGTGGTGTTTATCGAGATTGCAGTGTTGATGGCGGTCAGCGGCTCGGTTTACCAGGCAACCAATCCACCCGGCATGAAGGAAGCGCTGGATGCTTTGCAGAATCTTCCGGCAGGCGGCGTGCTGTTGATGCTGATGGCGTTGGGGCTGATCGCGTTTTCGGTGTACAGCTTTTCCGAAGCGGCCTGGCGCCGGATCGAAATGGATGTGCCGTTGTAAGCGGCGAATCTAGGGGGCGTGTGCCCCCTCGACTGCTTCCCGTCAAGTAAACAGATCAACGCCCAACTGGAACGCTACCCAGAGCGCCAGCCCGGTAGCGAAAAGCAGCGCGATGTTTTCAAACAGGTTGTTGCGGTATTGCTTGTCCAGCAGCGATTTCTGGTTGGACATGATCAGCAAGCCCAGTGAAATCACCGGCAAACCAATGATGTTCAATGCGCTGACACCAATGGTCAGAGTCACGAAATCCGGCATGCCCGGCATCGACCAGATCAGCGGCGTGACCAGGATGAACAGCATGAACCACTTGTGCATCGGGTCATGATGGAACTCTTTGCCGTACTTCTCGCGACGCTCAGGACGAACGTGCTGGAAGGCATCGGTGATCAGCATCGGAAACGCCGTGGTCTTGCCTGAAATACTGGCAAACAAGGTCGCGAACACGCCGATGAAGAACACATACCAGCCGATCGGGCCGAAGAAGATTTCCAGCGCCTTGCCCAGATCGCCCAAGGTTTTCACCTCGATGCCGTTGGGCCGCAGGATTTCCGCACCGACGATCCAGATCGCCAGGTTGATGATGATCCCGACGAACACCGCAAACAGCAGATCGTTACGCTGAATGCGCTTGTGCTGCGGCCCGGTCCAGCCTTTCTGGCGCATGACATAGGGGTGCACGAAGTTGGCGATCGAGCCGGCAACCGCGCCGATCACTGAAACCGCCACCAGCAACGCGCCATGCACGCCTTCGTCCGGTGGAATGCTGAAGCCGATGGTGCCTTTGATGATGCCGCTGACATCCGGACCGGACATCACCGCCAAGGCGATGAACGCCAGGGTCATGATCGCCAGCAGCAGCTTCATCACGCCTTCGATCATCGTGTAGATGTTGCGTCCGACCAGCATCCAGACCGCCAGCACCACCGCCACCGAGCACAGCAATGGCTGATCGATCTTGAACAGCATCGCCAGCGACTCCCCTGCCCCCTTGATCATGTAGGCGTTCATCAAATGCCCCATCAACAGGGCATAAACCAGCATGAACCAGGCAAACACCGGGTTGAGCTGGGCGTAGCCCTGCAGGATGGTCATGCCTTGGTTATTACACAGCTGGAACCGGGCAATGATGTTGACGATCAGGTACCTGAGCAACAGCGAGACCGCCAGCACCCACATCATTGCGTAGCCGTAGTTCGCACCGGCCACGGAGGATGTGATCAGGTCACCCGCACCGAGCCACGACAGCACGGCGATAATGCCGGGGCCGAGCAGTTTCAGCGTACGCAGGAAAAGGTTTTGCGGTTTCGCAGCGGCCTGATGATCGAGTGGAGCCATGCTCGTCATAGGGGTATCTCCGTTATTGTTTTTGTGAGAGTTGTTGCACTGCGCACATTAGGTAGGATGTCGTACAACAACGCTAACGGGAGAGTATGTAGAAATGTGTCAAACCTCAATGACGACGGCCCTCTCCGATCATTTCTGCTGATCAAAATCATCTAGAACAAGCATGTGAAATAAGCGTAGCGACGTTACAGGCCGACGAAATAGCCATTGATGCCCCAGGCAATCACTCATAGGATGACTGATCACAACAACAATAAGGCTGGGAATGATGAAAAGAACCCTCTTGATCGCTGCGCTCGCCTCTACGTTGAGCGTGACGGCTAACGCCGCTACCTACGCGTACATCTCAAGCCCCGGCGACGGTCTGATCTCGCAATATCGCCTTGATCAGAACAACGGCGCACTCACCCTCGTTGAGCAGATCCAGGCCGGCGACCAGGTCAATCCCATGGCCCTCACCCCGGACGGCAAAGTGCTGTTTGCAGCGTTGCGGGTCAAGCCTTTCCAGGTTTTGGGCTATCAGATCGACTCCAAAAGCGGGCACCTGACAAAGTTTTCCCAAGCGCCCCTGGCAGAGAGCATGGCTTATCTGTCGACCGATCAAAAAGGTCGCTACCTGCTCGCCGCGTCCTACGGCGCCGATACCCTCAGCATTCAAAAGATCGGCGAGGATCATCAGCCTTCCGCCAACATCCTGCGTTATCCGACCGGCCTGCACGCGCATTCGATTCGCACCGAGCCGAGCAATCGCTTTGCCTACGCCGGCAACCTGGGCACCGACAAGGTGCTGCAATATCGCCTGGATGCCAAGACTGGCGAGCTCAGCCCGATCGGCAACGGCTCGGTCAGCGTCCCGGACAACACCGGCCCTCGGCACCTGGCGTTCTCGCCGAACGGCAAATTCCTTTACGTTGTCGGTGAAATGAGCGGCACCGTGACCGCGTTTTCAATCGACGACGCCAGCGGCGCGTTAACGCAAATCGCTGTGGCCAACGGCATTCCCGAACGTTTGCAACTGGCCCACGGCGAAGTCCGTGATGCGCGCAACAACGACCTCAAAGACGACCCGACCCCGCGCATCTGGGCTGCCGACCTGCGCATGTCGCCGGATGGAAAACTGCTGCTGATGAGTGAGCGCACCAGCAGCAGCGTGTCGGCATTTGCCGTGGATGCGGAAACGGGAGGACTCACGTTTCTCGACAACTACCCCGTGCAAGAACAACAACCGCGTAACATCGCCTTCTCCCCCGATGGCCACTGGCTGCTGGTGACGGGCGAGAAAAGCGCCAAGGTCGGTACGTACGCGGTGAGCAAGGATGGCGCGCTGAAGCGTGTCGGTGAAGCGGCATCCGGCAAAGGCGCATTGTGGATCGAGATACTGCAAACGCCTGACGCATGAATATCTGCGGAGCAGCAACTGCTCCGCCGTCCTGCAACTAATCCCCCGCCGCTTCGGTCATTAGGTTTGCCGAGGTTGATACATTTACGCAGACCTCACTTTCAAGAGACTGCCCCCCGTGATCAGCCATCTCGATCGCCGCAACAACCGCTCGCTGGACAGTCTGAATTTCTTTCTCGCCGATGTCCGCGACGGCCTCGGGCCGTACCTCGCCATCTACTTGCTCGCCGTACACCACTGGGACCCGGCCAGCATCGGCGTGGTCATGACTCTCGCCGGTATCGCCGCGCTGGTCACGCAGACACCGGCCGGTGCGCTGGTTGACAACAGTCGGGCGAAACGGGCGCTGGTCATCATCGCCGCGCTGTTGGTCACGGTGAGTTGTCTGGTGCTGCCGTTCATTTCGTCATTCAGTCTGGTGGCGTTGACTCAGGCTTTGAGCGCTGCGGCAGCATCTATTTTTGCCCCGGCCATTTCCGCGATCACCCTGGGCATCACCGGCCCACGAGCATTCACCCGGCGCACCGGTCGCAACGAGACGTTCAACCACGCCGGCAACGCGTGCGCAGCGTTATTAGCCGGTTTGTTTGCCTATCTGTTTGGTCCGGTGGCGGTGTTTTATCTGATGGCGGTCATGGCGCTGGCCAGCGTGATTGCCGTGCTGTTCGTCTCGGCCGAGGCGATTGATCATGACGTCGCACGCGGTTTGCAGCCTGGCGATCAAAGCCATCAGCCGTCCGGATTCAAGGTACTGCTGAGCAATCGCCCGTTACTGATGTTTGCCCTGTGCTGCGCGCTGTTTCACTTGGCCAACGCGGCGATGCTGCCGCTGGTGAGCCAGAAACTCGCCCAAGCCAACTTGCACATGGCCACACCGCTGACGTCGGCGTGCATCGTCGCCGCGCAACTGGTGATGGTGCCGATGGCGCTGCTGGCCGGCGCGAAAGCCGATGTCTGGGGGCGCAAACCGTTATTGCTGGCGGGTTTTCTGATCCTGCCGCTGCGCGGGTTGCTCTACACCTTCTCGGATGATCCGTATTGGCTGGTCGCCGTGCAGTTGCTCGACGGCGTCGGCGCTGGTTTGTTCGGTGCGCTGTTCCCGGTGATGGTCAAGGATCTGACCCTCGGCTCCGGGCATTTCAATGTCAGCCTCGGCGCGCTGACCACAGCATTTGGCCTGGGCGCGGCGCTGAGCAATGGGCTGGCCGGTTTTGTCGTTGAGGCCGCCGGTTACAGCGCGGCATTCCTGACCCTTGCCGGGGTCGCAGCGGCAGCGTTCCTGCTGCTGTTGATCGGTGTCCCGGAAACGCTGCAGCGGACTGAGAAAATCGAGTCCGCTGCGGTTATGGGCCAAACCTGAGCTAATCGCCACCGCAGCCATCGCCTAAAACGCTGTAAGTGGCGACATGCCGCTGACCGTGACTGTCTTCATAGACAACCTCCACCGGAACAATTCCGCAGGCGGCGCTGGTGTCGGTGATGCTGATGGTTTTGGCGATGTCCAGTGGCACGCCGGTCTGCGCAGGTTCGGTGGCGGCAAACACGTTGCCGGCGAGGATGGCCAGGGTCAAAGCAATAAACGTTTTCATGCTGTGATCTCTCTATAAAGGATGAGGAATTCAGGCCTGACGTTCGGTCAGCAATTGGCGCGCGGAATCAGCCATTACCGGCAGCGCTCCGGCGAGCATCAGGACGTCTTTGAGCACCAGGCGTCCGGCACCGGACAGATAGGGAAAACCGTGCTGACCATCACCCAGCGCAGCGACCCAGGCTTCCGGCGTGGTGACCAGAAAGCTCAGGGTCACCAGCGGCGTAGCGAACGCCAGCGCGCCACCGAGCAGGCCGGAGCGGCGGGAAAGCGGATTGGACAGGACCAGCAGACCGATGAGAATTTCCACCACGCCAAGCCCGGTGGAAAAGCCGTAGGTGTTGTTCGCGGTCTGCCAGGCGCGCTTGTCGGCGTTCAGCTCGCCCTCATGGGTCAGGTGCGCCTTGTAGTCCTGCGGGTGTTCGTAGAAGAACGACATCACCGGGCTGTTGGCGACGAAGGGCGTGATGCTGTCGGCTTCGTACGGGACGAATTTCAACGCGCCGATCCACAGGAACACGATGGCGATGGCCACGCGCATCAGCGGGATGCCGAGGCGATCGAGTTTGCCGAGCTGTTGTAGTCCGGCGTTGATTGAGGTGAACATGCGACGTCTCCAGATCAATGAAAGTGGAGTCAGTCTGCGGTGTTACCGAATCGCGCTTTTGTCGGTCATGCTCAACGTCTTGCTCAATCGTCTCAACTTTGCGGATTTCTTCGTAATGGGTGCCAATGAACTCGCTCGATAAGCTCATCAGCCTGGCCAACGTGCGCGGCAGTCTTGATCTGCGCTGCCAGTTTCAGGGCGACTGGGCGCGTGATCACCCACAGGAAGCCTTGGGCAAGGCGCCCTATCACGTCGTGCTCAAGGGTGAATGCCGGGTTGAGCTGGCCAGCGGGCAACGCCTGGCGATGCGCGCCGGCGATATTCTGCTGTTGCCACGGGGTACGCCGCATGTGCTGCACAGCGGCGGTAAAGATGTAGCGCCAATGCTGCCAACGCTGATTCCCGGCGGGGTGTTGCCGATCTATCGGCTGGGTGGCGCGAGCGCCGATCTGGACATGCTCTGCGGTGGCTTTCATTACAACCGCGCGTCGATGCTGTTCGCCGCCCTCCCCGATTACCTGTTGATTGCCAACGATGGTTTGCCGGTGGATGCGCCACTGACAGCCCTGGTCGCGCTATTGCGCAGCGAAGCCGACAGCGAACAGCCGGGTGCACGCTTTCTCCTCGACTCACTGTCCCAAGCCTTGTTCACCTTGATTCTGCGGGCGCACCTGGCCCGTGCGGAGCAGGACAAAAGCACCCTGGCGCTGCTCGGCGACCAGCGCCTGGGCCGCACCTGTCAGGCGATACTGGCCGACCCGGCGCACGAATGGACCATCGAAGCCATGGCCGACACCGCGAACATGTCCCGCGCGACGTTCATGCGCACCTTCGCCCGGGTCGCTGGCGTGTCGCCGTGGGTGCTGCTGACTCAATTGCGCATGGAGCTGGCGTTCAGTCTGCTCAGCCATTCGCATCTGGGCCTGAATGACATTGCCGTGCAGGTCGGCTACCAGTCGCAAGCTGCATTCAGCAAGAAATTCAAGGAAATCTACGGCGAGGCCCCGGGCAAAGTCCGCCGCGCGATCTGATTGAATGGATCGTTTTGTATCAGCGTGTAGCATTTGCCGACACAGATACATACGCATGCGAAGTTCGGCCGTGCGCACACACAACTGACACATTTAGCGCGCTAAATACCACTGTCGCTTCCATTTCTACCTTAATCAATCGACAGGACATCACGATGAACAAAGTCTTCGCTACCCTCGCCCTTACCGCCGCCATGTTCGGCGCCACCGCTGCGTTCGCCGCGCCGGTCAAACCTACCGTGGTGCTGGTGCACGGTGCCTTTGCCGATTCGAGCAGCTGGAACGGCGTGGTCAAGATTCTCGAGAAGGATGGCTATCCGGTGATCGCCGCCGCGAACCCGCTGCGCTCGGTCAAGAGTGATGCGCAATCAGTGGCGGATGTGCTGGCCAGCGTGAAAACCTCGGTGGTGTTGGTCGGCCATTCTTACGGTGGCCCGGTGATCAGCGAAGCCGCTTACGGCAATGCCAATGTCAAAGCGCTGGTGTACGTCGCAGCTTTTGCACCGGAAAAGGGTGAAACCGCCGCTGAGCTGTCCGGGCGTTTCCCTGGCAGCACCCTCGGCCCGACCCTGTCGGCCCCGGTTGAGCTGAGCGATGGTGGCAAGGATTTGTACATCCAGCAGGACAAATTCCATGAGCAGTTCGCAGCTGATGTTTCCCAGGCAGATGCGAAGTTGATGGCCGCCACGCAACGCCCGGTGACCGTCGCCGCGCTCAACGAAGCCGCCACCGAGCCTGCATGGAAAACCGTGCCGTCGTACTTCGTCTACGGTGACCAGGACAAGAACATCCCGGCGCAAGCCTTGGCGTTCATGGCCGAGCGCGCGCACTCCAAGCAGACCGTCGTGGTCAAAGGCGCTTCGCACGTGGTGATGGTGTCCAACCCGAAAGCCGTTGCCAGCCTGATCGAAACCGCTGCGGCCGCGAAGTGATTCATCGCTGAATTGAAACTTGAAGCCTTAGCCGTGAACCCTGTTCACGGCTTTCAGCGCTGGATGATGTTGTAGACGTTCGCTGAGGAAATCGACAAACGTGCGCACCTTCGCCGGTACGCGCGGATGTTTCAGATAGACCAGTTGCACCGGTAACGCCGGCGGCTCAAAGGCCTGCAACACCAATTCCAGTTCACCGGCCGCAACCTGGCTGGCGACTTGATAAGACAGCACCCGGGTAATGCCCCAACCGGAACTGGCGATGTTGATTGCCGCCTGATTCGCGGTGACCACCAGGCGCGGTTCGAAGCGAAAGCTCAACGGCCCGTCGGCATGGGCGAATTGCCAATCGCTGAGCAAATGACTGGCGGACGACATGACGATATTGGCGCGGCTCAGCTCGTTCGGATGTTGCGGTCGGCCATAGCGGGCGAAGTAATCGGGGGTGCCGCAGATCACCTGACGGACCTCGCCGACCTTGATTGCATGCTGATTGTTCTCGTGCAAATGGCCGATGCGCACGGCGACATCGATACCCTCTTCCGCCATGTTCACCACGCGATCAACCAGCAAAGCCTTCAGATGCACCGAAGGAAACGCATCGACGTATTGCGCCAGCAACGGCGCGATGAACAACTCGCCAAACAACACCGACGCGGTCACGCTCAAGTGCCCGCACGGCACCCGATAACTGCCGGCAGCGGCCTCTTCGGCTTCGTCGACGTCGCACAGAATTCTTCGGCAATCGTCCAGATAACGATGCCCGGCTTCGGTCAGGTGCAGGCTGCGCGTGGTGCGCGACAACAGACGCGTGCCGATGCGTTGTTCCAGCGCAGCAATGGCGCGGGTGACGCTGGGTGGCGAGGTGTTCAAACGCCGGGCCGCCGCCGCAAAGCCGCCCTCCTCGGCCACGGCCAGGAACATGCGCATTTCCTGAAAACGATCCATAGCTGGGGACCTGTAAAAAACCTCGAAAACACAGTGAAATCATGTGGGAGCGAGCCTGCTCGCGAAAGCTTTCCGTCAGTCAACATCACCGTTGCATGACACACCGCTTTCGCGAGCAGGCTCGCTCCCACAGGGTTTGGTGTACAGAGTTAAATTTGGGCAATGCTTCAACTCCCGCCAGTACGCCCGCACATTCGGATATTCCTCCAGCGAGACAGTGTCTTCCAATGCATGGATGGGACAGCTGACGCCAAACCCGTGGGAGCGAGCCTGCTCGCGAAGGCATTCTGTCAGTCAACATCACCGGTGAATGACACACCGCTTTCGCGAGCAGGCTCGCTCCCACAGGGGATGTGCATCGTTGTGAATCAAGCGCTTTGCAGGCCCACCGCTGTGCGCTGCATGCCAACGAATTTCGGCAGCGCCTCGACCCGCCCGAGCCACGCCCGCACATTCGGGTAATCCTCAAGCGAGACATTGCCTTCCGGTGCGTGGGCGACGTAAGTGTAGGCGGCCACATCGGCAACGGTTGCCTTGTCGCCGGCAAGGAATGCGCTGTTGGCCAACTCGTCTTCCATCACCTGCAACAACGCATGGGAACGCTTGATCGCATCAGCCGCGTCGTAACCGGCGCCGAACACAGTGATCAAGCGCGCCGTGGCCGGGCCGGAGCTGATCTGCCCGGCAGCCACCGATAACCAGCGCTGCACCTTGGCTTGCTCGACCGGATCGCTCGGCAGCCACTGGCCGTTGCCGTATTTGCTCGCCAGATAAACCAGAATGCCGTTGGAATCAGCGAGCACCGTACCGTTGTCGTCAATCACCGGTACTTGGCCGAAACGGTTGAGGGCGAGG
Organism: Pseudomonas sp. 1L-E-NC-VB-C3; assembly: GCF_057291535.1. NCBI lineage: Bacteria > Pseudomonadati > Pseudomonadota > Gammaproteobacteria > Pseudomonadales > Pseudomonadaceae > Pseudomonas > Pseudomonas sp. 1L-E-NC-VB-C3. The sequence goes on along the minus strand of NZ_JBXAWD010000002.1, from coordinate 339,056 downwards.
AATTCAGGGGTTTTGTGTGCGCCTTTCATCAGGTCGACGAACACCAGTTCGGTCGGAACGTCCAGCAGGGACAACATCAACTCGACGCGGTGCGAGTGGCCGGACAACGGATGGCGGTACAGTTTGACGGCTGACTGGGACATGACGTGCTCCTGGATTATTTGAGGTCGACCCGCTGATCGTGTCGATGGGGCTCATCCTGCTCCCCTGCCGCAAATCGCGGAATCCTCAGCAAATACAATCGAGCATTTCAGCCAGTGAAATAATCACCCGCCTCCTTAGGCGCGCGCAGGGATCATTTCACCGAGTGAAACAGTGGATTGCAGTTTCTGGCCATTCCCACGCAACGGGCCGAGGGCGAACATGAGCCCACTTGAGCTTCAGCCCCTGGCGGCTCACCGGCCCGTTTGCACCCGAGGAGAATCGAAATGGACACAGCGTCGAAACCGCAGCCCTCGCCCTGGCATGAAGGTGAGCTGACCCTGCAACGTGCCGTCGGCGCGGTGGAGATGATGGTCGGTGTCGGCCAGCGGCAACTGGCCCGCGACTGGATGCCGGACCAGCACCGTGAGTTCTATGCGCAACTGCCCTTTGTCGTACTCGGCGCTGTCGACAGCCAGGGCGATCCGTGGGCAACGCTGCGCACCGGTCAACCGGGCTTCATGGATTCGCCGTCGCCGCAGGTGCTGAAGATCAAACTCGACGCCCAGCCCAATGACCCGGCCAATCAAGGTCTGCAGCCCGGCGACGCGATCGGCATGCTCGGCATCGAGCTGCACACCCGTCGGCGCAATCGCATGAACGGCAACATCAGCCGCCGCGATGACAACATTCTTGAGATCGGCGTGACCCAGGCTTACGGCAACTGCCCGCGCTACATCAATCTGCGCCATTACGCCTTCGTCGACGAGACCACCGACACCGCGCTCGACTTGCCTGTCAGCGAACCCTTGGTGCGCGACATGATCACTGCCGCCGACTCGTTCTACGTGGCCACTTACGTGGTGCGCGACGGCGAGCGCCAGGTCGATGTGTCCCATCGCGGCGGCAAATCCGGTTTCGTCCATATGGACGAAGACGGCACCCTTACCATCCCGGATTTCTCCGGCAATCTGTTCTTCAACACCCTGGGCAACATCCTGCTCAACCCGCGCGCCGGGTTGACCTTCATCGATTTTGAAAGCGGCGATCTGTTGCAGATGACCGGCAGCGCAGAAGTGCTGCTCGACGATCCGCAAATCGCCGCGTTCCAGGGCGCCGAGCGCCTGTGGCGCTTCAAGCCGCAGCGCATCGTTTACCGTCAGGCCGCATTGCCACTGCGCTGGGCCGAGCAGCCGGAAGGCGATTCGCCCAATTCGCAAATGACCGGCAGCTGGGAGCAGACCCGCGAGCGTCTGCAGGCCGAGGCGCTGCGCAACCAATGGCGCGCGCTGCACGTCACGCGGGTGGTCGATGAGAGTCCGCAGATCCGTTCGTTTTATCTGCAAGCCAACGATGGCTTCGGCCTGCCGCGCTTCGAACCGGGCCAGCACTTGCCGATCAAGGTCTTGCTCGACGGCCAAGATGCCGCGTCGATCCGCACCTACAGCGTGTCCAGCGCGCCGTCGGATGAATTCCTACGTATCAGCGTTAAACGCGATGGCTCGGTGTCTTCGCATCTGCATGATCGGGTCCGGGCACTGGATTTGATCGAAGCCCGCGCGCCGCAAGGCGATTTCACCGTCGACGCCACCGAACGCCGGCCACTGGTGCTGTTGGCCGCAGGGGTTGGGGTGACGCCGTTGCTGTCGATGCTGCGCGAGGTGGTCTATCAGGGCAAACGCATCAGCCGCATGCGCCCGACCTGGGTCGTGCAAAGCAGTCGCACCGTCGAGGATCTGGCCTTTCGCGAAGAAATCGACGCCTTGGCTGCACGCGCCGGTGACAAGGTCAAGGTGCTGCGCGTGGTCAGCCAGCCGCCGCTGGAAGCAACAGCGCAGGGTTACGATCATGCCGGGCGCATCGACATCGCCTTGCTGAAGAGCCTGCTGCCGCTGGATGACTACGATTTCTACCTGTGCGGCCCGGGCAGTTTTACCCAGGCGCTGTACGACGGCTTGCGCAAAATGCGCATTCCCGATGATCGCATCCACGCCGAAACCTTCGGCCCGTCGACGCTGATCCGCGATGTCGAAATCAGTACCCCGGCGCCGCCGCAAGTACCGGTCGCGGAAGAGCCGGTCAAGGTGCTGTTTGCCACGTCCGGCAAGGAAGCACGCTGGGAACCGGGCAGCGGCACCTTGCTGGAACTGGCCGAGGCGCGTGGCTTGAATCCTGAGTTCAGCTGTCGCGGCGGGTCCTGTGGCACCTGCAAAACCCGCCTTACCAGCGGCCAGGTGCATTACCTCACCCCGCCGGCCATGCGCCTGGCGGACGACGAAGTGCTGATCTGCTGCGCCGCCCCGGCGCAGGGCAGCGACACCCTGGTGCTGGATGTTTGAATTTTGAGGAGGTGTGCCATGAAGCCGTTTGCCGAAACCAGCGTCGTTTGGCCGCAAGAGAAAACCGGACTGTCCGCCAGCGAATGCGAACGCAGTTTTTTGCTGCCGCAACTGATGGGCTCGCTCGCCGGTGAAACCTGCGCGTTGACGGGCTCATTCAATCAACGTGAGCATCTGCCTTCGAGCCCGAACGGCTGGTTTTCCCGTGGGCTCAAGGCGTTGTTTGCTTAGGCTTTGCTCACCGCCGCCACTCTGCCCGCCGGCCCATGCTGGCGGCTGCTGATCAATCCGACGAAGGAAATCAGCAGCGCCAAGCCAATGGTCGAAGTCACTTCCAGGCGATGTTCAGGGGTGATCATCATCACTGCCAAAGCCGCACAGATGAAGGCGATGACCAGCCAGGTAAGCCAGGGAAACAGCCACATGCGCAGGGTCATTTCGACCTTTTCCCGTTCCAGTCGGCGGCGCATGCGCAACTGCGAAATGGCGATCACCAGATACACCAGCAAGGCGATTGCGCCGGAGCTGGCGAGCAGGAACTGGAACAGCCCGGCCGGCATGAAATAGCTGAGCAAGGTCACGCCTGCGCCGATCACCGTGCTGCCAATGACCGCCGCGCGTGGCACGCCGGCCGCCGAAGTCACCTTCAATGCCGGCGGCGCATCGCCGCGTCGGCCCAGCGAATAGAGCATGCGCGAGGAAATGTAGATCGAGGAGTTCATGCAACTGGCCACCGCGATCAACACGACCACGTCGACGAGGAATTTGGCGTTGGGAATGTTCATCAGTTCCAGTGCGCGCTGGTAGGAACCGACCGAGGCAAGTTGCGGGTCATTCCACGGCACCACGGAAATCACCACGAAGATCGACAGCAGATAGAAAATGCCGATGCGCCAGATCACCGAGCGCGTGGCCTTGGCGATGTTCTGCGCCGGATTGTTCGATTCCGCAGCGGCAATGGTCACCGCTTCGGTGCCGATGAAACTGAACATGATGGTGATGAACGCGCCAACCACCGCCGACATGCCGTTCGGCGCAAAGCCGCCGTGCTCGGCCATCAGCGTGCTCAAGCCACTGGCTTCACGCTCGGGAATCCAGCCCATCAGCACCGCAAAACCCAGGCCGATGAAACCGATGATTGCGATGACCTTGGCCATGGCGAACCAGAATTCGAACTCGCCGTATTTCGACACGCTGAACAGGTTGGTGATCACCAGCAGGACGATCGACAGCAAGGCGAACAACCAGGCATCGACCTGGGGAAACCACTGATTGAGCACGTGACCGGCGGCCAGTGCTTCGATGGGAATCACCAGCACCCAGAACCACCAATACAGCCAGCCGATGGTGAACCCGGCCCAGCGGCCAATGGCTTGATCAGCGTAGGTGGAAAATGAGCCGGTGTCGGGATGCGCGACAGCCATTTCGCCGAGCATGCGCATCACCAGCACGACCAGCAGACCGGAGAACAGATAAGCGAGCAGCACCGCAGGTCCTGCGGCGGCAATGGCGTGGCCTGAGCCAACGAAAAGTCCTGCGCCGATGATGCCGGCAATGGAAAGCATGGTGACGTGACGCGGTTTGAAACCTTGCGCCAACTGACCGTTGGAGTCCTTGGGGTTCAGGCTAGTCATGGGTTCTTATTGTTCTCATGATCGACGTTTGGGCCACTGACTGTGCGTCAGGCGATCATCATTTCCTTAGGTCGACTCGAGCGAAAGCAGCGACGCAGACGCTTTGCCGACGAAATGATGCTTCACCTTACGTGGCCCGACCGCCGCGCAACTAGCCTGAGTGCGGCATGCCGATGTCTGATTTCGACATGCCACTCTCAGGCCACCATGAGTCGGCGGCAACCGCTGCGGCGATTTACAGCGTGTAGGAAATCCCCACCTGCACGGTTCGCGGCGCGCCCGGGTAGGCGTAAACGTTGCCGAAGGCGCCTTCTTCGTAGTCGCGATCGAAGATGTTTTTCACATCGAGGTTGAGCCGCACTTTGTCGTTGACCTTGTAGAAGCTCAGCAGGTCGACCACGGTGTAACTGCCCATGGAAAACGCGGTGTTGGCGGTCTGCCCGGCGCGCTCGTCGACGTATTTCAGGCCGGTGCCAAGGCCAAGACCTTTGAGCGCGCCGTCCTGGAACTCGTACATGTTGAGCAGGCTGAAGCTGTTCTTCGGGATGTTCAGCAGTCGGGTGCCGGAGCGCAGCGTGTTGTCCTTGGTCACCTCGGCGTCGACGTAAGCGTAACCGCCGACTACTCGCCACTCCGGGGTGAGATTGCCGGTGACATTGACGTCGAAACCACGGCTGCGCACTTCACCGGCGGCGACGCTGAAGGTCGAATCCACCGGGTCGGTGGTCAGCACGTTGCGTTTTTCGATCTGGTAGATCGCCGCGTCGACGCTCAACTGCTGATCCAGCGCTTCCCACTTCACGCCCATCTCGTAGGACTTGCCTTTCTCCGGGGCGAAACTGCCGCCTTCGCGACTGGCGCCGGTGTTGGGCTTGAACGAGCGCGCGGTGTTGGCGTACACCGCTAGGGTATCGGTCAAATCGTAGGTGATGCCGATACGCGGGGTGACGGCATTGTCGCTGGCCTGCCAGCTCTTGCCGCCCGGCACGTAGGTTTCATAGTCATGCTCAAAGCGCTCGAAACGCGCGCCGGCCAGGACTTTGAGCTTGTCGGTCAGGGCGACCTGATCCTGCACGAACGCCGCATAGGTCTTGAGGTTTTCCTTGTCGTGAGTCGGTGTGCGGGTCAGCGCCGGACGTGGCTGGCCGTAAACCGGATTGAAGATGTCGATCGGGTAGGCACTGACCGCGCCGCTGGAGCGCTGGATGATCGACTTGTAGTCGTAATCTTCGTACTCGATGCCGGTGAGCAAGGTGTGCTGCAGACCACCAGTGTCGAAATGCCCGGTGAGGTTGAGCTGGGTGTCCTTGTCGGTCCATTCCAGCTTGCGGTAGTTGAAGTTGCGCCCCAGCGTGCGGCCGTCAGCGGCAATGCCGTTGGCCTCGATCGCGTTGCCCTTGAGCGAGCCGTCGAGCCACTGGAATCCACCGCCCAGGGTCCAGTCATCGTTGAGCATGTGCTCGAAACGCAGTTGCGCCATGTTGTTGTCGTTGTGCAGTTTGCCGACGTCCTTCTCGCCAAAGAAGGTATCGCGCGAGGCGGTGCCGATCTGCGCCGGGTAGCGCGTCACGCCACGATCGAGCGGCGCGTTGTTGCGCATGAAATCGCCTTCGAAAATCAGCTTGGTCGCATCGGTGGCCTGCCAGGTCAGCACCGGCGTGATGCCGTAGCGCTCGTTCTCGACATGATCGCGGAAGGTATCGCCGCCCTCGCCCACCACATTCAAGCGATAGGCCAGGCGCCCTTCTTCATCGAGCGGACCGGAAGCGTCGAGGGTGCCGCGCTTCATGCCTTGGTCGTTCAACTGGCTGCCTAACGTAACGGTGCGCTCGGGCAACGGCTGTTTCGACACCACGTTGAAGGTACCGCCTGGGTCGCCACGGCCATAGAGCATGGTCGCCGGACCGCGCAGCACTTCCAGGCGTTCTATGGTGTTGGCGTCGGGCATGTTCGGGTAGCCACGGTTGATCGGGAAACCGTTGCGGTAGAACTCACCCGTAGTGAAGCCACGCACGGTGAACGTGGTCAGGCCCTGCCCACCGAAATTGTTCGCCCGCCCGACGCCGCCGGCGTAATCCAGCGCATCCTGCAAACGCGTCGCGCCGAGGTCTTCAACGGCATCCTTGGTCACCACGCTGATCGATTGCGCGGTTTCATGAATCGAGGTGTCGGTGCGCGTGGCGCTGGCCGAACGGGTCGCGCGGTAGCCTTGCACCGGGCCGTCTGCCCGTTCGTAATCAGCTGTGCCGACCACATCGGTGGCTTCCAGCTCAAGCGTTGAAGAAGTCGGTTCGGCTGACTCAGCCCACGAGGAAGAAGACAACGCCTGCAGCACACAAATGGAAAGCAGAGTTCGACGCATGAGGTGAAAACCTTTACGAATAGGCCAGAACGAAGGGCAAAACCGCCAATGAAAACGCGGCGCATGGTATACGGTCGCATTAGTAATTGAAACGTATTCTTATTTGTAATGTTGATCAGGATTGGTGAGCGGGATTCATCACTCCATCCTGAAACCGCGCATTATCAGCAGCGCGTCGATGGCCTAGGCTCGTAGAGATCCGACGTCAATCGATGGCTGCGCCGAGCTACGTGGGCGTCGCCAGCCTGTCTGAAAGGAATTTGCAGATGAAATTCGACACCCCGGCCGGCTCCAATCCGATCGACCAACTGAACGTCATCGGCCAACCTGCCAACCGCATCGACGGCAAGCTGAAAACCACCGGCACCGCCCCCTACGCCTACGAGCAAAACGCAGCGGTGCCGGACGCCGCTTACGGCTATATCGTCGGCGCCGGGATCGGCAAGGGGCGCATCGCCTCGATTGATTCGACGCAAGCGCGGGAAGCGTCCGGGGTGATTGCCATCGTCACTTACGAAAACGCCGGGCCATTGGCCAAAGGCGAGTTTTACGTAGCCAGGGCCTTGGCCGGGCCGCAGGTCGATCACTATCACCAGGCCGTGGCGATTGTCGTCGCAGACACTTTTGAACAGGCCCGCGCGGCCGCCGGCTTGCTCGACATCCGCTACGTGGCCGAACCAGGTTCATTCGATCTGGCGGCTGCGAAAGACTCCGCAACCCCACCGCCACCGGCCGGTTTCGGCCCGCCGCCGCAGACCAGCGTCGGTGACTTCGAAGGCGCCTTCAACGCTGCGCCAGTGCAAATCGATCAGCACTACAGCACGCCTGACCAGGCCCACGCGATGATGGAACCGCACGCAACCATTGCCCGTTGGAGTGGCACGCAGTTGACCTTGTGGACATCGATCCAACAGATCAACTGGGGCGTGCGCGATCTGGCGAAAACCCTCGGTATCGCCAAGGAAGATGTGCGCCTGATCTCGCCGTATATCGGCGGCGGTTTCGGCGGTAAGGGCACGATTCTTTGCGACGCAGTGTTGGCATCCCTGGCGGCTCGACATGCCGGGCGACCGGTGAAAGTCGCGCTGCCGCGGCCGCTGATGTTCAACAACCTGACCCATCGTCCGGCGACGCTTCAGCGCCTGCGCATCGGTGCCAACCGTGACGGCGTGATCACGGCGATCGGCCATGAGAGCTGGTCGGGCAATCTGCGCGGTGGTCGCGCCGAAGCGGCCACCGCGTCAACCCGCTTGCTTTACGCCGGGGCCAATCGCATGACCCGTTTGAATCTCGCCGTGCTTGATCTCGCCGAGGGTTCGGCGATGCGCGCGCCGGGCGAGGCACCGGGGATGATGGCGCTGGAAATCGCCATGGATGAACTGGCCGAAAAGCTGCAGATGGATCCGCTGCAGCTGCGCATCCTCAACGATTCGCAGGTCGATCCGGAGCAACCGGCGCGGCCGTTCTCCAAACGGCAGTTGGTGGAATGCCTGAACACTGGGGCCGAACGCTTTGGCTGGCGTCAGCGCAACCCTCAACCCGCTCAGCGCCGTGAGGATGGCTGGCTGATCGGCATCGGGCTGGCCTCGGCGATTCGCGGCGCACCGACCACCGCTTCGGCGGCGCGGGTGCGACTCGATCGTCAAGGCGTCATCACCGTGGAAACCGACATGACCGACATCGGCACCGGCAGTTACACCATCATCGCCCAGACCGCTGCCGAAATGATGGGCGTGCCGCTGGAGCGTGTCGTGGTGCATTTGGGCGATTCGCGGTTTCCGGAATCGTCGGGCTCCGGCGGCCAGTGGGGCGCAGCCTCCTCCACTGCCGGCGTGTATGCCGCGTGCGTGAAACTGCGTGAAGCCGCTGCTCGCGCCGTCGGGTTTGACCCGCAGCAAGCCGAGTTTATCGACGGACAAATTCGCGCAGGCTCGCAGCAGGTTGGCTTGGCTCGGGCCGCAGCCAATGGCGAGCTGACGGGCGAGGACCGCATGGAATACGGTGACCTTGCCCAGCGCTTCGCCCAGCAGACCTTCGGCGCGCATTTCGCCGAAGTCGCGGTCAATGCGGCGACCGGCGAAATTCGCCTGCGTCGACAACTGGCCGTGTGCGCCGCCGGGCGCATCCTCAATCCGAAAACCGCGCGCAGCCAGATCATCGGCGGCATGACTATGGGCGCAGGAGCGGCATTGATGGAAGAGCTGGCGGTGGATCATCGAATCGGCTTTTTCGTCAATCACGATCTGGCCGGATACGAGGTGCCGGTGCACGCCGACATTCCCCATCAAGAAGTTATCTTTCTCGATGAAGTCGACCCGTATGCCACCCCGCTGAAGGCCAAAGGCGTCGGCGAGCTGGGTATCAGCGGCGCGGCGGCGGCCATCGCCAACGCGATCTATAACGCCTGTGGCGTACGGGTGCGCGATTATCCGATTACGCTGGATAAACTCATCGGCGAGTTGTCCTACCCGGTCTGAGACTTGATCGCGCAGGATATCGCCCATGTACCCCACCACCCCCGATGGCCGCTATTTTGTGGTCAAGCAACAGCTGTGGCGTTGCAGCAATCCATCGTTGCCAGCCGCCGAGCGTGAGGCGTTTGTAGCCGAACTCATGTCAGCGCGGCGTGCGGTCAAAGAGGCGAAGCGTGCGGAGGATGCACAGGCGTTGAAGTCAGCGAGAGCTCGCGTCAACGAGGCGAAGATTGGGCTGGGTGAACGCGGGCCGGTGTGGTGGGATGACGGCAGCCCGGATTACAACCGTTTCAAGGTGAGCAATACGCCGTATGCGCAGTGGTTTGCCCAACTGCTTGAAGAGGACAGCAGTTCTGCCTGAGTTTTGAATGGCCTGCTGATCTCCAATCCCACCAATCAACACAGATCTCCTGTGGGAGCGAGCCTGCTCGCGAATGCATTGGGTCAGGCAATGAAGATGTTGAATGTGCCGCCGTCTTCGCGAGCAGGCTCGCTCCCACAGGATTGTGGATTGAATGAAGATCGATGGTTCAGCACGAAGCAGTGTAGGTGTGAGCCTGCTCGCGATTGCGTTGGATCAGGCAATGAAGATGTTGAATGTGCCGCCGTCTTCGCGAGCAGGCTCACTCCTACAAGGGATCTGCGGCGAGGCTCAGACATGAAGCAAATGCCGGGTCATCGCCATCGAGGTTTCCAGCGACTGCCCGGTGCGCTGCAGTTTGTTCAGCAGACTCGCGCCGAGCCAGAGCTGATACAGCGTCTCTGCCAACTTCCGCGCATCGCCCTCGGGCAGGCTTTTGTCATTTTGGCCTTGTTCGATGCATTCGGTGATGCGCGCGACGATGCGTTCGGCGCCGTCGCGCAAGGTCAAGCGCATTGATTCGGACAGGTCGGCGACTTCGGCGCTGAGTTTCACCACCAGGCATTCATCGCCGTGGCCTTCGAGGGTGCAGCGGTTCTGCCAGCCCTGCCAGTAATCCATCAAACGCTCGAACGCAGTCAGCCCAGGCAATGTCAGGCGGCGCTCCATGTCGGCGAGGTAGTCGACGAAGTAATCCTCGAGCAGCGCCTGGCCATACAACTCCTTGGATTTGAAGTAGTGATAGAACGAGCCCTTGGGCACGCCAGCGGTCTGCAGGATCTCGTTGAGGCCGACGCTGGTGAAGCCCTTCTCGGCCATCATCCGGTGGCCGGTGTCGAGCAAGTGTTGGCGGGTGTCGTCAAAGGTCGGCTTCATGGTGCGCAAAATTCCAGACAATAGACCAGTCGTATACTTCTCAAGGCCGGGAGTTTGCCATAACCGACGAGCAAAAACATTTTCTGAAAAAATTACTAGACGACTGGTCTAATTGGAACCTATGCTGCGCCCCGAGACACAAATTCATGCGGTGCCGACGCTGAGCGAATTCCTCGCCCTGTGCCGATGCCTGACCAAACCAAGGGTGCTCTATGAAAATCTTGATGGTTCTGACTTCCCACGATCAACTCGGCAACACCGGCAAGAAAACCGGCTTCTGGCTGGAAGAGTTCGCCGCGCCCTACTACGCCTTCAAGGACGCCGGCGCCGACGTCACGCTGGTATCGCCTGCCGGCGGCCAGCCGCCGCTCGATCCGAAAAGCGATGAGCCAAGCGCGCAGACTGCCGAAACCGATCGCTTCCGCGCTGATCCGGCTGCACAACAGGCACTCGCCACCACTGGCCGTTTGGCTGACGTGAAGGCCGAAGATTTCGACGCCGTGTTCTACCCAGGCGGCCACGGCCCGCTGTGGGATCTGGCCGAAGACAAGGCCTCGATTGCACTGATCGAAGCCTTCGACCGCGCCAACAAACCTCACGGTTTTGTCTGCCACGCACCCGGCGTGTTGCGTCATGTGGTGCGCGCTGACGGCCAGCCGATCGTCAAAGATCGCGACGTCACCGGTTTCACTAACGCCGAAGAAGCTGCTGTTGGTCTGACTGACGTGGTGCCGTTCCTCATCGAAGACGAATTCCAGCGTCTGGGCGGGCGCTATTCGAAAGTCGCCGATTGGCAGGTGCATGTGGTGGCTGACGGTCAACTGGTCACCGGCCAGAACCCGGCCAGCTCCGCCGCCGTTGCCGAAGAGCTGTTGAAGATGCTCGGCTGAATCCCTCGCTCTACCCCGATCAACGCCGCGTGCGTACCGCCCGGCGTTGTTTTTTTGCCCAGTCACTAGTCGACTGGTCTAATCAGATTCCAGGCTTACTCCATGAAAAACGCTTTCTTCACGCCTGCCAAATTGGGCGCACACACCCTGAAAAACCGCATCGTCCTGCCACCTCTCACCCGCCAGCGCAGCACGCAACCGGGCAATGTCGCCAACGAATTGATGGCCGAGTATTACCAGCAGCGCGCCGGTGCCGGTTTGCTGGTCACCGAAGGCACGCAGATCGAACCGCGTGGCCAGGGTTATGCGTGGACGCCGGGCATTCACACGCCGGAGCAGATCGCCGGTTGGCGCAAAGTCACCGAGGCGGTGCACGCGGTGGATGGCGTGATCTTCGCCCAGCTTTGGCACGTCGGTCGGGTCTCGCACACGGCGTTGCAGCCTAATGGTGATGCGCCGGTGTCGGCCTCTGCGATGGCGACGGACCGCGTCAGCGTGTTCATCGAAACCGCGCTTGGTGTCGGTGAACTGGTGCCACCGTCTGCTCCGCGCGCGCTGAGCACCGATGAAGTGCAGGAACTGATTCAGCTGTATATCCAGGCCGCGCGCAACGCGATGGATGCGGGTTTCGATGGCATCGAACTGCACTGCGCCAACGGTTATCTGGTCAACCAGTTCATCTCCGCCCACAGCAACCTGCGCACCGATCAATACGGTGGCTCGCTGGACAATCGCTTGCGCTTCTTGCGCGAAGTGGTGGCCGGTGTTGCCGAATGCATCGGCAAGGACAAGGTCGGTGTGCGTTTCGCGCCGTTGTTCACTACAACCGATGAAGCGCGGACGTATCTGGGCCTGGTCGAGGAAGATCCGCACACAACTTACATTGCGGCGATCAAGATTCTTGAAGACGTCGGCATCGCCTACCTGTCGATCGCCGAAGCCGACTGGGACAACGCGCCAGCGATGCCGCAGACCTTTCGCCGGGCCGTGCGCGACACGTTCAGCGGCGCGATCATTTATGCCGGTCGCTACACCGCCAAAACCGGCGCGCAATTGCTTGAGTCGGGGCTGGCCGATCTCGTTGCGTTTGGCCGGCCGTTCATGGCCAACCCGGACCTGCCGGCGCGGATTGCCAATGACTGGCCGTTGAACCAATTGAATCCGGCGACGGTGTATGGCGGTGGTGCCGAGGGTTATATCGACTATCCGACCTACCCCGCCTAAGAACCCAAAACAAGTTCCTGTGGGAGCGAGCCTGCTCGCGAAGGCGGTGGGTCAGTCAGCACTTGTATTGACTGACAGGACGCTTTCGCGAGCAGGCTCGCTCCCACAATAGGATGTCAGTGGCCGCTAAACCTATACATAACAAACAATCTGTATAACTATTGGAGTTCGAATCGTTCACCGGACTTAGCTCCATGCCCCCTGCCCACCGCTTGCTCCTGATCCTCGGCGACCAGCTGTCTTTCGACCTGGCCTCCCTGCAGCCACTCGATCCCCAGCAAGACCTGCTGCTGATGGTCGAGGTCATGGAGGAAGCGACCCACGTCGCCCATCATCCGCAAAAGATCGCTCTGATCTTCAGCGCCATGCGCCACTTTGCCGAGGCGTTACGCGATAAAGGCTTCCGCGTCCAGTACGTCAGCCTCGACGACCCGGACAACCGCGGCTCCATCCCCGGCGAATTGCAGCGCTGGCAAACCCTCACTGGTGCCGACGAAATCCACATCACCGAATGCGGCGACTGGCGCCTTGAGCAGTCAATCAAACATTCGGGCTTGCCCGTGCACTGGCATTCAGACAGCCGCTTCCTCTGTTCTCGCGAAGAGTTCTCCAACTGGGCCAGCGGCAAGAAGCAGCTGCGAATGGAGTTTTTCTACCGCGAGATGCGGCGCAAGAGTCGGCTGCTGCTGAACGGGGACGGTACGCCGGTCGGCGGTGCGTGGAATTTCGATGCGGAGAATCGCAAGGCGCTGCCCAAACACGCCAAACCGCCCTACCCGGCACGTTTCGCCAATGACGCAATCACCCAAGAGGTGCTGGCGTTGGTCGGCGAGCGCTTCGCCAGCCATTACGGCACGCTGGACGACTTCAACTACCCGGTGACCCACGCCGATGCTCAGGCCCTGTGGCAATACTTTCTCGACTATGCGCTGGCCGGCTTCGGTGATTACCAGGACGCCATGGCCAGCGAAGAGCCGTTCCTGTTTCACGCGCGGATCAGCGCGGCGCTGAACATCGGCCTGCTCGATTTGCGTCAGCTGTGCAGCGATGTCGAGGCGGCTTACTGGTCAGGGAGCATCGGCCTCAACGCTGCCGAAGGCTTCATTCGGCAACTGATCGGCTGGCGCGAATACGTGCGCGGTGTGTACTGGCTGAAGATGCCGGATTACGCCGAGGGCAATGTGTTTGGCAACACGCGCCCGCTGCCGGAGTTCTACTGGACCGGGCAGACACAGATGAACTGCATGCGCCAGGCCATCGGCCAAAGCCTGCAACATGCCTATGCGCACCACATCCAGCGGCTGATGGTCACCGGCAACTTTGCCTTGCTCGCCGGGATTGCGCCGAAGGAAATCTGTGAGTGGTATCTGGCGATCTACATGGACGCCTTCGACTGGGTCGAACTGCCCAACACCCTGGGCATGGTCATGCATGCCGACGGCGGGTATCTCGGCTCCAAGCCTTACTGCGCCAGCGGCCAGTACATCAATCGAATGTCGGATTACTGCGGCGACTGCGCCTACAAGGTCAAGGAAAGCAGCGCGGACGATGCCTGCCCGTTCAATGCGCTGTACTGGCATTTCCTCATGCGCCACGGCGATATCCTGCGTGGCAATCAGCGCATGGGCATGATGTACAAGAACCTCGACCGCATGCCGCTGGCCAAGCAGGATGCACTGTGGCAACGCGGGCAGATGCTGTTGGCGAAACTGGATAACGGCGAAGCTTTCTAGTGCACCTCAGGCCTGCCCGGCCATCCCGTTGCGCCCCGCCGCTTTGGCGCGGTACAGCGCCTGATCGGCGGTCTGGATCAACGCCGGCAGCGAATCCAGCTGCGCGCCCGTCCCCACCGCCATACCGATACTCACCGTAATCCGAGCAAACGGACTGCCCGGATGGGCGATGTTCGCTTGCTGCAAACGCTCGAGCATCAGTTGCGCCACCACCGTCGCGCCGGCGCTGTCGGTGGCCGGCATGATCACCGCCATTTCCTCGCCACCGTAGCGCGCGACCAGATCCGAGGGGCGTCGCACGCAGCCTTCCAGGATCTTGCTGACCGCTTGCAGACAAGCATCGCCGGCAACGTGGCCCAAGGCATCGTTGAACAATTTGAAGTGATCAATATCAATCATCAGCAAGGCCAGCGAGGTCCCGTCACGCTGCGCCCGCCGCGCTTCCACCGTCAGGGTTTCATCGAAACAGCGGCGGTTGGCCAGGCCGGTCAGCGCGTCCTTCAGCGCCAGTAATTCCAGCTGCCGATTGGACGCGAGCAATTGCTGCTGGGCATCGCGCAAGGCTTCTTCGGCCTCGGTGCGGCGGCGGATATCAAGGATCAGGAACCAGCCGATCAACCCGGTCAGCCCCAGCAGCCCGATCACCACCACCGCCGACAGCGCCGCTTCGATGCGCCACGCCGCTAGCGCTTCGTCCTTGCCCAGGGCCACGGTGGTGATCAGCGGCAGCGTTTCGCTTTTGCGGAACGCGTACAGCCGCTCGACACCGTCGAGGCTGGAGGTGTAGGAGGCAGTGCCGACCGAGCGGTCAACGAGGTATTTGGCGTAGATCGGCGATTTGGAGAAGTTGCGACCCATGTCCTGCTCGCGGAACGGATAGCGGACCAGCAGCGTGCCATCGGTGTACGACAGGCCTATCGCGCCGTCCTGGCCAACGTCGAGTTTGCCGAACACCCGCAGGAAGTTTTCCACCCCCAGCGTCACCGCTACCACGCCAGCGAACTGCCCGCCATCGTCGTTGAAGCGCCGACTGATGGTCACCACCCATTCGTGATTGGCACGGCTCTGGATCGGCGGGCCAATGAACGGCTCGCGGCTCGGGCTGTCACGGTGATGTATGAAATAGGCGCGGTCGCTGCTGTTGGCGCCTTCCGGAATCGGCCGATTGGAGGACATCAGCCAATGCCCGTTCCGGTCATAGATGATGATGCCGCTGAGCTGTGGCATCAGCGGCTGCTGGCGGTCGATCAGGCTCTGGATGCGCTGAATCTGCGCCGGGCCGTTGCCCTCGGTTTCCAGGCGCTCGACCAACCCGAGCAAAAGCAGCGAGCTTTGCCGGACAATGCCTTCGGTGTAGGTGTTGAGCGCCTGGGTCAGGTTCAGGCCATGCACGTCGACCTCGGCCAGCGCACGCTCGCGCGAAGACCAGACTTTCCAGATCGTCAGTGAAGTCAGGGAACAGCCAATCACCAGCAGCAGGAGCATTACAAGGCGAGTATCACGCTTCACGTCAGTACCTTAAGGAAGTCCGGTATCCATTCCAGCCATCATTCGAACGTCGGCACTCACGGCGGCCACGTGTTCCGGGGCGCAAGCATACAAGCAGTGTGCAGCGGCTGCAGCAACAGAGTGTGCAGCGCTAAGCGGCAGGTGCGGCGGGTTTGAGGATTTCCACGAGAAAATCGATGAACACGTTGATCCGGCTCGAACCACGATGGTTGGGCAAGTACAGCGCGTTGATGCAACTGCTGGCACTGCCGGGATTGACCTCGTAGTGCTCAAGCAAGCGCGTCAGGCGCCCGGCGGCGACGTCGTCGCGCACCAGCCAGTCGGCCAGCAGCGCCACCCCGCCACCGCCAATCGCCGCTTCGCGCAGAATGTCGGCGTTGTTGCTTTGCAGGCGTCCCGCAACGTTGAGCTGAATCGGCTCTTCGTCGCCCTGAAAGGTCCAGTGATGATGGCTGCCGCCGTAATCGAAACGCAGGCATTGGTGCTCAAGCAGATCCCGCGGATGTTCGAGCACGCTGCTGCGCGCCAGATAATCCGGGCTGGCGACAATCCAACGCTGAAACTGCCCGACGCGTTTGCTGACGATGTCTTCACTGACCACCGTGGAACCGAGCCGCACTGAAACGTCGATCTGCTCGCTGAGCAAATCGCTGACCTGATCGCTCAACGACAGGCTGATCTCCAGCCCGGGATGGCGTTCAAGCAAGCGGCTCAGGTGCGGCGCGATCAGCCGGCGGCCAAACTCCACCGGCACGCTGATGCGCAAGCGGCCTTGTGCTTCACTGCCACGATCGGCGACCACCGCATCGGCTTCGTCGATAGCATCGAGAATGGCCACGGCCTTCTCGAAATAGGTCTGGCCGGCGACGGTCACGCTGGTATTGCGCGTGGTGCGATTGAGCAGGCTGGCGCCCAACTCGTTTTCCAGCCCCGCCACTTGCCGTGTCACCGAAGACGTCGAAATCCCAAGCTTGCGCGCCGCCGAGGAATAGCCCCCGCAGCGCACGGTTTCAACAAACATCTTCAAGGCCAGCAATTTGTCCATAAGCGGGATCCGGTGGTGAGGGAACGCCGCTGATTGTGCATCAGTGCTCGCGACACGTCTTGTATCGTCGTGCTTGCCGGGCCTCATCGCGCCCTCAGCCATCAGCCTTGCGGCTCAGGAACAACGCCAGCGCCAGCGCCGGCAACACCGCTACGGCGACGGCCGAGAGGTTCCAGCCGAAGTGTTCGTACAGCGGGCTGGCGACCAGTGAACCGAGGGCGCCGCCGACGAAGATGCTGGTCATGTACACCGCATTCAGGCGTGCGCGGCTGTGCGGGTCGAGGGCGTAGACCTCGCGCTGGCCGAGGACCATGTTCAGTTGCACGGCAAAATCCAGCAGCACCGCACACACCACCAGCCACACATAACCACTGCCCGGTAACGCGGCGATCAACAGCGACAGCGGCGCCAGCAGCAACGCCACCAAGGTACCGCGACGACCGTGCCCGGCATCGGCCAGACGCCCGGCAATCGGCGCAGCAATCGCACCCACCGCGCCGACCAACGCAAAGATCGCCACCTGCGCCTGGCTGAAACCGTGGTGACGCATCAGCTCAATCGGCGCGAGCGTCCAGAACAGGCTGAAACTGGCGAACAGCAAACCCTGATACAGCGAACGCTGGCGCAACACAGGAAAGCGTCGGGCCAAGGCAAACACCGAACCGATCAACGCGACATAGGTGGCTTTGTGCGTCGGCACCCGGCGTGGTAATGCCACAGCGGTAATCAACGCAATCACCGCCATCAGTGCCGCCGCGCTGTAAAACACCCCGCGCCAGCCGAATACTTCAACCAACAGGCTCGACAGCGGCCGCGACAGCAGAATCCCCAGCAGCAAGCCGCTCATGATATTGCCGACCACGCGGCCCCGGCTGGCTTCCGGTGCCAGATGCGCGGCCAGCGGCACAAGGATCTGCACCGCAACCGACGTCAGGCCGATCAGCAAAGAGAGCAGCAGAAACAGCGACGGCGAATGAGTCAGGCCAGCGCACAACAGCGTCACGCTGGCGGCGAGGGTGAAGCCGACCACCAGACGGCGGTTTTCCATCAGGTCGGCCAGCGGCACCAGCAGCAACAAGCCCACCGCGTATCCGAACTGCGTCAGCGAGACGATCAGGCTGGCATTGGCGCTGGAGAGGCCGATCTGCGGCGCGATCAGTTCGACGATGGGTTGTGCGTAATACAGGTTGGCGACGACCGCGCCGCAGCAAAATGCCAGAAACGCGACCATCAGGCCGGAGAGTGAAGCAGGCTGTTCGGCGGGGGCCGCAACGGCAGGGTTGCCCGTAAGCATGGTGACACCTCGTTGAGTTCGGGAAAGTTGTGCCAAGGCTACGGTGAGCCGGCGGGGGCGAGAATCCGTGCCACTGGCAACGCACTGATGCGCGGCGCGCAACGTTGCTTGTGGCGCAACGCGCTGTTGCGCGGGCCAGTGATTCTCCACTGCAAGGGTCTTCTCTACGCTTTGGCCCTGGCGCAGACGTCCGCATCGGCGCCCTTCCCCCGGCTGCTACAAGGAGCGTTTCCATGACCCGCACTGCACTCGTCCTGCCACTGTCCGCCGCGTTTTTCTGCCGACCATGAACAGCCATTTGCTCAAATCCAGAACCCTGTGGATCAGCGTCGCCGTGCTCGCGGTACTCGGCCTGATCGTCGCCGTCGCGCTGATGTGGCGCCCGGCGATCGCGCCAATCAAACGGCCGACGTCATTCGATACTGCGCAATTGCAACGCGGCGCACGGGTGGTCGAGGCCGGCGACTGCGCGGTGTGCCATACCCGCCCCGGCGGCGAATACCTGGCCGGCGGGCTGCCGCTGGTGACGCCGTTCGGCACGCTGTACAGCACCAACATCACTCCAGATGCGCAGACCGGGATCGGCGAGTGGTCATTGCCGGCCTTCGAGCGGGCGATGCGCGAAGGCATTGCCCGCGACGGCCACTTTCTCTACCCGGCCTTTCCTTACGTGCACTACCGGCGCATGAGCTCCGAAGACATCGCCGACGCCTATGCCTACTTGATGAGCGGCCCCGCCGTACACGCGCCCGCCATGCAGAATCAGATGAACTTCCCGATGAACATCCGCCCGCTGGTGTCGTTCTGGAACCTGCTGTTTCTGCACGGCGAGCCACTGACGCCGCTGGCCGAACACAGCGCGGCATGGAATCGCGGACGTTATCTGGCCGACGGCCCGGGCCACTGCGCCGGCTGCCATTCGCCGCTGAACCTGATCGGCGCGGAGAAATCCTCGGAGTATCTGCAGGGCGGCAGCGTTGATGGCTGGGAAGCGCCGGCACTGGTCGGCCTCCAGCAACGCGCCAATCCATGGAATCGCGAGCAATTGGTCGGCTACCTGCGCGCTGACGTGGTCGATGGTCACGGCACACCCGCCGGCCCGATGCGTCCGGTCAGCCTGAGTCTGGCGCGCTTGCCGGCCAGTGAAGTCGAGGCGATTGCCGACTACCTGCTGAGCCTGCAAAGCCCGCACGCGGTGACCGAAATCACTGCGCAAAAGCCGCCGAGCAGTCCAGCGGATCACAGCAGCGGCGCCCTGCTCTTCAGCAGCGCCTGCGCCGGATGTCACGCACCCGCCGCGCCGATGCGTGAAATCGACGGCCGCCCAGGCCTGCAAAGCACTTCGGCGCTGCAAGCGGCCAGCCCGCGCAACTTTCTCAAGACCGTGCTCGAAGGCGTGCCCGCCATTCCCGGCGCGCCCGGCCCGGTGATGCCGCCATTCGCCGCCAGCCTCGACAACGCCCAGCTCGGCGCACTGGCGGCGTATCTGCGCGAGCAAGCCAGACCCGAGCAGCCATGGACTGACCTTTCTTCCACTATTGAAGCGTTACGTCAGGAGACGAAATGAGCCAGATCACTCTCACCGTCAATGGAGCCACCCAAGCGCTGGAGCTGGAAGCGGACATGCCGCTGCTGTATGCGCTGCGCAATCACCTGAACCTCAACGGCGCCAAGTACGGCTGCGGCCTGGGCCAGTGCGGCGCGTGCACGGTGATCGTCGACGACCAGCCGGTGTTCGCCTGCCTGACGCCTTGCGCAGGCCTTGAAGGAAAAAAGATCCGCACCGTGGAAAGCCTCGGCAGCGCAGAGAAACCCGGCCCTTTGCAAGCGGCGTTCATCGACAAGCAGGCCGCGCAATGCGGTTACTGCATCGCCGGCATGCTGATGCGCGCGCAGGCGTTGCTCGAACGTGATCCGCACCCGGACGAACAAACCATCCGCGAGCACATGGCCGGCAATCTGTGCCGTTGCGGCACGCACTTGCGCATCATCGAGGCGATCAAACAGGTGGCCGGGCATAACGGGAGCCTGACATGAGCGAAGCAAACGGCTTGAACCCCAGCCGCCGGGCCTTCCTGCGCGGCGGCGCGTTGCTCATGGCTTTTACCCTGATGCCAATGGCGCGGCGGGCCTTGGCCGACACCGAAGTCGACACCCTCGGCACCGTAGTGCTGGCCCCCGATCTGCCCGGCAGCCTGCGCACCAACCCTTACTTGGACGCGTGGATTCGCATCGGCGCCGACGGCATCACCGTGTACACCGGCAAAGTCGAATTGGGCACTGGAGTAAAAACCGCGTTGCTGCAAATCGCTGCCGAGCGCTTGCAGGTGCCGGCCAGCGCGATCAACTTGCTAACCGCCGACACCGCACTGACGCCCAACGAAGGCTACACCGCCGGCAGCCACAGCATTTTCGACAGCGGCACCGCGCTGTACAACGCTGCCGCGCAGGTGCGGGAAATGCTCGTCGATGCCGCTGCGCGCAGTTGGCAAGTCGATGCTGCGCAACTGAGCACTCGCGACGGCATTATCGAAGGGCCAGCCGCTCAGCGCATGGCTTATGCCGAAGCAGTCCAGCATGTCGATGTGCACCAATACGCCAAGGCGCAATCACCGGCGATGGCAGCGGCCGACTTCAAGCTGATCGGGCACAACCTGCCGCGTCTGGACATTCCGGCCAAGGTCAGCGGCGGCGCGGCGTTCGTGCAAGACATGCGCCTGCCGGGCATGCTGCATGCGCGGGTGATTCGCCCGCCGCGTCCCGGCTGCACGCTGCAGGCATTCGATACGGCATCGATTGAAGCGCTCAGCGGCGTGGTCAAAGTGATTCGCGACGGCAACTATCTGGCCGTGGTCGCCGGTGATGAGTGGCAAGCGATCAAGGCCATGCGCGCCGGCATGGAAAGTGCCAAGTGGAGTGGTGGCGAGGCGATTCCCGAAGCCGCCGGGATTCACCATTTGCTCAAGCAGCTGCCCTCCAAGCGCTATCCGATCAGCAACAACGGCAATCCCGGCGGCGCGACCGAAACGCGCTTCAAGGCGCGGGTCACCAAGCAGTATCTGATGCACGGCTCGATCGGCCCGTCCTGTGCGGTGGCCTGGTTCAACGACGGCGTGCTCACGGTGTGGACGCACACCCAGGGTGTCTATCCATTGCGCGCTGGTATCGCCGAGATGCTGCGTCTGCCGCCGGAGCGTGTGCGCTGCATTCATACCGAAGGCTCGGGTTGCTACGGCCACAACGGCGCCGATGATGCCGCCGCCGATGCCGCGCTGATCGCGATGCGCCTGCCGGGCACGCCGGTGCGCGTGCAATGGATGCGCGAGCAGGAAAACCTTTGGGAGCCATACAGTTCGGCGATGGTCACCGAAGTCGATGCCGGCATCAGTCAGGGCCGTTTGCAGGACTGGAACTACGAGCTGTGGACCACGCCGCACAACGAACGCATCGTCAATGCCGGGCGTTTGCTGCCGGCACGTCTATTGGCCAGACCCTTCGCCTCGGCGCCGTCGGTGCCAATCGCTCAGCCCGAAGGTGACGGTGATCGCAACGCGGTGCCGCTGTATGAACTGGGCGCGACGCGGATCAACATGAATTTCGTCACCACCATGCCGTTCCGCACTTCGGCCATGCGCTCGCTCGGTGCGCACATCAATGTCTTTGCGATCGAGGCGGGTATTGATGAGTTGGCGATCAAGGCCGGACTCGATCCCGTGGCGTTGCGCCTGGCCCATCTGAGCGATCCGCGTGCCCGCGCCGTGATCGAGCGCGTGCGTGATGAAATCGGCTGGCCCCACAAGAGCAACGAGCCCGGCGCGGGGATCGGTTTTGCCTTCGCCCGCTACAAGAACATCATGGGTTACTGCGCCCTCGCGGTGAAACTGCGGGTGCATCCGCAGACCGGCGAAATTCGCGTCGATCATGTGGTCACGGCGGTCGACGTCGGCCAGATCGTCAGCCCCGATGGCCTGCGCAATCAGGTCGAGGGCGGCATTGTCCAGTCGGCCAGCTGGACGCTCTACGAACAAGTCGCCTACGACGCGGGCGGCATTCGCAGCTACGACTGGAGCGGTTATCCGATTCTGCGTTTCACCCAATTGCCGAAAAAAGTCGATGTGCATTTGCTTGATCAACCGGGCGAACCCTTCCTCGGCGCTGCCGAAATCGTCCAAGGGCCAATGGCTGCTGCCCTCGGCAACGCGGTCAGCAATGCCACCGGCCGGCGCTGGCTGAATCTGCCGCTGACTCGCTCGACCCAACCCGCCTGAACCACGCCCGCGTTCGTCACCGATGAGCGCGGGTGCCGTTGCGTTGCGCGCAAAACTGCGTAGCGCCGGCCACGGATTATCAGCCCCGCCGCCCCCGGTTAAGTTACCTGCACAGCGCGCGGCACTTGGCTGCCGCGCTTGAACCCTAGTCATCGACATCCGGAGCTACCCATGACCCGTCGCCTGTTCCAACCCATCGCACTCGGCCCTTACACCCTTGCCCATCGCGTGGCGATGGCGCCCTTGACTCGCTCGCGCGCTGGCCAGCCGGGCGACGTGCCGACTGCAATGAACGCCGAGTACTACCGCCAACGCGCCAGTGCTGCGCTGATCATCACCGAGGCCACGCAGATCTCCCAACAGGGCCAGGGCTATGCGTGGACGCCGGGGATCTACACCGATGCGCAAGTCCAGGCGTGGCGCGAAGTCAGCACGGCGGTGCACGCAGCGAACGGTCTGATCTTCATGCAGCTGTGGCACGTCGGCCGGGTCTCGCATCCCAGCTTCCAGCCGGACGCCGGTTTGCCGGTGGCGCCGAGCGCCCTGCCTGTGCCGGGCAAGACGTTTATTGTTGATGAACAAGGCAACGGCGTGTGGGGCGATGTGCCGGTGCCGCGCGCCCTCGAAACGGCGGAAATCGCCGACATCGTCGAAGACTACCGCCGCGCTGCGCGCAACGCGTTGAACGCTGGCATGGACGGCGTGGAGATCCATGCCGGCAACGGTTATCTGCTCGACCAGTTCCTCAACAGCAACAGCAACCAGCGCGACGATGCTTATGGTGGCAGCGTCGAGAATCGTGCGCGGTTTCTGCTCGAAGTGGTCGCCGCCGTCGCTGATGAAGTCGGCGCCGAGCGCGTCGGCGTGCGTCTGACGCCAATGGGCCGCTTCATGGGCATGGGCGATGACACGCCCGAAGCGACCTTCGGTTATCTGGTCGAAGCGCTCAACCAGTGGAATCTGGCCTACCTGCACCTGGTCGAGCCGGCCATGGTCGGCACGGTCAAGGACGAAAACTTCGACCCGCGCTGGGACGCGATCATCGCCCAGTTGCGCCAGACCTGGAACGGCGTGCTGATCCTCGCTGGCGGTTACGACGCCGAGTCCGCCGAACAGGCGTTGAACGCCGATCGCGCCGACATCATTGCCTTTGGCCGGCCATTTTTGGCCAACCCGGACCTGCCGCGTCGGCTGCACGGCGGGCTTGAACTGAACACGCCGGATCCGAGCAGTTTCTTCGGCGGCGATCAGCGTGGTTATGTCGATTATCCGTTTCACGCTTGAGTTTCTGAGGCGAAGTGCTGGCGTTCGGCTTTGGTATCGCGCCGGATTCACCCCTCATCGGAACGCCGCCCGCCCAGCCCTCTCCCCAGGGAGAGGGAGCTGATCTATGGAGCATTCAGAACCGGAGTTCGACCCGATATCAGCGTCTGGCGTAAATCGCCCAAACAGCTCGGTCAGTCCCCTCTGGGAGAGGGTTAGGGTGAGGGCGCCTCGATGACTGGCAACGATGCCGTCATCGAAGCGTGACACACCGTCAGAATCTCATCGGCCAGCGCCGAGTCATCCGGACAGGCCCGCGACAGCATGATCGCCCCGACCGCGCGGGCCAGCAGATCGATCATCCGGGTTCGGCCCTCACCTTGCGGTGCATCCGCTGCCTTCGGGTATTTCTCGCCGAGCGTCTGTAACGTGCGCTCGATGCCTTCAGCGAACGCCGCTTTCACGTCCCCGGACTGCCGCGCCGCATCGCCGCACAACGCCGCCATCGTGCAACCGGTGGAACGGCCGTCGCGATGGTCGCGCGACACGTACACGTCGATGAAATCCTGCACGCTCATGCTTTCGGCGGCGGCCGTGGACTGCGCCAGGCTATTGGCCGAGGCTTCGGCCATCAGGTCGGCCTTGGAGCCGAAGTGTTTGTAGAAACCGCCGTGAGTAAAACCGGCGGCCGCCATCAGGTCAGCCACGCCGACCCCGTCATAACCGCGTTCGCGGAACATCACCGAAGCCGTTTCGACAATGTGCTCGCGATTGGCCTGAGCCTGGGCTTTGGATACGCGCATATTGAATACCTCCGGCGCTGAAAAATCATGCGCAGATGATACATAGATGTTGGCCATAATCAAAACCGTTGACAGTTTAGATTTGGGTCATCATCCTAAAGGCCCGCAATCAGTCTTCAACTGACAAAGAGCCCACACCATGACTACTCGCCCTACTGTTTTGATCACTGGCGCCTCCACCGGCATCGGCGCGGTCTACGCCGCACGTTTCGCCCAACGCGGGCACGATCTGCTGCTGGTCGCCCGTGACCAGGCGCGCCTGGACACCCTCGCCGCCGGTTTGCGCGCTGAGCACAACGTCAATGTCGAAGTGCTACAGGCCGACCTGACGCAACTGAGCGACCTGCAAACCGTCGAGGCGCGTCTGCGTGGCGACGCGCGCATCGGTATCCTCGTCAACAATGCCGGCGCCGCGCAGTCCGGTACCTTCATCGAGCAGAGCACCGACAGCGTGGCGCAACTGGTCGCGCTTAACACCACCGCGTTGGTGCGGCTGGCTAGCGCCATCGCCCCGCGCTTGGCCAAGGCCGGCGACGGCGCGATCATCAACATCGGCTCGGTGGTGGGCCTGGCGCCGGAGTTCGGCATGTCGGTGTATGGCGCGACCAAGGCGTTCGTGCTGTTCCTCTCTCAAGGCCTGAGCCTGGAACTGTCGCCACAAGGCGTGTATGTGCAAGCGGTCCTGCCCGCCGCCACCCGCACGGAAATCTGGGACCGCGCCGGTATCGACATCAACACCCTCACCGACATCATGGAAGTCGGCGACATGGTCGATGCCGCGCTGGTCGGCTTCGACCGTCGCGAAGTCGTGACCATCCCGCCGCTGCACGAGGGCGAGCGCTGGGATGCCCTGCAAACCGCGCGGCAGGGCCTGTTGGGGCAGATCCGCCAGTCGGCTGTTGCGCAACGTTATCTGACTCAGGCCTGACCTCATTCAAACCCGCCGCTATGCCGGCGGGTTTCTACCGACAAGAGCATCCGCAATGAAGGCATTTTTCATCGAGCGCTACGGCAAGCAGAACGGCCGGATTGGCGACCTGCCCGAACCGCTGGTTGGCGCTCACGACGTGCTGATCGAAGTGCGCGCGAGTAGCGTCAACCCGCTGGATCTGAAGATTCGCAGCGGCGAATTCAAGATGATCCTGCCCTATCAAATGCCTTTGATATTGGGCAACGATGTCGCCGGTGTGGTGCTCAGCACCGGTGCGGCGGTCAAGCGTTTCAAGCCGGGCGATGAGGTTTATGCGCGTGCGCCTGATAACAGGATTGGCACGTTTGCCGAACGCATCGCTGTCGATGAAACAGCGGTCGCGTTGAAACCCGCCAATCTCGCCATGACCGAGGCGGCTTGCATGCCGCTGGTGGCGTTGACGGCGTGGCAGGCATTGGTCGAAGTCGCCAACGTGCAAAAAGGCCAGAAGGTGCTGATTCACGCCGGCTCCGGTGGCGTTGGCACGGTCGCCATTCAACTGGCTAAACACCTCGGCGCTTTTGTTGCGACTACGACCAGCACGGCGAATGTCGCGTGGGTCAAAGCGCTGGGCGCTGATGTGGTGATTGATTACAAACAGCAGGATTTCGCCATTGAGCTGCGCGACTACGACGTGGTGCTCAACAGCCTCGGCGGCGATGTGCTGGAAAAATCGTTGAGGGTGTTGAAACCGGGCGGGCAACTGATTTCCCTGTCAGGGCCGCCGACTGCGCAGTTCGCTCAGGAGCAGGGTTTGTCGTGGCTGCTCGGGGTGGTGATGCGCCTGCTCAGCAGTGGTATTCGGCGCAAGGCGCGCAAGCGTGGGGTGGGTTATTCGTTTCTGTTCATGCGTGCCGACGGCATCCAGTTGCAGAAAATCACTGCGTTGATTGAGGCCGGGGTGATCAAACCGGTGATCGATCGTACTTTTCCGTTCGATCAGATAGCTGACGCCTTGCACTACGTTGAACAAGGCCGGGCCAAGGGCAAGGTTGCCATCGCGGCCAACCTCAAAAGCCCCTCACCCTAGCCCTCTCCCAGAGGGAGAGGGAACTGACCGAGCTGAATGCGCGAGTAACGCCGACCTGAGATACCGAGGCGAACACAGGTCTCAAAAAGCCCACAAATCGGCTCCCTCTCCCAGAGGGAGAGACGACTG
Organism: Pseudomonas sp. 1L-E-NC-VB-C3; assembly: GCF_057291535.1. Lineage (NCBI taxonomy): Bacteria > Pseudomonadati > Pseudomonadota > Gammaproteobacteria > Pseudomonadales > Pseudomonadaceae > Pseudomonas > Pseudomonas sp. 1L-E-NC-VB-C3. The sequence continues at coordinate 312,711 of NZ_JBXAWD010000002.1, read as the reverse complement.
ACCGAGTTGAATGCGCGAGTTACACCGACCTGAGATACCGAGGCGAACACAGGTCTCAAAAAGCCCACAAATCGGCTCCCTCTCCTCGGGGAGAGGGCTGGGGTGAGGGGTGAATCCAGCGCGGTGTCCAAGCATGTGCATTGCAATACCACGCTCAATCCGCCCCTCCTGCTGAAACCTCGAGAAACCCCTCTCAACTTGCGTTTTGCTAATCCTGCACCACGCTTGATTCACAGAAGTGCACGTTTTCATGGCAAAACTGCGGTTAACTGAATGGTTAGTTACCGCTATAATCCCGCGCTTCATTCAAACGGGACTTTCAATGTGAACCACAGTCAACGCGTCTCAGGCGTTTCAACGTTCATCCTGGTCGGCCTTGGCGTGATCATCGCCCTGCTCGGTCTGGCGCTCGCGGCCGGCGGTGTGAAGCTGGTCAGCCTGGGCGGTTCCTGGTACTTCCTGGTCGGCGGTCTGGCGATGACCGTTTCCGGGGTGCTGATCGCACTGAAGAAAACTGCAGGCGCCTGGCTGTTCGCCGCATTTCTTGTGGCGACCGCGATCTGGGCCGTGGCTGACGCCGGGCTGGTGTTCTGGCCGGTGTTCTCGCGGCTGTTCATGTTCAGCGCCATCGGTATGGTCGTCGCTCTGGTCTACCCGCTGCTGGCGCGCGCCAATGGCCGCGTGGCCGGTCGTGGCGCGTATGCCGTGGCCGCTGTGCTTGCGGTCGGTGTGGCCGTTGCGGCGGGCAACATGTTCGTCGCCCACCCAACCGTTGCCGCCACTGGCACTGGCCCGGGCCTGACTCCGGTCGAGCCGGCCAAGGCGCAGAAAGACTGGGCGCACTACGGCAACACCGAAGGTGGCAGCCGCTTCGCCGCGCTCGACCAGATCAACCGCAACAACGTCGACAAGTTGAAAGTCGCGTGGACCTACCACACCGGGGACGTCGCCGAGAGCGATGGCAACGGCGCCGAAGACCAGCTCACCCCGCTGCAGGTCGGCAACAAAGTATTCATCTGCACCCCACACAACAACCTGATCGCCCTTGATGCCGACACCGGCAAAGAGCTTTGGAAGAATGCGATCAACGCGCAATCGAAAGTCTGGCAGCGCTGCCGTGGCATGGCCTATTTCGACGCCACCGCGACCATCGCTCAGCCGAGCAACTCTTCGATCATCGAAGCCAAACCGGCGCCGGCTGCCAACTGCCAGCGTCGTCTGCTGACCAATACCATCGATGCTCGCCTGATCGCGGTCGACGCTGACACTGGCGAGTTCTGCCAGGGTTTCGGCAACAACGGCCAGGTCGATCTGAAGGCCGGTCTGGGTGATGTTCCGGACAGCTACTATCAGTTGTCGTCCGCGCCATTGATGGCTGGCACCACCGTAGTGGTTGGCGGTCGTGTTGCCGACAACGTGCAGAGCGACATGCCGGGCGGTGTGATTCGCGGTTTTGACGTGATCACCGGCGCCATGCGCTGGGCGTTCGACCCGGGCAACCCGCAGGACCGCAACGCACCGGCCGACGGCAGCACCTATGTGCGCAGCACGCCGAACAGCTGGGCACCGATGTCCTATGACGCGGCGACCAACACGGTGTTCCTGCCGATGGGCAGCTCGTCCACCGACATCTATGGTGTCGAGCGCAGCGAACTGGACCACAAGTACGGCGCTTCGATCCTCGCGCTGGACGCCAGCACCGGTGAAGAACGCTGGGTGTTCCAGACCGTGCACAACGATCTGTGGGACTTCGACCTGCCGATGCAGCCGAGCCTTATCGATTTCGACAAGGACGGTCAAAGCGTTCCGGCGCTGGTCATCGGCACCAAGGCCGGGCAGATCTATGTGCTCGACCGCGCCACTGGCAAGCCGCTGACCGAAGTCAAAGAAGTACCGGTGAAAGCTGCGAACATCCCTAACGAGCCGTACTCGCCGACTCAGCCGAAATCCGTGGGCATGCCGCAGATCGGCGCGCAGCACCTGACCGAATCGGACATGTGGGGCGCCACGCCGTACGACCAGTTGCTCTGCCGTATCGACTTCAAGAGCATGCGCTACGACGGCCTGTACACAGCGCCGGGTACCGACAAATCGCTGAGCTTCCCGGGTTCGCTGGGTGGCATGAACTGGGGCAGCATCTCCACTGACCCGGTGCACGGTTTCATCTTCGTCAACGACATGCGCCTGGGTCTGTGGATCCAGATGATCCCGTCGCAGAACAAAGGCCAGGCCGCTGGCGGTGGTGAAGCGCTGAACACCGGCATGGGCGCTGTTCCGCTCAAAGGCACGCCGTACGCGGTGAACAAGAACCGCTTCCTGTCGGTGGCCGGCATTCCGTGCCAGGCGCCGCCGTTCGGCACCTTGACCGCGATCGACATGAAGACCCAGAAAGTCGCATGGCAGATTCCGGTCGGCACCGTTGAAGACACCGGTCCCCTGGGCATTCGCATGCACTTGCCGATCAAGATCGGTCTGCCAACCCTCGGCGGCACCCTGTCGACCCAGGGCGGCCTGATCTTCATTGCCGGCACCCAGGACTTCTACCTGCGCGCCTTCAACAGCGGCAACGGCGAAGAAGTCTGGAAAGCCCGTCTGCCAGTCGGCAGCCAGGGCGGCCCGATGACGTACGTTTCGCCGAAGACCGGCAAGCAGTACATCGTCGTCACCGCTGGCGGCGCACGCCAGTCGACCGATCGTGGCGATTACGTGATGGCTTACGCCCTGCCGTAACTCGCTGCCGCACAACCAACCTCCTCCAAGCGCGCGGTGCCCCAAAGCACCGCGTCGCCGTTTTATTGCGTTAAAGATTTCAGCAGGAAGGATTCACATGTCATCGGCTGTTCGCTTTTCTCGTACCAAGCTTTCCACTGGCCTGTTGCTGGGCCTGAGCTGCGCTACTGCCCTACCCGCGCTGGCCGCCAGCGATTCCGGTCTGCTGACCCGCAGCACCCTGACCGGTGACTGGGGCGGCTTGCGTCATCAACTCGATGAAGACGGCATCAAGTTCACTGGCGATTACAGCGGCGAAACCGCTTACAACGCCGACGGCGGCCTGCACCGTTCGGCGCGCTACTCGCAGAACATCAAGCTCGGCGTGCAGTTTGATCTGAGCAAACTCTACGGCGTCGACAACGCCGGCAAAGTGCAACTGACCATCAACGACCGGCGCGGCAACAGCGCGTCGGAAGATCTGGTCGGCAACCGCTTGCCGATTCAGGAAAACTACGGCGGCCTGTACACGCGCCTGACTGAACTGAGTTACGAGCGCAGCCTGTTCACCCCGGCGCTGAATGTGAAGCTCGGTTACATGGCCATGGGTAACGACCTCGGCGGCCTCGACAGCGGCATTCTGTGCAACTTCATGAACGCCGGTTTTTGCGGCCATCCGCTGAACATGTCCGGCGGCAGCGGCTGGACCAACTACCCCAACGCGCGTTTGGGCGTGCGGGTCAAATACGACCTGTCGCCGTCCTGGCAACTGCGTGTGGCTGCGTTCAACGTCGACCCCGAGAGCAACGGCAATTCCAGCCGCGCCTGGCATCTGGGGCCGAAGCACACCACCGGCACCGTCGTACCGATCGAGCTGGTGTACAAGCACGCCGGCGAGCTGCCGGGTGAGTACAAGCTCGGCTATTACTACGACAGCTCCGACGTCAAACGCATTGGCAGCGACGACGAAGTGTCCGGGCGTGGCGGACATTATTTGTTGATCGATCAGGCCGTATGGCGTTCGCCGACCTCCGAGGGCCGCAGCCTGCATGCGTTCGGTCAGTATTCGGCGGCCAGTGAAGCCGCCTCGCCGTTCAGCAAGTGGTACGGCACCGGCGTGGTTTTGTACAAACCGTTCGAAGGCCGCCCGCGTGACACCGTGGCGCTGGGCTATGGCCGCGCCGTGCCGAACCCGCGCAGCCGCGATGTGCAACAGGATGCCGCGCTGGCCAATGGTGCTGCGTTTCCGAACCTCGATAGCGCCGAGCAGTTGATCGAGTTGGGCTACGGCTACCAGGCCACCCCATGGCTGACGCTGCGCCCGAACCTGCAATACATCATCGAACCGGGCGCGTTTTCCGGGCAGGACATCGACAATGCGTTGGTGGTGGGTCTGCAGGTGAAGGCTGCGCTATAAGTCCCTGCGAAACACAAAACCACTGTGGGAGCGAGCCTGCTCGCGAAAGCGCCGGGTCAGGCGACTGCGATGTTGAATGTGTCGCCGCCTTCGCGAGCAGGCTCGCTCCCACAGGGGATTTGTGTTGGATCAGGGAATTGTGATTCGCCGCGCGAAACTGTAGGAGTGAGCCTGCTCGCGATGGCATTGGTTCAGACAACCGCTATCTTGAATGCTCCAACCAAGCCCTTCAGAGCACCGACCACCAGCCCCACCTGTCGAAATTAATTCCAGCCCATCGGTGAATTATTTCGTGTCCGCATGTATCTGAGCCAGAAGAGCCGGCGCCATCATGGAGATGGCATCGCAGCGGTAATCTGGATCAGCGAGCGGGAACAGCGCAATGAAATCACGCAAGAACACCGTCAAACCGATCGGTTTGAAAGACATCACCATTGTCGACGACGCCAAGATGCGCAAGGCGATTACCGCCGCCGCACTGGGCAACGCCATGGAATGGTTCGACTTTGGCGTCTACGGCTTTGTCGCCTATGTGCTCGGCAAGGTCTTCTTCCCCGGCGCCGATCCCGGCGTGCAAATGATCGCCGCGCTGGCGACCTTCTCCGTGCCCTTCCTCATCCGTCCGCTTGGCGGTTTGTTCTTCGGTGCGCTCGGCGACAAATACGGACGGCAGAAAGTCCTCGCCGCGACCATCGTCATCATGTCCCTGAGCACCTTCGCCATCGGCCTGATTCCGTCCTATGCCTCGATCGGCATCTGGGCGCCGATCCTGCTGTTGCTGGCGAAAATGGCCCAAGGCTTCTCGGTCGGTGGTGAATACACCGGCGCCTCGATCTTCGTCGCTGAATACGCGCCGGACCGCAAACGCGGCTTCCTCGGCAGCTGGCTGGATTTCGGCTCGATCGCCGGTTTCGTCTTCGGCGCCGGTGTCGTGGTGCTGATCTCGACGATTCTCGGTGAACAGCGCTTCGAAGAATGGGGCTGGCGGATTCCGTTCTTCCTCGCCCTGCCGCTGGGCATGATCGGCCTGTATCTGCGCCACGCCCTGGAAGAAACCCCGGCGTTCCAGCAGCACGTGGAAAAACTCGAACAAGGCGACCGCGAAGGCCTCGCCGGTGGCCCGAAAGTGTCGTTCAAGGAAGTCGCGACCAAACACTGGCGCAGCCTGATGACCTGCATCGGCGTGGTGGCGGCGACCAACGTCACCTATTACATGCTGCTCACCTACATGCCGAGTTATCTAACGCACAACCTGCACTACAGCGAAAACCACGGTGTACTGATCATCATCGCGATCATGGTCGGCATGCTCTTCGTGCAGCCGCTGATCGGTTTCATCAGTGACAAGATCGGCCGCAAGCCCTTCATCGTCGTCGGCAGCATTGGCCTGTTCATCTTCGCCATTCCGGCGTTCATGCTGATCAACAGCGGCAGCATCGCCCTGATCTTCTCCGGCCTGCTGATCCTCGCGGTGCTGCTCAACTTCTTCATCGGCGTGATGGCCTCGACCCTGCCGGCGATGTTCCCCACGCACATCCGCTACAGCGCGCTGGCCAGTGCCTTCAACGTCTCGGTGCTGATCGCCGGTTTGACCCCGACCGCCGTGGCCTGGCTGGTGGAAAGCACCAACGATCTGTACATGCCCGCCTATTACCTGATGGTCATCGCCGTGGTCGGTCTGGTCACTGGCGTGACCATGAAGGAAACCGCCAACAAGCCCCTGCGCGGCGCGGCCCCGGCGGCTTCCGACCTGGAAGAGGCCAAGGAGTTGTTGCAAGAACACCACGACAACATCGAGCAGAAAATCGAAGACATTGATGCCGAGATCGCCGAGTTGGAGGCCAAGCGCAAAGTGCTGGTCCAGCAGCATCCGCGCATCAATGAATGATCCGCTGGACGCAGAAAAAATCGGCGGGGCCGTCACCCCGCCGATTACTCGAAGCGCGGCTTGGTGTTAAATAGGCGCCAGTCTTGACCTTGTCGCTTAAAGCCGTGCAACGAGAACCGCTATGAATACCCCTGCCCCAAACAACCACGCTCAACAGGTGACCCAATGATCGAAGTCACCGAAGTCTCCATCGCCCAACTGCGCGCCGCCCTCGAATCCGGCCAGACCACTGCCGTGGAGCTGGTGCAGGCCTATCTGGCACGCATTGATGCCTACGATGGCGCCGACACTTCGACGGCACTCAACGCCGTCGTCGTGCGCAACCCTGAAGCGCTGAACGAAGCCCGCGCCTCCGACGCCCGCCGCGCCAACGGTGAAACCCTCGGCCCGCTCGATGGCATCCCCTACACCGCCAAAGACAGTTATCTGGTCAAGGGCCTGACCGCCGCTTCCGGCAGCCCGGCATTTGCCGATCTGGTCGCCCATCGCGACGCCTTCACCATCGAACGCCTGCGCGCTGCCGGGGCGATCTGCCTGGGCAAGACCAACATGCCGCCGATGGCCAATGGCGGCATGCAACGCGGCGTCTATGGCCGCGCCGAAAGTCCGTACAACGCCGCTTACCTCACCGCCCCGTTCGCCTCCGGCTCGTCCAACGGTGCCGGCACCGCGACCGCTGCGAGTTTCGCTGCCTTCGGCCTGGCTGAGGAAACCTGGTCGAGCGGCCGTGGCCCTGCGTCGAACAACGGCCTGTGCGCCTACACCCCGTCGCGCGGGGTGATTTCGGTGCGCGGCAACTGGCCGTTGACCCCGACCATGGACGTCGTCGTGCCGTTCGCGCGGACCATGGCCGACCTGCTCGAAGTGCTCGACGTGGTCGTCGCCGAAGACCCGGACACCCGTGGCGACCTCTGGCGCCTGCAACCGTGGGTGCCGATCCCGCGCGTCAGCGAAGTGCGCCCGGCTGCGTACAGTGAACTGGCCGCCGATGCCAAAGCCCTGGCCGGCAAACGCTTCGCCATCCCGCGCATGTACATCAACGCCGACCCCGACGCCGGCACCAGCGAAGCCCCCGGGATTGGCGGCCCGACCGGCCAGCGCATCAACACCCGCGCGTCCGTGATTGATTTGTGGAAGCAGGCGCGCCAAGCCCTCGAGGCCGCTGGCGCCGAAGTCGTCGAAACCGACTTTCCGCTGGTCTCCAACTGCGAAGGCGACCGCCCTGGCGCGCCAACCGTGTTCACCCGTGGGCTGGTGTCGAAAGAGTTTCTACATCATGAACTGTGGGATCTGACCGCGTGGGCGTTCGACGACTTCCTGCAAGCAAACGGCGACCCGAAGCTTAATCGTCTGGTTGACGTCGACGGGCCGAAGATCTTCCCGCACGACCCCGGCACCCTGCCAAACCGCGAAGGTGATCTGGCCGCCGGCATGGACGAATACGTGCGCATGGCCGAACGCGGCATCACGCCGTGGAATGAAATCCCAACCGTGCCTGATGGCTTGCGCGGTCTGGAGCAGACCCGACGCATCGACCTTGAAGACTGGATGGACAACCTCGGCCTCGACGCCGTGCTGTTCCCGACCGTCGCCGACGTCGGTCCGGCCGATGCGGATGTCAATCCTGCTTCGGCCGACATCGCCTGGAGCAACGGCGTCTGGGTGGCCAACGGCAACCTCGCGATCCGCCACCTCGGCGTTCCGACCGTCACCGTGCCCATGGGCGTGATGGCCGATATCGGTATGCCGGTCGGCCTGACCTTCGCCGGCCGCGCCTACGACGACTCGAACCTGCTGCGCTTCGCCGCCGCCTTCGAATCCACCGGCAGCAAACGCCAGATCCCACCGCGTACACCGCCGCTGGCTTAATGCACTGTGTCAGCTCCCACAAACCCTGTGGGAGCTGGCTTGCCAGCGATGGCGGCCTGACGGCCGCCACAGTTCTAATTGACTACCCCCGACTCCCACAGGTTTTGTGGTGAAAGCTGCCAACTCAGCACATCAACCCAATCCTCTTTGTTCCCGATCTTCGATCATCAGCGCCATTCGAATCACCACCGGCCCTGACCATGATCAACCGCGCGCCCTCCCGCCTCACCCTGCTTGCCATGCTCTGCGGTCTGACCGGCACCGCCCATGCCAGCGGATTTTTCGACGATGCCAAAAGCGATGTCCTGCTGCGCAACTTCTACCTCAGCAACGACTACCGCTCGCCCACGCCCTCCGGAAAAAACTACAAACAGGAATGGGCACAGGGCTTTATCGGCAACTTCTCATCCGGTTTCACCGAGGGCACAGTCGGTTTCGGCATCGACGCCCACGCTTTCGCCGGCCTGAAACTCGACGGCGGCAAGGGCCACTCCGGTACTGGTCTGCTGCCCGTCGACAGCGATGGTCGCAGTGAAAACAACTATTCCAGCGCTGGCGGTGCGTTCAAGCTCAAGGTCTCGCGCACCACTTTGGCCTTCGGCGAAATGACCGTGGAAACCCCGGTCTTCGACACCTCCGACAAACGCCTGCAACCGGAATACGCCACAGGCTTTTTGCTCAACAGCGCCGAGCTCGACAACGTCAATCTGGTCGCCGGGCATTTCACCGCGTTCAAGAATCAGGACAGCTCTTCTGGCCAAGGCGATTTCTACGGTTACGGCGCCAACACCGAAGCGGGTGGCATCAGCTTCGTCGGTGCCGATCTGTTCAGCTCAAGCCCGATCGGCGGCGCACTCTACGCCTCAGAACTGAGCGACACCTGGCATCAGTATTACGGCAACCTGCATTTTAAACAGTCCGGCGTGCTGCTCGACGCCAACCTCTACCACACCCGCGACACCGGCCGCGCAGTGGCCGGCGAGATCGACAACACCGCCTTCAGCCTCTCCGGCAAATACAACTTCGGCCCACACGCGGTGATGCTCGGCTGGCAGCGGATCAATGGCGACACGCCGTTCGATTTCGTCGGCGGCGACTCGATCTACCTCGCCAACTCGATCAAATACGCCGACTTCAACGGCGCCAACGAACGCTCCTGGCAAGCCCGCTACGACCTCGACCTCGGCGCCTTCGGCATCCCCGGCCTGAACTTCATGACCCGCTACGTCAGCGGCAGCCACATCGACGGTACGCACGCGCCCAAGGGCGGCGCCTACAACCCGTTCGACGCCGACAGCGGCGACTATCAACCGCAACAAGGCAGCGGCGGCAAACACTGGGAACGCGATATCGACCTGAAGTATGTCGTGCAATCCGGCGCAGCGAAGGATCTGTCGGTGCAGCTGTCGCACGTCACCCACCGCGCCAACGAAGCACAGGCTGGCGATGATATTGACCGGATTTACGTGGTCGTTCAGTACCCGCTGGGTTTTTGAGGTAACACGATCAACCCGCCCACAGGTTCCTGCGTCGGCCACAAACCATGAGTTTGCTCCTTGAGATCAAAATCAAATGATTTCAGCGTACCGCAGCGCCTACAGTAGCTAGCCAAGTGCCATCACCTCGTTTATTCTGCGCCCCCGCATAAAAAGCCAAGCCAGGAAGGCATTGATTGACCTTCCTGTTTGTAGTCAATCAACGCAAGCAGATTCAGGGATGTACATGTTTCAGCTATTCAAACTCGGAGCGGCCGTCGTGCTCGCCGCGACGCTCAGCGGCTGCATTACCGAAAGCGCTTCCTGGGTCAGCGAACCCTTGCAACCCAAGGCAAGCGAGCCAGTCAGTTATCTCGTTGGCTCAATCGGGCCGCAATCACTCAAGCAATCAGCCGCTGACAACCAGCGAATCTTTTTCCGCAAACGCGGTTCCGAATACGGTGCGGCCGGCGTCTGGAAAATGGCCGGCGCTTACTCCACGCCGCAGGATGTTCAGGACGGTGTCGGCGCAGCGAGCGTATTCGTGCTTCCCCTGAAGCCGGGCGATTACGAGTTCTATGATTTCCAGTTCTTTTCCGCACGTTATCAACCTGGGCTAGGCACTGTTTTCACCTCGAGAGAGGCGCGGGAGAAATTCAACCTGCCGATGCGCCTGGAACCCGGCAAGGCCTATTACATCGGCGAGTTCCGTTCGTTCTGCCTGACCGCCGGTTTCTGCGCGTTCCGCTGGAGTGATCAGAACGCCCGCGATGCGCTGATTGCGCAACGTCTGGCGCCAGGATTGCCAACGCTGCAACCGCTGAAACTCGACCTGAACAGTGCTCAGCCCTACATCTTCACCGGCCCCATTCCGGGTATTGCCGTGGACGCCAAACCATGAAAAAAATCATCGCCCTCACTGCCGCCGCTCTGTTGACCGGTTGCGCGGCGACCAACACCTTGCCCGAGCGCACGCTTACGGACGGTCAGGATTATCTGCAGCCGATTCACGTTATGGTCGATGACCCGGAAAACGGCTCCAGCCTGCGCAACCACCTGCGTCAGACCGGTGTGTTCCGCACCATCGAAACCGGCAGCGGTAAAGCTGACGAGTACAACGTGCAGGTCAAACTTAATGTGGAACGTCACCTGCCGCCGTTTCCGGTGATTCTGCTGAGCACCGCGACGTTGTTCTTGCTGCCGCTGTCGAACGAATTCGACACGCAAACCGAATTCACCGTGTTCCAGGGTGACAAGCGACTGAAGCAATACACCTATCGCAACATCACTCAAAAATATACGTGGCTACTGGATCAGGGCGGCGAGATGCGCGAACAGAACCTCGGCCGCATCGCCCGCGCCTTCGCGCAGGATGTGCAGCAGGACCGGCTGATCCCGGCAGTCACGCAATGAACCGCGCGATGATAAAAGTCGCCGGCCTGCTCTGTGCCTCACTGATGCTGGGCGGCTGCGCCAACACCTTGCAACCGCTCGATTACCATGCCGATCAGGCCTACGTGCCGGTCACGCTCGGAATGGGGCCGGCGTATACGCGCATCGACGAGCAGCATCAGCGCGAAACCGTCAGCGTCCTGAAAAAGACCGGCGCGTTCTCGATGCTCGACGGCGGTTACACCCGCAACGGCTACAGCCTGTTGATCACCGAACCCAGCGACGGCAAGGTCAATTGGCTGGCGCTGGTCAACGTTTTCACCCTGTTCACCTTCCCGATGCCCTACCACTACCAGGACAACCTGCGCGGCTCGGTCTTCAAGGATGGCCAACTGCTCAAAACCTACAACTACTCCCGCGAAGGCTGGAGCGTGATGACGTGGTATGTGCCGATTCCCGGGGTCGAGAACAAACGGCAGATGCTCGACCAGTTGTTGGTGGAAATGGACCGGGACAAGGTGATTCCGTATCAGCCGTGAGGTTGGGTGATGGGGGCTGGTGCGGTGGACTGCGGCGCAATGAATTGCAATGTGTGAGCGAGCCTGCTCGCGAAGAGGCCATCAGGTTCGGCGCAATTCTTTGATTTAAACGAAGCTGTTTAAAAGACACCTGCGGATACGGTCTCAAGGCTACAAATCCTTGCGCCGTTGCCTACAGCTACGCCAGAATCCGCCGGCTTGTGCGCCTTGGGGGCGGGTTCTATTGTGGTGCGGTCGCTGACGAATCAGCGATCGGGTTTAGCGATCCGACTCATTACAGACGCACCAATGCCCAGTCTCAATTGCATTTTTCGATCTGCACTTGATGTCATGGTGGCTGTGCGTGGGAGACCTTCGGGTCTACCCGGGGTTTCTGTGACCCGGATCGCTAACCTGCGTACAGCCGCCACCTTTACTTGTTTAGCGATGAGCCGTGGCGGCTAAATCAACCACGGAGTCTCACCATGATCAAACCAACACCCAACCCACCCGAAACCGATCCCACCTCCCCCTACGAATCCCTCGACTCCAAAAAACTCCACGAAGCCGCCGATCGCGCCCTCGACCACTACCTCTGCCCACCCGGCTCCACCCCGCCACCCTTCAGCCCCCGCGCCATGTACGCCGTCACCGCCGACACCAAAAACGAAGACTTGCTGGCCAATGCCTGCGAAACCCTCGCCTCCGCCAAAACCATCGCCCAGGAATTCGCCGGACTGGTCAAGCCATCGCAGCGCCGGACGCTGATGGGGATTGCGCAACTGATCATGCTCGGGGAACTGGCGGTGAATCGGGTGCTGGATAATCTGGAATTGCCGGGGTAATGCGGGCCGGCTGAGTTATGCGATGCCCGTGCCGGCCTCTTCGCGAGCAGGCTCGCTCCCACATTGATCCTGGTCGGACGCAAACTTTGCGACCACTGAAGGAACCTGTGGTAGCGAGCCTGCAAGCGATCACAAAGGGGAAGGATTATTTAACCCGATGGATGTGCTCGGGCAGCAGATTCGGTTGCGGGTCTGAAAATGCAGCCTGCGGCAGTTCGAGTGATATACGCATGAGCTGCCGAAGGCTGTGATTCGTTCTTGTAACGGCTAGGCTCATACTCGTTAGCGCACCATTAGTATGATAATTTGCGCAAAGTTCGCCATCCGCAAAGGGCCCGATCATGGCTACCGTACGCAAAACCATAACCGTGACTGACCAGCAAGACCATTGGATCAAAGCTCAAATAGAAGCGGGACATTACACCAACGACAGCGAATATATCCGCGATTTGATCCGTCGAGAGCAAGAGCGAAACGCTGAACTGGAAACCGTCCGCGCAGCCCTTCGAGAAGGAGAATCCAGTGGTGCCCCCCGGCCATTCGATGCTGATGCTTTCAAAAAGAGAATGTTGAGAGCACATGGCTGAATACCGACTTCCCCCGCCGCCGAAGTGGATCTTGAGGCTATCTGGGCCTATACAGCTCAACAATGGGGTTTGGATCAGGCCAATCGCTACATCGACATCCTGACTGCGTCTTTCGAGCAGTTGGCTGATCGTCCCAAAACAGCACCCGCATGCGACGCGATCCGCCCCGGTTACCGACGCTGCAGCGTGGAGAGTCACGTGATTTATTTTCGAATCACCGCCTATGGGATCGCGATAATCAGAATTTTGCATGACCGGATGGAAGCGCAGCATAATCTCTAACCTTCTCGTATCACCGAAAATCAAAAGATCGCAGCCTTCGGCAGCTCCTACAAATCGATGTAAGAGCTGCCGAAGGCTGCGATCTTTGCTTTTGAGAAACTGGCGGAAGACAGCCGGAGTCGAACCTGCCCGGGAACGGATGCCGTCCCCAACCGGGTTTGAAGCCCGGCCGCGCCACCGGGCGCGATTGTCTTCCTGAACTCAGGGTGCGCAGGCGTCAGCCAGCGCGTTGTCGGGGCGGATCTGGCGGGATTCGCCGAGCCGGCGGGTCAGGCCGAGTCGGTCGAAATATTCCAGATACTGAATACAGCGTTTGCGTCCCAAGCCTAGCGCATCACGGAAAGTTGTCACCTCAATCGCTGGATTTTCTTCGGCGAGTTTCAGCAGTAGCGCCGCCATTTGCCGCAGGACGATGTCGCTGATAAACAGGTCGCGCACCACCTGGTGCATCAGGCCCAGCCGTGCGAGTTTGCGCAGCAGCAGGCGGACGCTGGCGTCGTCTTCGCCGAGCATTTTCGCGGCGTCGCGTACCCACGGCGGGTCGAAACCGGCCTCTTCGAACAACGGCTGTAATTGCTGCCAAAGGATTTCGTCGTCGGCATTCAGGCGCACCTGATGGTCGGGCAGGTGCAGCCAGGGGCCGCTGGCGAGGATGGAGCCGGCGTTGAGCAGTTCTTCGAGCAGGCTGATGAACGTCGAGCGTTCCAGTGCCAGCGCGCTGAAGCGGCGCAGGCGATCGCGGTCCGGCCCCATCTGGTCGGGTTCCTGTTCGTGGAATCGCGCCAGTTGCTCGAGCAAGGTGAATTTCAACTGGCCCCAGCGCTGCACGTTGAACAGCAGCGGGCCTTGGCGGGTGTCGATCAGACGGATGTTGTCCGCCAGCGTCCACTGCGCGCGCGGGCGGTTGAACTGGCGTTCGAGGCGTTGCGGGTCGAGGCCGCCGGGGCTGTGATTGAGCAGTGCCGGCAGGGCCTGTTCGAGGCTGACGCTGAGGCCGAGGGTTTGCAGTTGCGCGAGGCGTTCCAGGCTGCGGCGTTGGCGTGCCGGAGCGAATGGGTCGAGCACAACACCGCCGCCCAATGTGCGCTGGGCGCTGGCGTCGCGCAGGATCAATCGATCGCCATTCATTGCGTGCACCGGCGCGTTGATCAGCAGTTGCGCGAACATGCGCTCGCCGGGGCTCAGGCGCGGGCCTTGCAGCAAAGCGACGCGGGCGATGACATCTTGGGTGCCGAGGTGCAGATGCACCGGGTGGAAGTGTTCAAAGGTGCGCTCGCCCGGCAACAGCTGAAAGTCGATGTCGACGCGCTGGGTCGGGGCGTGCAGCCAGTCCGCCAGCAGCCATTGGCCACGGTGGATCTGCGTCAGTTCCAGACGTTCGCCGCTGAGGTTCAGCGCCACGCGCTGGCCGGCGAAGGCCTGTTCGGCGGCCTGGTTTTGCGCGTGCAGGCCACGGATGCGCACCGATTTGCCGGCAGGCGCCAGAACCAGTTTTTCGCCGACCGCAACTGTGCCCGACAGCGCGGTGCCCGTGACCACGATCCCCGCACCCGCGACGCTGAAAGCCCGATCAATCGCCAGACGAAAGCCGCCTTCGCAACCGCGCGCCTGCACCTCGTTGTGTGACTGCAATAACGCCGCGCGCAACTCATCGACGCCCTGCCCGTTCAAGCTCGACACGGTAAAAATCGGCGCATCAGCAAATGGTCCGGGCGCGAGCAGGTCCAGGACCTGGCGCTGCACCTCTTCCACCCTGCCCGCTCCCGCCCGGTCGCATTTGGTGATCGCCACCAGGGCGCGGGGAATGCCGAGCAGTTCGACGATTGCCAGATGCTCGCGGGTCTGCGGCATCACGCCGTCGTCGGCCGCGACCACCAGCAACACCAGATCGATGCCCTGCGCACCAGCGAGCATGTTGTGGGTGAATTTTTCGTGGCCGGGCACGTCGATGAAGCCGGTCAGCCCGGAGCCCGCTGCGAGTTCGGCGTAGAGATAACCGAGATCGATGGTCATGCCGCGTTCGCGCTCCTGCGGGCGGCGGTCGCCGGTTTGCCCGGTCAGCGCCTGCAACAGCGAAGTCTTGCCGTGGTCGATGTGCCCCGCCGTGCCGACGATCACGGATCGACCTGCAATTGCGGCAACTGCGCCAGCCACGCTGGCTCATCGTCGAGCTGGCGTAGATCCAGCCACAGCGCATCGTCGCCGATTCGCCCGAGCACCGGGATCGGCAAACCGCGCAACGCTGCTTCGAGATTGAGCAGATAACGCCCGCGCCAGCGCTTGGACACTTGCGGGCGGCAACACAGCGCTGCACTCGGCAAGCGCGCCACCGGTTGGCTGCCGCTGCCGATCATGCCCAACGCCTCGACCGCGCTGACCTGCCAGACCTCGCCCAACACATCGGCGAGCAACGGTTGCAAACGCAGAGCCTGAGCATGAATGTCGGCCTGGGGCCGGGTCAGCAGGCGCAGACTCGGCAGACGCTCGGCGAGGCGATCCGGATCGCGGTACAGACCGAGCACCGCCTCCAGCGCGGCCAAGGTCAATTTATCGACCCGCAGTGCGCGCTTCAGTGGATTCTTCTTGATCTTCGCGATCAGTTCTTTGCGCCCGACGATCAACCCGGCCTGCGGCCCGCCGAGCAATTTGTCGCCGCTGAAGGTGACGATGTCGGCGCCATCGAGCAATGCCTGACGCACCGTCGGTTCCGCCGGCAGGCCCCAGCGCGTCAGGTCGAGCAGACTGCCGCTGCCCAGATCTTCCAGCAACGGCAAGCCATGGGCGTGCGCCAGTTCAGCCAACTCGGCGGTCGCCACTCGCGCGGTGAAGCCTTCGATGCTGTAATTGCTGGCATGTACGCGCATGATCAAACCGCTGCGCGGACCGATTGCCGCTTGGTAATCCCGGGCATGGGTGCGGTTGGTGGTGCCGACTTCGTGCAGGCGCACGCCGGCCCGGGCCATGATGTCGGGGATGCGGAAAGCGCCGCCGATTTCGATCAGCTCACCGCGCGAGATGATGCCTTCCTTGCGCGCGCCGAGGCTGTTGAGGGTCAGCAGCACGGCGGCGGCATTGTTGTTGACCACGGTGACGGCTTCGGCGCCGGTCAGTTCGCGGATCAGGCCTTCGATCAGGTCGTCCCGATCACCGCGCTTGCCGCTGCCCAGATCGAATTCGAGATTGAGCGGATAGCGTGCGGCGGTTTGCACTGCTTCGATGGCTTCTTCGGGCAGCAGGGCGCGGCCGAGATTGGTGTGCAGCACCGTGCCGGTCAGGTTGAACACCCGGCGCACCTGACTGCGCTGCTGTTGCGCCAAGCGTTCGCCGACGCGGCCGGCGAGCACTTCGGGGCCGATCTCCACGGCCGCCAATTGCCCGCTCAATACGCCGGGCCGCAGCTCATCAAGCAACTGACGCAGGCCAGTCAGCAACGAATCCCGGCCGTAACGCTCGGCCAACGGCGCGCACGCCGGATGACGCAACAACCCATCAATGGACGGCAACCGCAGGGCAACGCTGGAAGACATCAGCCACTCCTGATTTCACTGAAACAATCCCTTTTGAGAGCAAGCTTGCTCCCAAAAGGGTTTCAGAAGTGTAGACGCACTGCCGGAGCTAGCCTGCTCGCGAATGCGGTGTGTCAGTTGGTGTGGATGTGGCTGACCTTACGCCTTCGCGAGCAGGCTCGCTCCCACAGGGAAATCCGGGGCTGACCGGGCTTTGTGATTCGGCACATAGACTTGTGGGAGCTGGCTTGCCAGCGATTGCGGTGGGTCCGTCAAAGAAGGTGGTGGATGTGCCGACCAATCGCTGGCAAGCCAGCTCCCACAGGGATTCGGGGCGGAATGAACATTGTTGGTCACCACAAAAACCTGTGGGAGCGAGCCTGCTCGCGAAAGCGGTGTGTCAGTCAATGTGGATGTGGCTGACCTGACGCCTTCGCGAGCAGGCTCGCTCCCACAGAGAAATCCGGGGCTGACCGGGCTTTGTGATTCGGCACAGAAGTCTGTGGGAGCTGGCTTGCCAGCGATTGCGGTGGGTCCGTCAAAGAAGGCGGTGGATGTGCCGATTGAATCGCTGGCAAGCCAGCTCCCACAGGGATTCGGGGTTGAATGAACATTGTTGGTCACCACAAAAAACTGTGGGAGCGAG
The DNA here is from genome assembly GCF_057291535.1 of Pseudomonas sp. 1L-E-NC-VB-C3. NCBI lineage: Bacteria > Pseudomonadati > Pseudomonadota > Gammaproteobacteria > Pseudomonadales > Pseudomonadaceae > Pseudomonas > Pseudomonas sp. 1L-E-NC-VB-C3. The sequence continues at coordinate 295,577 of NZ_JBXAWD010000002.1, read as the reverse complement.
CCTGCTCGCGAATGCGGTAAGTCAGTCAAAGATGATGTGTCTGAAACGACGCCTTCGCGAGCAGGCTCGCTCCCACAGGGAAATCCGGGGCTGACCGGGCTTTGTGATTCGGCACAGAAGTCTGTGGGAGCTGGCTTGCCAGCGATTGCGGTGGGTCAGTCAAAGAAGGCGGTGGATGTGCCGACCAATCGCTGGCAAGCCAGCTCCCACAGGGATTCGGGGTGGAATGGACATTGTTGGTCACCACAAAAACCTTTGGGAGCACACCCCCTTCCACAGTTTTGCTCTCGTCATTCGTCCCCCGGCGCCAGCAACAGATTGGGCGCCAGACGCTGATAGCCGTCCTGGGCCAGACGCATGTCCAGCAGCAAACTGCCGAGATCCGCCGACAACGCCTCGGCTTCGGCGTCGTTCTCCAGATAGAGCAATTTCAGGTAGCTGTCGCAGCTCGGGCAGACTTCGGCGCGCAGCGGTGCCTGCTCGGCGCTGTGCCGGTCGTCTTCCTGGCTCAGATATTCAAGGCCCTTGCTCTGCTCGCAATACACGCACTTGACCCGCACCACATGCCATTCGCAGGCGCACAGCGAACACACCAGATAGCGCAAACCGTTGTGCTTGCCGCGATGGCGAATCACCCCGGCCATGGCCGGCGAACCACAGGCCGGGCATTGGCTGAGGCTGTCGCCAGGCTTGAGTTGCAGATTTGGCACACTGAGCAGCCAGTGGCTCCATGCGGTTTGCAGCGCCGCGCCGAGAAACGGCACCAGCGCCGCCGGCACCAGCGAATACTGACCGCTGACCAGCGCCACCGCCCACGCGCGCAACTGGCCGGGGCTTGCGGCGCGCAGACTGTCCAGCGCGTCGATCACTGCAGGTTGACGCGCTGGCGCATCGTGCTGCAGCAAGGCGTCGAGCCACGGCTGCCAGGCATCTTCGCGCACCAGGGCATCTGCCGCGAATGGTGGCAGACCGTGCTGCTGACAGGCTTCGAAACGCTGCGCATCAAACGGCGCGGTGAGCGGCGGATCGTCGAAGACCTGCTGCTGCGCCCGGCACAACTCGGCCATCAGCCGCAGATAATCCGCCAACCCATTGCCCTCGGCCAGACGCTCGAGGCGCTCAGCGCGCAGGGCAAACAGGTTACGTGGCGGCAGATGCAGAAACGGCGGCGAACTGGCCGCCGCCTCGATTTCCCCAGGTTCAAGAATGCTTGCCAAAAGTCAGCCCTTTTTCGTCAGCGGTCGCTCGGACACGTCCCGAGGCTGTTCGTCGCGGGTCACCTCGCGGTACCACAGTGCATGGTGTTTCTTCGCCCACGGCCGGCTGACCCAGCCATGCAGCATGGCGTCGACCGAACCCTTGATCCACAAACCGGCGTAGATGTGCACGATGATGCTCAGCACCAGCACGAACCCGGCCAGCGCATGCAACAGCATGGCCCAGCGGATGGTGGTGATGCCGAAGTACGCGCTGAACCACGCGCGCCAGATCACCAGCCCGGTGAACAGCAACGCGAGCATGCACAGCAGTAAAGTCCAGAACAGCAACTTCTGCCCGGCGTTGTATTTGCCTACCGGCGGCACGCTTTCTTCGTCGTTGACCATCACCCGGTTGATCCGCCGCAGCCACTGGCGATCATTGGCGATGAAAAAGTTGGTGCGCCAGAAGCTGAACACCAGGCCGAGAAACAGCACGAACATGGCGATGCCCATGTACGGGTGCAGGATCCGCGTCCAGGTGCCGCCGCCGAACAGGTTACTGAGCCAGAACAGCGACGGATGAAACAACGCCAGCCCGGACAACCCGGCCATGAAAAACAGAATCGCCACCAGCCAGTGATTGGTGCGCTGGTTGGCGCTGTAACGCAAGATCGTCTTGTTGCTCATGGCCGCTCCTCCCCGCGTGGATCGAAGGTGTGCACCGCCGGGTCGACCACGTGCACCGAGGTATCGGGTGGCGTCGGGTGTTCATCCTCCTCGACACGGTTCGGGCCGATGCGCACATAGTGGAAGAACCCGGCCAGCACCGCCGCACCCATCGCCAACAGGCCGAGGGGTTTGCTGATGCCTTTCCACAAATCCACCAGCGGACTGATCGCCGGATGGTCCGGCAAACCTGCATAGATTTTTGGCGTGTCGGCGTGATGCAGCACGTACATCACGTGGGTGCCGCCCACGCCAGCGGGGTCGTACAGACCGGCGTTTTCAAAACCACGGCTTTTCAGGTCGACGATGCGTTCGGCGGCGTGTTCTTTCATGTCTTCCTTGGTGCCGAAGACGATCGCGCCGGTCGGGCAGGTTTTCACGCAGGCCGGCTCCAGCCCGACCGCCACCCGGTCGGAACACAGTGTGCATTTGTAGGCCTTGTGATCCTTCTGCGAAATGCGCGGAATGTTGAACGGGCAACCGGTGATGCAATAGCCACAACCGATGCAGTGGTCCTGATCGAAATCGACGATGCCGTTGGCATGCTGAATGATCGCCCCGGGGCTCGGGCACGCGGCCAGACAACCGGGCTCGGCGCAGTGCATGCAGCCGTCCTTGCGGATCAGCCATTCGAGGTTACCGGCGTCGGTTTCGTGCTCGGTGAAGCGCATCAGCGTCCACGAATCCGCCGTCAGATCCTGCGGATTGTCGTAGGTGCCGTGGTTGTGGCCGACCTCGTCGCGCAGCTCGTTCCATTCCGAGCAGGCGACCTGGCAGGCCTTGCAACCGATGCATTTGGTCGTGTCGATCAGCTTGGCAACGCCCTGCTGGGTCCTCACCGACGGCGGCACGGTGGTGGTGGCCGAGCGGGCAATGATGTCTTGGCTGGCCATTTACAGTTTCTCCACGTTGACCAGGAATGACTTGGATTCCGGGGTCTGAGTGTTGCCATCGCCGAGGAACGGCACCAGGGTGTTGGTCAGGTAACCGTGATGGGTCAGGCCGGTGAACCCCCAGTGCAGCGGGATGCCGATCTGATGCACGACCTGGCCGTTGACCTGCAGCGGCCGGATCCTTTTCGTCACCACCGCCACCGCTTCGATAAACCCGCGCTTGCAGCTGACCCGCACCCGATCACCGGCAGCAATGCCCTTCTCGTTCGCCAGCACCTCGCCGATTTCAACGAACTGCTCAGGCTGGGCAATCGCGTTCAACTTGCAGTGCTTGCTCCAGAAGTGGAAATGCTCGGTAAGCCGATAACTGGTGCCGGCGTACGGGAAGTCCTTGGCTTCGCCGAGGGTTTCCCAGACCGAATCGAAGATCCGCGCCGCCGGGTTGCTGGTGGCCTTCTTGTTCTGCGGGTGCAGCGGGTTGATGCCGATCGGCGTTTCGAACGGCTCGTAGTGTTCGGGGAATGGGCCTTCGTTCATCTTGTCGACGGCGAAGAACCGCGCGACGCCTTCGGGGTTCATGATGAACGGGTTCATCCCGGCTTCCGGCGGCACGTCGGCCTTGTAGTCCGGCACATCGGTGCCGGTCCAGGCCTTGCCGTTCCACCACACCAGTCGTTTTTTCGGGTCCCACGGTTTGCCCGCCGGGTCCGCCGAGGCGCGGTTGTAGAGAATCCGCCGATTGGCCGGCCACGCCCACGCCCAGCCCTGATGCTGGTGCATGCCGAATGGGTCGGCGTTATCGCGCCGGGCCATCTGGTTGCCGGCCTCGGTCCAGCTGCCGGCGAAAATCCAGCAACCGGACGCGGTGCTGCCGTCATCCTTGAGCAAACCGAAGCCGGCCAGTTGCGTACCGGCCTTGACCGTGACGCCGCTGGCATCGGTGAAATCGCTGACGGCGGTGCCGTTGATCTCCCGCGCCAGTTCTTCCGGCGAAGGCTCGTCGGGGATCTTGTACGGCCACGACAGTTTCAGCAGCGGATCAGGAAACTTGCCGCCCTCGCTCTGATAACGCTGGCGCAGGCGCAGGAACAATTCGCTCATGATGCGAATGTCGGTCTGTGCTTCGCCGGGGCCGTCGGCACCCTTCCAGTGCCATTGCAGCCAGCGGCTGCTGTTGACCAGCGAGCCGTCTTCCTCGGCAAAACAGGTGGTCGGCAGGCGAATGACTTCGGTCTGGATTTCAGCGGTTTTCACGTCGTTGTACGGCCCGACGTTCTGCCAGAACTCCGAGGTTTCCGTGGCGAGCGGGTCCATCACCACCAGCCACTTGAGTTTGGCCAAGGCACCCATCACGCGGTTCTTGTCCGGTAACGCAGCGATCGGATTGAAGCCTTGGCAGAAGTAGCCGTTGACCTTGCCCTGGCTCATCAGATCGAACATTTTCAGCACGTCGTAGTTGGGGATGTCGAGCTTCGGCAAATGGTCGAACAGCCAGTTGTTCTCGGCGGTGGCGTTGGCGCCGTACCAGGATTTCATCAGGCTGACGTGGAATTTGCTGTAGTTCTGCCAGTACGAAAGCTGCCCCGGTCTGAGCGGAACCTGCGTGCGTTTGAAGATGAACTGACCGTAATCCTGCTCGCTGTCGCTGGGCAGCGTGAGGTAGCCGGGCAAGGCGTTGGACAGCAGGCCGAGATCGGTCAGACCCTGGATGTTCGAGTGCCCGCGCAGCGCATTGACGCCACCGCCGGGCATGCCGACGTTGCCCAGCAGCAATTGCACCATCGCCGCGCTGCGAATGATCTGCGCGCCAATCGAGTGCTGCGTCCAGCCGAGCGCGTAGAGAATCGTCATGGTCTTGCCCGGTGTCGAGCAGGTGGCGATCTCTTCCCAGATTTTCTGCATCGCGTCGACGGGCATGCCGCAGATCTGGCTGGCCAGGTCGATGTTGTAGCGGCTGTAATGCTGCTTCATCAGTTGATAGACGCAGCGCGGGTCTTGCAGGGTCGGGTCGACGCGGACGAAACCGTCCTCGGCGAATTCGTAGCCCCAGCCGGACTTGTCGGTGTAGCTGCGTTTTTCCGCGTCATAGCCGCTGAACAGGCCGTCTTCGAAGCCATAACCGGCTTTGACGATGAACGACACGTCGGTGTAATTGCGCACGTATTCGTGCTGGATCTTGTCCTCGGTCAGCAGGTAATTGATCAACCCGCCCATGAAGGCGATGTCGGTACCGGTACGGATCGGCGCGTAATAGTCGGCCACCGAAGCGGTCCGGGTAAAACGCGGATCGACCACGATCAGCCGCGCGGCGTTGTGCGCCTTGGCCTCGGTCACCCATTTGAAGCCGCACGGATGCGCTTCTGCTGCGTTGCCACCCATCACCAGGATCAGATTCGCGTTGGCGATATCGGTCCAGGTGTTGGTCATGGCACCACGGCCGTACGTCGGGGCAAGACTTGCCACCGTCGGGCCGTGTCAGACACGCGCCTGGTTATCGAACCCCAGCAGACCGAGGCTGCGAATCACCTTCTGAGTGATGTAGCCGGCTTCGTTGGATGCCGCCGATGCCGCGAGAAAACCGGTGGTCAGCCAGCGATTCACCGTTTGCCCGTTGGCATTTTTCTCGATGAAGTTGGCGTCGCGGTCGGCCTTCATCAGGTCGGCGATGCGATCGAGGGCTTCGTCCCAGCCGATGCGCGTCCATTCATTGCTGCCGGGCTTGCGCACTTGCGGGTACTGCAAGCGGCCGGGGCTATGAATGAAGTCGAGCAGGCCCGCACCTTTCGGGCACAGCGTGCCGCGATTGACCGGGTGGTCGGCGTCGCCTTCGATGTGAATGATGTTTTGCGCCACGTTCTTGCCGGCATCGCCCTGGCTGTACATGATCAAACCGCAACCGACCGAGCAATACGGGCAAGTGTTGCGGGTTTCACGGGTGTGGGCGAGCTTGAAGTGACGCACCTGCTCGGCGAAGGCCGCCGTCGGGGCCATGCCCAACGCGCCCAGGCTTGAGCCTGCAAGGCCGATACCGGCGACCTTGAAGAACTGACGACGGCTGAGATCCATCGTGCACTCCTGATCAGGTGGAACCCGGTACTTGCGCCGGGCTTTATCTGGACAATCACGGTTGCGACGCCTTGACGCCGACTTTTTCACTGTAGACAAAGACCTTGCCGATTGTGTGAAAACCGACCGTCGGGTGTCTGGCCCGGATTTCCAGCCAGTGCACACCCCCCCCTGTGGGAGCGAGCCTGCTCGCGAAAGCGCTGGGTCATCCAACTCGATGCTGCCTGACCCGACGTATTCGCGAGCAGGCTCGCTCCCACACAGGTCGCGTTGCGCATAGAATGTCCGGCAGAACCAAACCCGCCTCGACGAGACCGCGCATGACTTTCGATTTTGATCAGCTGTTCGACCGCCACCACACTGGCAGTACCAAGTGGAGCCGCTACCCGGCCGATGTGTTGCCGATGTGGGTCGCTGACATGGATTTCGCCGCGCCGCCGGTCATCGTTCAAGCCTTGCAACAGCGCCTGCTGCACCCGCTGCTCGGTTACAGCGTGGCCCAGGACAACCTGCGCGACGCCATCGTCGCCGACCTGTGGAACAAGTACGCATGGCAGGTCAAACCGCAGGAGCTGATTTTCCTGCCGGGCGTGGAATCGGGCTTCAACATGGCGCTCAAGGCGTTGGTCCAGGCGCAGCAGAATGTCGTCGTGCAAGTGCCGAACTATCCGCCGCTGCGCCATGCGCCGGGGCATTGGGGCCTGAACAAGGTCGAGCTGCAATTCGAAGCCCAGGCCGATGGCACTTACGCCACGCCATTGGACGCACTGCGCGAGTCACTGAAAGGCGGCGGCGCCCTGCTGTTGAGCAACCCGCACAACCCGATCGGCAAGGTCTTCGCCCGCGAAGAATTGCAGGCAGTCGCGGACATCTGCGCAGCGCAGGACGCGTGGATCATCTCCGACGAAATTCACGCCGAACTGTGCTTCGACGGCCGCGTGCACATTCCCACCGCATCGCTGAGTCCGGAAATTTCCAAACGCACGATCACCCTGATGTCGGCGAGCAAGGCCTACAACATCGCCGGTCTGAAGACCTCGTTCATGATCATTCAGGACGCCGCGCTGCGTGAACGCGTCAACCACGCCCGCTGCGGCATGGTCGACAGCGTCAACCCGCTGGGCATGGAAGCCACCCGCGTCGCCTACAGCGAAGCCGGGCCTTGGCTCGCGGAATTGAAAATCTACCTGCAGGCCAACCGCGACTGGCTGGTGAACGCCGTACGCACGCGGTTGCCGGGCGTGACCATCAATGTGCCGCAGGGCACGTATCTGGCGTGGCTCGATTGCACCGCGCTGGACCTGCCGGATCCGCAGCGGTTCTTCCTCGAACAGGGCAAGGTCGGCCTGAGTGCCGGGCTCGATTTTGGCGACCGGCATCAGCAGTTCGTGCGCTTGAACTTCGGTTGCCCGAGGGCGATGCTGGAAGAAGGGATTGCGCGGATGGAGCGGGCGCTGGCCAGCCGCAACGCCTGAGAACACTTGGCCCTTGTGGGAGCTGGCTTGCCAGCGATGACGGGCTCACATGCAACATAGATGTTGTCTGTGGCACCGCAATCGCTGGCAAGCCAGCTCCCACAGTTGTTCCATTCAGTCTGTCAATCCAGCGCAAATCCGATCGAACTCAAGGCAAAGCCACCGGGTCAACCCGGAACACTGGACTTGAAATCAGGAGACCCTGCGATGACTGACTATCCAAAACCACCCTTCCCGAAACAAGCCCAACCGGTGCCCGGCTCGCAACGCAAGATGGAACCGTATCCAGACTGCGGCGAGCAAAGTTACGTCGGTTCCGGCCGCCTCGCCGGCAAGATTGCGTTGATCACCGGTGCCGACAGCGGCATTGGTCGCGCGGTGGCGATTGCCTTCGCCCGTGAAGGCGCCGACGTCGCCGTGGCTTACCTGAATGAACACGAAGACGCCAAGGAAACCGCACGCTGGGTCGAGCAGGCCGGGCGTCAGTGCATCCTGCTGCCGGGCGATATCGCCGAGAAGGCTCAGTGCCAGGCGCTGGTCGACAAGACTGTCGAGCGCTTTGGCCGCATCGACATATTGGTCAACAACGCCGCATTCCAGATGACCCACGAAAACTTCGAGGAAATCCCCGATGACGAATGGGTGATGACCTTCGACGTGAACATCACCGCCATGTTCAGGATTTGCCAGGCGGCGATCAAGCACATGCGCCCCGGTTCGTCGATCATCAACACCAGCTCGGTCAACTCGGACATGCCCAAGCCGACTCTGCTGGCCTACGCCACCACCAAAGGCGCGATCGCCAACTTCACCGGTGGCCTGGCGCAGATGCTCGGGCCGAAGGAAATTCGCGTCAACAGCGTCGCCCCAGGCCCGATCTGGACACCGCTGATCGTCTCGACCATGCCCGATGAAGAAGTACAGAACTTCGGCGGCAGCACCCCGCTCGGCCGTCCGGGCCAACCGGTGGAAGTCGCACCGATTTACGTGCTGCTGGCCTCCGACGAAGCCAGCTACATTACCGGCCAGCGCTACGGCGTGACCGGCGGCAAACCGATGCTGTGACCGTGCAGCAGAAAAACTGAACCCGAGCGGCATGGCATCCCTCCATACCTGTAAGCGCCTACGGGCCAACAGGAACAGGAGGTTGTCATGTCCGCCCCCCTCGTCAGACTCTTCACCCAACCCAACTTCGCCTGGACCGATATCCGCCGCGAAGAAGAAACCCATCCCCGCCACTACCTCGCGCATTTGCTGCTGCTCGCGTTGATTCCGGCCGTGTGCCTGTTCATCGGCACCACTCAAGTCGGTTGGAGCCTCGCCGCGGGTGAGAACGTGCGCCTGAGCACGGCCAGCGCCCTGCAGTTGAGCGTGCTGCTGTACGTGACGATTGTCGCCGGTGTGGCGGTTATCGGCGGATTCATTCGCTGGATGTCGCGATCGTTCGATGCGCGGCCAACGCTGAATCAATGCATCGGGTTTGCCGCTTACACGGTGACGCCGTTTTTCCTCGCCGGGATCGCCGGGCTGTACCCGAGCCGCTGGCTGGCGATTCTGGTGCTCGGCGCGGCGTCGATCTATTCGACGTTCTTGCTGTTCGTCGGCCTGCCGACCTTCATGCATGAGCGCAAGGAGCAAGGCCTGCTGTATTCGGCGTGCGTGTGGGGCGTCGGCCTGCTGGTGCTGGTGACCATGCTGGTGTCGATGATCCTGCTGTGGTTCAACGTGCTCATACCCGAGTACCTGCGCACGACCGTGAGCTGACCCGGTGCGCCTGTCCTTGAGAATTCACCGAAGTGAGCGGTCATGAGTTTCGGCGTATGGGTCGCGGTGCTCGGCGCCGTGCTGCTGACGCTGGCCCTGACGTCGTCATGGTTGCGCTGGATGCCGGTCACCACCTCGGCGGTGTGCCTGCTGCTGGGCATTGCCATTGGCCCCAGCGGCCTCGACCTGCTGCAATTGCCGCTGGAAGAATCATCATTGTGGATGGAGCACCTGACTGAAGTCGCGGTGCTCTTTTCCTTGTTCGTCTGCGGTCTGAAGCTGCGGTTGCCGTTGGCCCACAAGACCTGGCGTATCGCTTTTGGTCTGGCCGGGCCGGTAATGATTCTGACGATCATCGGCGTGTGCCTGCTGTTGCATTGGGGCCTGCAATTGCCGTGGGGGCCTTCGTTGCTGATCGGCGCGATTCTGGCTCCGACCGACCCGGTGCTCGCCGCACTGGTGCAGGTCAATGATGCGCAGGACGTCGACAGCGTGCGCTTCGGCCTCTCCGGAGAAGCCGGGCTCAATGATGGCGTGGCTTTCCCTTTCGTGATTCTCGGTCTGCTGTTGCTGCACGGTGACGGCAGCGCTGGCGAATGGCAGCACTGGGTGCTTCGCAGTCTGTTGTGGGCGGTGCCGGCGGGTTTGCTCACCGGTTACTGGATGGGGCGCGGCATTGGCCGCATCGCTCTGTTACTACGCATTCACAACGAGGACAGCACCCTCGGCCCGAACGATTACCTGACCCTCGCGCTGATCGCGCTGTCCTACGTGGTGGCCGACGCCATTGGCGGCTACGGCTTTCTCGCGGTCTTCGCTGCTGGCCTGGGTCTGCGTCAGGAGGAAGTGAAATCCACGGGCATCACCCAAGCGCCTGCCGAGCATCTGGTGCAGCCGGTGGTCGGTCATCAGAACGTCGAACCACAGAACGCCGTGCACGGCGACACGGAGCAGTTGGAAGACAGCCAGGTCGCGGCGGGAATCATGATGGGCGACATGCTCGCATTCGGCAGTCTGGTCGAGCGGGCGATGGAGGTGTTTCTGGTGACTTTGCTCGGCGTCGTGCTGATTGCGCATTGGGACTGGCGGGCCTTGTGGATCGGCGCCGTGCTGTTCTGTCTGATCCGACCGCTGAGCGTGGCGCTGATGCCGTGGGGCAATCTGCTCAGCGGGCCGCAGCGTTTGTTGATCGGCTGGTTTGGCATTCGTGGCATCGGCAGCCTGTTCTATCTGTTCTTCGCCCTGAACCATGGCCTCGATTCCGACGTGGCCAAGGTCTGTACCGACATCACGTTGTCGGTGGTGGCCCTGAGTATCCTGCTGCATGGCATCAGCACACAGCCGATGCTGGCGCGCTATGAAAGTCTGAAGCAACGAAAAAGCTGATTCTTCAACCGCTGCGCTTTGCCGAAAATCATCGAAGATTTTTCTACAAAAAAATGGATCGCCGGGCGCGACCCAAGGGTCACACCTTTAACCGCGCCAACCATCCAGCGCGACCCGGCAGGTTCGGTTCCCCTGCGGTGAACAGCCTATCAAACGGAACCCCGACACAAACAAGGTCACAGTCATGAACGAATGCTCGACTCCTGCGCAAATCAAGGCTTGCAGAGCACTGGCTCTGGAACGCAATCGTCAACTGTTCGAAGAAGCCCACGAACTGAACCGAGCGGCCAACGCGCTGCTGGAACAGACCCCGACCGACTTCGAACGCTTTGAGCAATACCGGGCACTGCGCAAGAAAGCCGATGCGAAGTTTGAAGATGCGATTGATCATCTGTGTGTGCTGAATGAGGATTTTCCGCCGATTCCGGCAGCGGTGCAGAATGCTGTTACACCGCGGCGTGAGCTGGAAACCGCGTGATAAAAGTCAAAAGCCCCTCACCCTAGCCCTCTCCCCGAGGGAGAGGGGACTGACCGGGGTGTTTTTTCGTTATTCATCGACCTGAAAATCGAGTCGAATACAAGTTTTGAAAAGCCTGAAAATCTGCTCCCTTTCCCCCTCGCCCCCTTGGGGGAGAGGGCTGGGGTGAGGGGGTAAAAATCTCATAAACCCCACAACATCCAGCACCTGTCCCGACCAATCCACCTCAAGGATTGGTCACCTGAATAAACACCGCATACACCCCCAACATCACCCAGAACGTCGCAAAAATCCAAGGCGTGCGCACTGAGAACAGCAGCGACTTGCGATAGCCCTTGTGGCTCGATTCCATTTCGCTGAACAGTGGAGACTCGTCATACGCCGCGCCCATCACCGGTTCGCTGTGCAGCAACTGGCTTTGTTTAAAGTGCCAGTGATCAATGATGTCGTAAGCCGCACGAATCCCCGGCCAGGCATTCAGCGAACTGAGCACACCAAGCAGCGCCAGAAACGGCGGCACGACAAGGGTGAACATCTTGCCCCACTCCGGATTGAGGTTGGCCATGCACGAGGCGAAAGCGATCACCAGAAACGACTGCGCCGCCAGATAGGCGTCGGTACGGTTGGCGAGGATGCTGGTTTCGTACTGGATTTCCCGGCGGTAGAAATCCAGCCGCTCCTTGGGTGAGCCAAACATCTTGGCGTCGTGTTCAGCCAAGGCTTCTTCAACAGCGCTTGGCTGGGTCAATATGCGAGACAAGAGACGTGCCCTCCAAAAGTGAACAAGACTTTTGGAAAGGCACGCGTCAGCACTAGTTCAGCCGGATCGACCAGCGCATCACTTCATCGACTGGGCGATGATCTGGACCAGATTCAACTGAGTGAACGGTTTCGGCAGACGCGGCAGATCGGCGGCGAAGCCTTCCAAACGTTCGGCGTATCCAGTGGCGAGAATGATCGGCAAATCCGGCTTGAGCATCCGCACGGCATGGGCCAGTTGCGCGCCGCTCATTTTTGGCATGGCCATGTCGGTGATCACCAGATCGATGACTTCGCCCTGATCGAAAAGCGCCAGCGCCTGGGCGCCGGAGGTCGCGCCGATGACGCGGTGGCCGAGGTCTTCGAGCAGCAGGCTGGTGCTGGTCAGCACCAGCGAATCGTCATCGACCACCAGCACGCTGAGTCTCGGCACTGCGAGCGGCGCGGCGTTGCTGTACGCCGGGCGACTGACCGCCCGCTCAAGCGCCACCGGAATCCATAGCTCGGCTGCCGTGCCGTGGCCCTTCTCGCTTTTCAGAATAAAGCGCCCGCCCAACTGCTCGATGAAGCCGTGCACCATCGACAAGCCAAGCCCGGTGCCTTTGCCCAGGCCTTTGGTGGTGAAGAACGGATCGCGGGCACAGGCCAGCGTGGCTTCGTCCATGCCTTCGCCGCTGTCGATCAGGCTCAGGCACACGTAACGCCCCGCTGCCAGGGTCGAATGAGTTTGTTCCAGTACCACTTCCGCTTGTGCCTGAATGACCACCGTGCCGCCCTCGGGCATGGCATCGCGGGCATTGGTGGCGAGATTGAGGATCGCCAGTTCCAGCTGATTGCTATCGGCCAGCACTGGCTGCAGGTCGTCGGGAAAGCGTGTTTCGATACGAATGCCCGGTCCGAGCGAACTGCGCAGCAGCCCGGTGATGCCTTGCACCAGTTGCGGGATATCCACCGATTCGGTCTTGAGTTCCTGACGCCGGGCGAAGGCCAGCATGCGCTGGGTCAGCGAGACACCGCGCAAGGCTCCTTGGGTGGCATTCTCCAGCAATCGAGCGATTTTCGGCGCGTCGCCGATGCGTTTCTGCACGATCTCGAGATTGCCGAGAATCACCGTCAGCAGGTTGTTGAAGTCATGGGCGATACCGCCGCTGAGTTGGCCGATCGCCTGCATCTTCTGCGCCTGGAACAACGCCTCGCGGGTCTTTTCCAGGGCCTGCTGCGCCTCGTGCGCCTCGGTCACATCGCGGGTGATCTTGGCAAAGCCGAGCAGCGTGCCGGTGTCGCCGCGAATCGCATCGACGACCACGTGGGCAAGAAACCGCGTGCCGTCCTTGCGCATCCGCCAACTGCGGCTCTCGAACCGGCCTTCGCGGGTGGCAATCTCCAGCGAGCGCTGCGGCTCGCCGAGTTCGCGGTCTTCGGGGGTGTAGAAAATCGAAAAATGCTGGCCGATGATTTCTTCCGGCAGGTAACCCTTGATGCGCTGCGCGCCCTGGTTCCAGTTGCTGACGCAACCTTCGGGGCTGAGCATGTAGATCGCGTAGTCGGTGACGCCCTGCACCAGCAGGCGGAACTGCTGTTCGCTTTGCTTGAGGGTTTCCTCGGCCATTTTGCGGTCGGTGAGGTCGCGAGTGATCTTGGCGAAACCGAGCAGTTCGCCGTTGGGGTCGATGATCGGATCGATCACCACGTGCGACCAGAAGTGCGTGCCGTCCTTGCGCACGCGCCAGCCCTCGCCTTCGAAGCGACCTTCACGGATCGCTGTGTCGAGCGCCCGTTGCGGCATGCCGTTGGCGCGGTCTTCCGGGGTATAGAAGCGCGAGAAATGCTCGCCGATGATTTCCGCTTCTTCGTAGCCCTTGAAGCGTTTGGCGCCGGAGTTCCAACTGGTGATGGTACCGTCGGGGTCGATCATGTAGATCGCATAGTCGACAACCGCGTCGATCAGCAGCCGGAAACGGCTGTCTTCGATCGCTGCGGTACTGTTGTTTTCACTCATCACACTCACCAGCCACTGTCATGGGCTGAAGTATGCGTGAATCCACTGATTTGGAAAGTGCCGGCTCGCTTTTGATTGCCCACCACTGCGGCAGCAGTTGCTGGATGCGGCTTTCGGCAAAGCGGTCATCAATGAGCATGACCGTGCCGCGATCCTCACGGGTGCGAATCACCCGCCCGGCGGCTTGTACGACTTTTTGCATGCCCGGATACAGATAGGTGTAGTCGTAGCCGGCGCCAAAAATGGCGGCCATGCGCCGCTTCATCTGCTCGTTGACCGGGTTGAGCTGAGCCAGCCCCAGCGTGGCGATGAACGCGCCGATCAGCCGCGCGCCGGGCAAATCGATGCCCTCGCCAAACGCCCCGCCCAGCACCGCAAACCCGACGCCCTGGCTGTCGGCGCTGAACTGGTCGAGAAACGCCTGCCGCGCGCCCTCGGCCATGCCCCGCGATTGCAGCCACTGGGTGATGTGCGGATGGCGCTCGGCCAATAACGTCGCGACCTGTTGCAGGTAATCGAAACTGCTGAAGAACGCCAGATAGTTGCCCGGGCGCTCGCTGAACTGGCGCGCGATCAGCTCGACGATAGGCTCCAGCGAGGCCTGGCGATGGTTAAAACGCGTGGAGATCTGGCTGACGATGTGCACCTGCAACTGCTCGGCACTGAACGGCGATTCGACGTCGATGCACACCGTGTCGGCGGGCGTGCCGAGCAGGTCGGCGTAATAATTGCGCGGGCTCAGCGTGGCCGAGAACAGCACGCTACTGCGCGCCGCTGTCAGGCGCGGGCCGATGAACGAAGCCGGCACCACGTTGCGCAGGCACAGTTGCGACAACGGACGTTTGCGGTCGAGATCGCGTTTGCTGATATCGAACAGGTAATGCTCGTCGTACAGCTCGGCGACCCGGGCGAATTGCAGCAAGTCGAAATAGAAATTCTGCAGGCCGCTGTCGAGGCCTTGCGGATGTTCGTTGAGGTAATCGCCAATGGCCGCGCAACACAGCGAAATGGCGTGCAGGAGCTTGTCCGGCGCCTTGTCGTACGCCTGATACGCCGCCAGTTGCGGCGCATGCAGCGCGTTCCATTCGCGGTTGACCCGTTGCAGGGCATTCTTCAGCGCTGCCGGCGCGGTTTTGCGCACGCTGGCGAGGGTGAACTGGTCGAGGCTGGCGCTGTACATCTGCCGGCCGCGTTCGACCAGGTTGTGCGCTTCGTCGGCGAGCACCGCGACTTTCCACTGATTGAGCTGGGCCAGGCCGAACAGCAGCGCGCTGAAGTCGAAGTAATAGTTGTAGTCGGCAACCACCACATCCGCCCAACGGGCCATTTCCTGGCTCAGGTAATACGGGCATACGCTGTGCTGCGCGGCAACTTCACGCATCGCCGCCTGATCCAGCAGATTGATATGGCTGGCAGATTCGCGGGCAGCCGGCAGGCGATCATAAAAACCCTGGGCCAACGGACAGGATTCACCGTGGCAGGCTTTGTCCGGATGTTCGCAGGCCTTGTCGCGAGCAACCATTTCCATCACTCGCAGCGGCAAGTCCGGCGCTTGCCTGAACAACACTTGACTGGCATCGAGCGCCAGTTTGCGTCCGGGAGTCTTGGCGGTGAGAAAGAACACCTTGTCCAGTTGCTGCGGCGCCAAGGCCTTGAGCATCGGAAATAGCGTGCCAAGGGTTTTGCCGATGCCGGTCGGCGCCTGGGCCATGAGGCAGCGGCCGGTGCTGACGGCTTTGAACACTGATTCGGCCAGATGCCGTTGGCCGGGACGAAAATCCGCGTGCGGGAACGGCAGTTGCTGCGCGGCCAGATTGCGCGCTTCGCGATGGGCCATTTCCTGCTCGGCCCATTGCAGGAACAAAGCGCACTGCTGCGCGAAAAACCCCTGAAGCGACTCGGCGCTGTAGGATTCAACCAGGCAGGTTTCCTTTTCGCTGACGACGTCGAAATACACCAGCGCCAGATTGATCTGCTGCAATTGCAGTTTCTGGCACATCAACCAGCCGTAGATTTTCGCCTGCGCCCAGTGCAACTGGCGGTGATTGGCCGGTTGCTTGCTCAAGTCGCCGCGATAGGTTTTGACTTCTTCCAGGCAGTTTTGCGCCGGGTCGTAACCGTCCGCCCTGCCCTTGACCTTCAGCTCGCCGAATTCGCCTTGCAGCGCCACTTCGCTCTGGTACTGCTCGCTGCGTCGCGAGGCCACGGTGCGATGGCCGACGATGCCTTCCAGCGCGGTCGGTGACGGGGTGAAGCGCAGGTCGAGGTCGCCGGTCTTGGCGGTGAACTCGCACAGTGCACGCACGGCAACGCTGTAGCTCAAGCGCTCTGCTCCGCCCATTGCACGTAACACACGGCCACCGGCATTTGATGCTCGTGGCAGAACTCCAGCCAGCGCAGTTGATTGTCCTGCAAGCGGTCGCCGGGGCCTTTGACTTCGATCATCCGGTAGGTCTTGTGCTGCGGCCAGAACTGGATCAGATCCGGCATGCCGGCGCGGTTGGCCTTGATGTCGAGCAGCAGGCGATTGAACCAGTGTTTCAGGTGTTCGGCGGGCAGACAGGCCAGCGCCTGTTCCAGCAAGTCTTCGTTGAGCGCGCCCCAGAACACGAACGGCGACTGGATGCCCCACTTGTCGACGAAGCGCTGGCGAATCGTCTCGGCGTAGCGGCCATTATCGAGTTCGCCCAAACAGGCCTGGAACAGCTCGGCGCGGCGCTCGAGGAAGTCTTCGCTGAGCAGATCCACCGGGCCGCGCTGGAACGGGTGAAAGAACGCACCCGGCAACGGCGCGAAGATCGCCGGCCAGCACAACAGGCCGAACAGTGAATTGATCAGGCTGTTCTCGACGTAATGCACCGGGCCGTCATCGGCGTGCAAGTGCGCTTGTACGTGAAACTCCACCGACCGCGTCGGATCGCTGCGCGGCAAATGCAAATCGAGGCGCTCGACCTCTCTGGCCTTGGCACGCTTGAGCGGCGGGCCACCGAGTTTGCGCCGCAGACGCGGGACGATGCGTTGTAAGCCCTGCTGCTCGGCGGCACTTTGCGGCGCCTGTTCGGCCAGCGTGCCGAGTTCCAGCGCCAATGCATATTCGCCGCAACGTTCAAGCACACGGATCATCCGCAGTCGCGCACCAGGATAGGCGCAGTCGCGGTAAACACTCAGGGCCAGCGCAAAGTCGCCGATGCGCTCGGCATACTGGCCGATCTGGAACAACGCCTTGGCTTGCCGACGGCGTAGCCACGGGTTGTCGAACTGCACGGCGTTGATCTGTTCGACGATCTCTTCCAGCGGTTCGCCGGCCTCGAAACGCAGCTGGCATTGATGCAGGAACAGGCAGGCGTCGACGTCTTCACGACTGCGCAAGCCTCGGGAGTCGGCGCAGAACTCGACTTTTTCATAAGTGAAGATGCCGAGGTCGGCCAGCACGAACTCCGACCAGTCCTGATAAAGATTGCCGAAGAACATCAGGCGCAGGCGATCGCACAAATCCATCAGGGTCAGGCTGAACAGCCGGTCGGCCAGTTGCGGCGCCCAGGCGCGCAGGGTTTGCGCCTCGCTGAACTGTTCGGCCAGCACGGGCAGCCATTCGTCCTTGCGCCCTTTCGGTTGATCGATAAAGGTGCCGAACGCTTGCAGCAGCTCGGCCTTGAGCAGGACATCAAACAACTCTGCCAGGGTCAGCGCAGCGTGTTCATCGAGCCAGCCGCGATCGAGCAACGGCTGCGCCGCCTCAGCGATGTCGCCGATTTCCAGATAATTGAGTTTGCTCGCGCGAAAGTGAATGCCCTTGCGCATGACCATGCGCACCAGCAATCCCTGCGAGGCTTGCGGCAGCGTATTGAAGTCGCGGATGAAGCCGTGTTCGCTTGCGCTCATCACATCGGCATAGCGAAGCCCAAGCCAATCAAGCACTTGCCGGAAGTTGTTGAGGTAATAGAACGGATCGTCGAGAGGGTTGGAGGTCACGGGAATTCAAAGCCACGGCAAGCGAACACTGGTTATGCGTACAGATAGCAGCTCAGCCCCGCCCGGCGCAAACGGAAAAAGATCAATGGCATTTTTTCGTGCCGCCATCGAACTTTTCCGCCGCTGCTGGCACCAACCGCGTTACAGGGCCGACAATGCCCGCAATCACATTCAAGCAAGGAGTCAGAGGTGGGTATGAAAATCAAGATGCTGGGTATTCCTGTAGCAGTCGCAGCCCTGTTGGCGCTGGGCGGCTGTTCGACCCAGACCGTGGTGACGCTGCAGAACGGCACCCAGTACCTGACCGAGGACATGCCGAAGACCGAGACCGAGGACGGTTTCTATGAGTTCGAGGACATTTCCGGCGCCAAGGTCAAGGTTCGCGCCGATGAAGTCGCGACCGTGCGCAAGGAAGACTGACTTGGCCTGAATGATCGTTCCCATGCGCAGCAAAGGAATGCCTCCACGGACGCTCCGCGTTCGGCTCTCGAGTGGGACGCAGAGCGTCCCGGGCTGCATTCCCACGCGGAGCGTGGGAACGATCACACACTGGATCTGCGTCGTTCACAAATCCCCTGTGGGAGCGAGCCTGCTCGCGAAGGGGCCGGCACAGGCCCCGCATCAACCTCAGGCGATAACCACCCCGTCGTCGCTCAAACTCCCCGGCGCCACCCCCACCAACGTCACCGAATCCCCACCAAATGTCAGCACGGTATCCTGCCCGACCGCCGACGCATGGGCACGGAAATCATCCCCCGGCAACACACCCTGTACGCCGAGAAACACCAGTTTGTCATCGGCCGTGTAGCCAACGACCCGATCCTGGCCGAACGCGCCGTGGAACAGAAACGTATCCGCCCCGCCGCCCGATTCCAGCAAATCGTTGCCAGCACCACCGACAAACACATCATTGCCCGCGCCGCCGAGCAAATGATCATTGCCCTCAAGGCCAAACAGCCAATCACCGCCCGCATGCGCCTTGAGCGTGTCATTGGCAGCCGTGCCTTTCATGCTCGACTCATAAGCGGTGAGGTTGCTGCCGACTTTCAGCCCCGTGGCCGTGACGCTGTGCAACACGTCGTCATTGAACACGCCCCAGAGAAAACCCGGCTCTTTGCTGACAATGCTGCCGATGTCGCGGGTAATGCTGATCCCGCCGTTGGCATCGCGGATGTACAGGTTGCCGGCACCGTCGTTGGCGAAATCAAAGTTCTTCACTGTTTGCTGCAAGTCGAGCATGTTGTTGCCCTGCCCGCCCAGAATAACGTTGTAGCCACCGTTGTCGCGGAAGCTGTCGTTGCCGGCGCCGCCCTCCAGATAGTCATTGCCGCTGCCGCCCTGGATCAGGTCGTTGCCGTCACTGCCGATGATGAAGGTGCTGCCCTTGTGGGTTTCGGCGTTACGGTTGAGGTCCTGTACCCAAGCGTTTGCCCGCGCCGGGTCGGACAGGTTGGCGACGATGATCGTCGAGTCGCGGCTGGTCAGGTCGTAGAACTTCGACTCCAGCACGCGCGTCATGCCGTCGCCGTAGCCAGTGGGCAGGTGCGAAATCCAGGTCGGGATATTCAGGATCGAATACGGCAGCACGTTCCAGGCGTTCGAGGCGTAGTGATCGTTGAAGCTGACGAGGTTGTCGGTGGTGGATGTGTGCGGCGCATCGTGCACACCCACCGAGGCACTGCTGAAGGTCGAACCGTCGAGGGCGCGAAACACCGGGTCGTTTTCGTAGCCGATATTCAGCACCTTGTCGCCGCTGCTCTGGGTCGGCGAGGCGTAGGCGATGTAGTTGGAATCGGCGAAAAATCCGCCCCACTTGCCAGTGCTCAAGTCAGCCATGCTGTTCACCGCCAGACCGCCCAGGCTATGACCGCTGACCAGTACGTCCTTGCCGCTGAGGCCGTTGGCCCGGGCGAAGGCGACGACATCGTTGAGCAGATTGCCGAAAGCTTCGCCGACGTAGTTTTTTGCGTAATCGGCCGGGCCGAACGCCGCGAGCAGATCGTTGATCACATCGCCAATCGAATCACCAATGAGGGTTTCGCGGGGGCCGCTGGTGCCGCGAAAGGCGATACCCAGTTCGGTAAGGTGACCCTGGGCATCGTACTTGCCGAGGATTTCCACTTGCGCGCTGGTGTAGCCAGCCTTCTCGCCGAAGAACGTCCCGCGTGCATCGGTCTTGCCGTCGTAGCCCAATTGCGCAGCGGTGATGGGCGTCCAGCCAGCCTTTTTCACGGCATCGAGGGCGAGTTTTTCCGAATCGGGATTCCACGGGATACCGGGGATCACCCCTTGCGAATCGGTGCCGCCAATCAGCGCGGTGACCAGTGTCGCCGGCAGGCCAAGGCCGAAGCCGTTGTGCTGATAACCGGCGGCGAAGCCGTTATCGAGGTTGTGATAGGAATACAGCGTGATCGCCATAGCATCACTGAACAGCGCCGCGGAATCGGCTGTGCCGAAGTTCTTGTAGTCGTATACACCCATTGCCATTGCCTCTCTTGTTGTTGGAATTGTCAGAGATAGCTCACAGCCAGAGCGCGGGGCTCTGGAGCATTCTTTACATCTTGCACATCCTCTGTAGAAGCTGCCGAAGGCTGCGATCTTGTGGGACGCAGAGCGCCCCCGACTGCATTCCCACGCAGAGCGTGGGAACGATCATGTGTACGCCGTACCTGTGGGAGCGAGCCTGCTCGCGAAGGCGGCAGCACATTCAACATCACAATCGCCTGACCCACCGCTTTCGCGAGCAGGCTCGCTCCCACAATGAGATCTCCTGCACCTTCGGAATCAGGCAAAGACGAAACTCGAATCCGTCAGGTTAGCCACGCCGACGCCAATCAGCGTCACGGCAAAATCGCCGACTTTCAGCACGGTATCAGCGCCGGACTGCGCGGCATGCTGCTTGTAGTCATAACCCTGTCCCGCGCCCGCGACGCCCATGAACAGCAGTTTGTCGCTGCCTTGATAACCATTGATCGCATCGAAACCGAACGCGCCGCTGAACAGGAAGGTGTTGCCGCCACCCACCGCCGTCATCACGTCGTTGCCAGCGCCACCCACGAAAGTCACCTGCGACTTGTCACTGATCAGTTGATCATCGCCACCAAGGCCAAACAGCCAGTCGCCATCGGCCGTGGCATGCAAGGCATTGCCGTAGCCATCACCGCTGAGCGAATGGTTGTACTGGGTCAGTTCGCTGCCGTTGCTCAGGCCCTTGGCGGTGACGCCCCAGGTGATCTCCTTGCTGCCCCACCACGAACCGGCCTCTTTACTGATCAGCGCGCCGATGTCACGGGTCAGGCTGATGCCGCCGTAGGCGTCGCGCACGTACAGCGTGCCGTCGCCGTCGTTAGCGAAGCTGAAGTTCTGCAACGGTTTCTGCAGTTCGAAGGTGTTATGGCCCTGCCCGCCGAAAATGACGTTGTAGCCGCCGTCATCACGAAAACGGTCGTCGCCGCCCAGTCCTTCAAGAAAGTCGTTACCCGCCCCGCCCTTGAGCCAGTCGCTGCTCTGCGTGCCGATGATGAAGGTGCTGCCGATGTGCGGCTCGCCGCTGCGGCCCAGGTCCTCGACCCAGGTCTTGCTCCGCGATGCCTCTTCGAGATTGGCGACGATGATCGTCGAGTCGCGCTCGGTCAGATCGTAGAACGCCGAATCGATTACCCGATTCAAGCCATCGGCGTAGCCCAGTGAACTGTGCGCCGACCAGTTCAGCGGATTGGCGATGCTGAACGGCACCAAGTTCTGCGCCGTGGAGGCGTAGTTATCGGTGAAGTTGACGAGGTTGTCGGTGGTCGATTCGTGCGGCTTGTCGTGCTTGCCCATCGACGCCGTGCTGAACGTGGTGCCGTCGAGCACGCGAAATACCGGATCGTTTTCGAAACCGATGTTGAGCACCTGGGGGCCGGTGCTGCTCTGGGTCGGCGACGCGAAGGCGATGTAATTGGCATCCTTGTAGAAGCCGCCCCAGTTGTCCCCGCTCAATTCAGCAACACTATTTACCCCAAGCCCGCCGAGGCTATGGCCGCTGATCAGCACGTCCTTGGCGGCAATGCCGGTGGCGATCGCGAAATCGGCGACGGCCTTGAGCAGATTGTCGAACGCGTTTTTCGCGTAGTTGCTCGCGTAATCCGAAGGCCCGACCGCCGCGAGCAGATTGTTTTTCAGATCACCGAAAGTGTCGCTGTAACCCAGCCCGCCAGTGCCGCGAAAGGCAATGCCAAGGCCGATCAATTTGCCAGCGGCGTCGTACTTGCCGAGCACTTCGGCCTCGGCGCTGGTGAAGCCATCCTGTTCCCCGAAGAACGTGCCTTGCACGCCGACCTTGCCCTGATAGCCCAGCGCCGTCGCGGCGACCGGTGCCCACGCCGTGGCCGGCAATGGTTTGCCGGTGGGCGTGTAGGCATACAGCGTCAGCGCGATGGCATCGCTATAAAGCCCCTTGCCGTCGGCATTTTTGTAATCGAACAATCCCATGTGCAGCGCTCCCTTTTCTTGAAAAACCGGCAGCCCATCAAGCGCTGCCGGTTACGCCTCAGAACTGCCAGTCGAGGGTCAGACCGACGCCGTGATCCTTCTCGTTCGAGCCGATCAGGCCGTTGTAGTCGAGGTTGACCCGCACCTCGCGATTGAGTGCCAGCCCGGCGCGCACGCCGACCACAGCAGCGTCACGATCCATCGACACGCTCTGCACGGTGAACGCGCTGTTGCCGTTGGCGAAGGCCAGATGGCTGTCGGCATCGATGCTGCTCAGGTTGTGCTGCCAGCCGAGGCTGGCGCCCAGTTCCAGCTGATGCTTGTCCGACACAGCGAAGCTGCGCTTGGCGCGCACGCCGAGGGTCGACAGCACCACGTCGCGGTTGTCTTCACCACCCTTGAGCGCGGCAGCGCCACCCTTTTCGGTGAAGCTGTCGGTGTTGAGGTGCACGTAGGACAGATTGGCGAACGGCTCCAGGTTCATCGGTTGCAGGCCCAGATCGTATGCGGCCTCGGTGAACACTTGCGCGGTGGTCGCGTCACGTTTGGTTTTCTGTTTGCCGCTGACGTCGCCGAACTGCAGATCACGTTTGACGTCGATGCGATGCCAGCTGTAGGCGCCGCCGACGGTCAGGCGCAACGCGTCGATTTCATGGCCCAGATACGCACCCAAGTGGTAGCTGTCGACCGACGCCGACGAATGCGTGCCGCTGCCCATGCTCAACGAACTGTCGCTGTAACCGGTGACGAAACCGAGACGGGTATCTTCAGCAATCAGACCGTCGACACCAGCCAGCAGCCCGCCGATGGAGCTATTGGAATCGGCATTGTCGTGTCCGCCGTCACTCTCGCCCCACGAGCCAAGGACCTTGACCCAGACGTTGCTGCGATCATCAGTCGGCGCATCGGCATTGAACAGATCACGCTCACGCAGGCGCTCGCCGACGGCTTCGCGCAGGTAGCGGCTGTCGTTGATCAGCAGCGTGCCGATGGCCGGGTGAATCTCGCCGGACAACTGTTGAAAGGCCTGCTGCGCCGACGCCGCGTTGGGCGACAGCAACAGGGTTTCGAACAGCGCGTTGCCCGCACCCAGACGTTCGGCAGCCGCACCGACGGCGCGCTGGTTCGGCGTCAGACCGACGCTGGCGAACGATGCCTCATTGCGCCCGACCGCCAGTTGAATGCCGCCCGCCGAATAATCCAGAGTGCCGCCAAGGAAGGCGTAATTCGGCAAGACCTGACCGAAGCGCCCTTCAATGCCGCCCGCCGCTTGCAGGATGTTGTAGCGAGTGCCGAGCAGGCTTTGCACTTCGCCGGTACTGAGCAAGGTCGGGCTGTTTTCCAGCGACAGGCTCACCGTGGCGCCGTCGATGACGGCTTTGCCGCCTGCGATGATCTGATCGCTGCTGGTTGGTGACAGCTCTACGGCGTAGTTCGAACCCGGCGCGAAAGTCACGTCACCGGCGACGTTCAGGGTGCCGATGGAGTTGCCCGGCGCCACTGTACCGCCGCTGTTCACTGCCAGCGCGCCGATGCGGCCATTGCCGCCGAGGATGCCGCCATTGTTGACGGTGACCGCCGATTGCAGCGAACCGTTGATGGCCAGTCGACCCTGATTGACCAGGGTCGGACCGCTGTAAGTGTTGTTGCCGGTCAGCACCAGGGTGCCGATGCCTTGCTTGGTCAGACCGCCATGGCCGCCGATGTCGTTGCGCCAGGTGTCGAGGCCGCACGTGATATCGCTGCACACCCGCTCGGTAGGTTTGCCCTGATCGATGATCGCACCGATGCCCGGCAGATCAGCGACAAACTGGCCGGAACCGTAAGCGCCCTGCACGCGGAATTCCTCGGGAATGTCCTGCTCGGTCACGAACATCGCCGGGCCATCGATGGCCTTGCGCAGGTTGATCATGCCCCAACCGTACAAGGCGTCGATGCCCGGTGCGCCGAGGTCGGTCGCAGTGGTGCGCAATACGCTGGCGACCTGATCGCCGGACATATACGGGAAGCGCTCCATCAGCACGGCGATGGAACCAGCGACATGCGGCGCCGCCATCGAGGTGCCGTTGTAGTTGGCGTAGCTGGTGGTCAGGTTGCCGGCGTTGGTGCCTTCGATGATCGAGCTATAAATCTTGGTGCCCGGCGCCGAGACGCAGTAACTCGCCGTATAGCCGCAGCGCGAGGAGAACGTGCTGATCACGTACGGATTGGCGCTGGCGGTGTCCGGGTTCTGCTGCAACGCGGCGACGGTGATCCAGTTCGGCGCGATGTCCGGGACGAAATAACCCAGGCCGGCAATGGCGTCGGGATTGTTCAGGTTGTAATCGTTGCCAGCGGCAAAAATGGTGACGATGCCGCTGCGAGCGGCGGCGATGGCGCCGTCGTAAGCGCCGCCGGGTTTGGTGCCGAGCAGCGTGCGGATTTCGTTGAATTGCAATTGCGCGTCGTTGACGGTGAAGTGCGGATACGCCGGATCGCGGCCGCCGAGGTCGAAGCGGTCGGTGATGCCGATGCCCCAGCTGTTGTTGATGATTCGCGCACCGCTGGCGATCAGCGCATCCCAACCGGCCTTGTACACCGCACCATCGTTGCCGCGCACGATGCCGTCTTCCGGGCCTGGGTCGCCGTTATCGGCGCTGATGATCTGCGCACCGAATGCAACACCGTGCATCACCCCGCCGTCGCGACTGCCCGCCGCGATGCCGCCGACGTGCGTGCCATGGGCGCCGAGCTTGCCGTTGGAGCCGACCGAGGGTGAACCGTCATAGAGGAACGCATCGCCGGCCTTTACCGGGATGTAAGGGTCGGTGTATTCGCGAATGCCGCTGGTGACCAAGGTGACGACTTTGTTGCTGCCGGAGAACTCCGGATGTGCGGCGTAGACCGGCTGATCGAAGATGCCCAGCTTCACGCCTTTGCCGGTGTAGCCGGCGGCGTAGGCGTAATCCGCGCCGATCGCGCCCAAGCCCCAGTCGGCCTTGAATTCATTGCTGCGCCAGCTCGACGGATCGCCGCTGCGGCCGTTTTCCGCGTAAGGCGCTGCCTGCGCCATCGCACTGGCACAGAGCATGGCGACTGTCAGGGTTTTCAGGGCAAAGCGGCCACCCGATTGCGCGGGGGTATTGTTGTTATCCATCCACGACCTTCCTTAGTGATGTTGCGAAAAATCCGGTTGCCTTGATCGTTCCCACGCTCCGCGTGGGAATGCAGCCCGGGACGCTCCGCGTCCCATTGGAACGCGGAGCGTCCCTGGAGGCGTTCCCACGCAGAGCGTGGGAACGATCAATTCCCTTGCTGCACGTGGGAACGATCAGGTTTTGCGACTGCTGCGCAGTCGAGCGGGGATAAATCCCCTCGCCACGGTGACTCAAACACATGCAATCAGAACTGCCAGTTCAGGCTCAGGCCAACGCCATGCAGCTTCTCGCGGCTGGCCAGTTGGCCGTTGTAATCGAGGTTGACCCGCACGTCCTTGCTCAAGGCCAGACTGGCCTGCACGCCGACCAGTGCGGCATCGCGTACCAGCGCCGAGCTTTCCACGGAATACGGCGTGCCGCCGCTGGCAAAACGCAAATGCTGCTCTGATTCGATATCGCTGAGGCTGTGCTGCCAGCCGAGACGCGCGCTGACGTCCAGCGCTTGCTGGTTCGAAAGGTTGAAGGTTTTGCTCGCCCGCACGCCCAAGGTGCTCAGCGCCACATCGCGTCGATCTCCAGAGCTTTTGAGCGCAGCGGCATCGCCCTTTTCGGTGAAGCCTTCGGTGTCCAGATGCAGGTAGGTCAGGTTGGCGAACGGTTCCAGCGCCAGCGCTTGCAGCTGCAAGCGATATGCCGCTTCGCCGAAGACTTGGGTGGTGGTCGCGTCAACTTTGGCTTTCTGCTTGGCGCTGACCTCGTCGTATTGCAGATCGCGCTTCGCATCGCCGCGATGCCAGCTGTAGGCCGCGCCAGTGCTCAAGCGCCAGGCGCCGAGGTCGTGTGCGGCGTAAGTGCCGAGGTGATAGCTGTCGACTTTCGCCGAAGAATGCGTGCCCGAGCCCATGCTTAACGAGCTGTCGCTATAACCGGTGACCAGACCGATGCGGGTCTGCTCGTCCAGCGCGCCGTCGACCCCCGCCAGCAGGCCGCCGATCGAGGTGTTGTAGCCGGCCGTGTCGTGGCCCGAATCGGTGCTGCCCCAAGCGCCGAGTGCTTTGATCCAGCCATTGCTGCGTGTCGCCGATTCATCGTGCAGCCGCTCGCCAACCGCATCACGCAACTGGCGGCTGTCATTGATCAGCATCGTCCCCAGCGCCGGATAAATCTCGCCGCTCAGTTGCTGGAAGGCTTGCTGCGCCGAGGCCTGAGTCGGTGCACGAAGCACACTTTCGTAAACCGAATTGCCGGCGCCCAGACCTTCAACTGCAGCGGCCACCGAACGCTGGTTCGGCGTTTGCCCGACGCTGGCGAAGCTGGTGGCATTGCGCTGGATATTCAGCTGGATGCCGCTTGCGGCGTAGTCAAGGGCGCCGCCGATGAACAGGTAGTTCGGCACTACTGCAGCGAACTGCCCCTGCACGCCGCCGGCCGCTTGCAGGATGTTGTACTGGCGACCGAGCAGGCTTTGCGCTTCGGCGCTGCTGAGCAAGGTCGGGCTGTTTTCCAGCGCCAGGCTGACGCTGGCGCCGCTGACGGTTGCCGTGCCGCCGGCAACGATGCGGTCGCTGCTGGTGGGCGATAGCTCGACGGCGTAAGTCGAGCCCGGGGCGAGTGTCACATCACCAGCGACATTCAAGGTGCCGATGGAATTGCCCGGTGCGACACGGCCGCCGCTGTTGGCGGTCAACGCGCCGATGCGTCCGGAGCCGCCGAGGGTGCCGCTGCCGTTGACGGTGACCGCTGAGGTCAGCGAACCGTTGACGGTCAGCAGACCGCCGTTGACGGTGGTCGGGCCGCGATAGGTATTTGCGCCGCTGAGCAGCAATTGCCCGGGGCCGGACTTGATCAGGCTGCCCTCATACACCCGGTTCGCCGCTGCCGCATCACGCAGCATGCCGACGGCGTAATCGGTCTGCTCCTGCTGACTGGCGCCGGCCGGGACACCGTTCTCCCAGCCTTTGTCCTGTAGGGTTTGCTGCCAGGCGCTGTGCTCGGCGAGGTCTTCGCGCTGGCGCTGGAGCAGCGCCTTGTCAGAGATGTCATTGCTCCAGACATCGCGCTGCCCTGCCCCCAGATTCGCGTCGAACGCACCGAGCAATTGCCCCGGCCCGCGCATCGCCCGATTGAGATTGGCGACGCCCCAGCCGACCCGCTCGTTCGGTGCGTCCGTGACCGAGCCATCGAGCTGGGTGGCGGTGGTCAGCAGCACCTCAAGCGCCTGCTGGTTGGTCATGTACGGATAACGTTCCATCACCAGCGCCAGGGCGCCGGTCGCGTGCGGCGCCGCCATCGAGGTACCGGACTTGATCGCATAACCGCCACCGGGAATGGTGCTGTCGATCTTCGCCCCCGGTGTGGTGATGCACCAGTATTTGGCGATGCCGCACTGGTTGTATTTCTGCTGATTGCTCTGATCGAGCCCGGACACCGCCAGCCAGTGACCTTCCAGATCCGGCTGAAAGTACGGCAGCGCCGAACGTACACTGGCATTCGGGTAGCCGCTGTTGCCGGCGCTGAAGACATTGATCACGCCGCGCCGGGAAACATCGGCAGCGGCGTCGAGCCAGGTGCCCTTGTTCCAGTGTTGCGCGTAGGCGGCGTGCAGATCCGCGAGAGTGCGGTAACTGACATCCGGCGGCTGACTGCCCCAACTGTTGTTGATCGCTCGAACCCCGGCATTGGCGAGGCTGTCGTAGACCGCTTTGAAATAACGCGGATCAGGGCTGGGGCCGAAGAGGAAACTGTCGTTCTTGTTGGTGTTGCCGACGTAGATTTGCGCGTTGTACGCCACCCCGTGCATGCCGCTGCCATCACGGGCGGCGCCCATGGTGCCGACCACGTGGGTGCCGTGGGAATCGTTGTTGGGGTTGAGCGTGCCGTCGACGTTGAACGCTGAGCCATCGACGTAGCTGCCGCTGGCGGTTACCGGGTGATAACGGTCGGCGGAGAATTCGGGGTGCGCGGCATCGAAACCGGAATCGAGCGCGCCGATTTTCACGCCCTTGCCGGTGATGCCGGCTGCGTAGGCCTGATCGGCCTGCATGCGTTCCAGGCCCCAGTCGCGCAAGAACTCGGCGCTGCGCCAACTGGCCGGATTGCCGGGCTGGCCGGGTTCCAGGTATTGCGCCTGCGTTGCCGAGGTCACCAGCAATAGCGTGCCGAGCGAAATCGGCTTGATGCGTACGTCCATGGTCATCATTCTCGTTTTTGTTGTTTTGTTCAGGGCTGATAGCGATGTCGCCTGTTCCCCTCACCCCAGCCCTCTCCCCGAGGAGAGGGAGCCGATTTGTGTTGATATCAAAACCTGCGGCCTGCTCGGTCGCTCAAGTCGATGCAGCTATCGCAGGCCACTCGGTCAGTCCCCTCTCCCTCTGGGAGGGTCAGGGTGAGGGCTGTTGCGCGACCACAAATGCTTCGTCCACCCGCACCAGATCCTGCTCATTAACGTCTCGGTGCAAAGCCTCAGATCCTGCGGTGTCGCCCGTTTCCCTCACCCCAGCCCTCTCCCAAAGGGAGAGGGAGCCGACCGTGTTGTCTTCAGTTATTCAGCGACCTGGAAAACCAGTCGATTACGGATTCAGCACAGCTCGTTCAAATCGGTGCATCTCGCCAATCTCCCCGGATCGGTCCCCTCTCCCTCTGGGAGAGGGTTAGGGTGAGGGCTGTTGCGCGACCACAAATGCTTCGTCCACCCGCGCCAAATCCTGCTCATTAACGTCTCGGTGCAAAGCCTCAGATCCTGCGGTGTCGCCCGTTCCCCTCACCCCAGCCCTCTCCCAAAGGGAGAGGGAGCCGACCGTGTTGTCTTCAGTTATTCAGCGACCTGGAAAACCAGTCGATTACGGATTCAGCACAGCTCGTTCAAATCGGTGCATCTCGCCAACCTTCCCGGATCGGTCCCCTCACCCCAGCCCTCTCCGAAAGGGGGAGGGAGCCGACCGTGTTGTCTTCAGTTATTCAGCGACCTGGAAAACCAGTCGATTACGGATTCAGCACAGCTCGTTCAAGTCGGTGCATCTCGCCAATCTCCCCGGATCGGTCCCCTCTCCCTCTGGGAGAGGGTTAGGGTGAGGGCTGTTGCGCGACCACAAATGCTTCGTCCACCCGCGCCAGATCCTGTTCGTTCAAAGTCCCGGCGTAGTAATGCAATTTGGTCCAGGCCATGAGGTAGTCGTAGCGTGCCTGGGCCAGGTCGCGGCGGGTGGTGAACAGTTGCTGCTCGGCATTCAACGCATCGAGATTGGTGCGTTCGCCGCCCAGAATGCTTTGTCGGGTCGAGACCACCAGCGCCTCGGCCGACTTCAAGGCCTTCTGATAAGCACGCAATTTGCTCACTCCGGACAGGCACGCGCTGAACTGTCGGCGCAGTTCGATCAGGGTTTCGCGGGTTTTGCCATCCAGTTCGTATTCGGCCTGTTCCATGGTGCGGCTGGCCTGGCGCGTCGAGGCCGACACCCCGCCGCCGGCGTACAGCGGCACGCTGACTTCCAGGCCGATGGTGTTGGTTTCGTAGCGCTGGTTATAGGTGTTGCCGCTTTCGGACTCGTTGTCGCGCATCGAGGCATAAGCACTGACTTTCGGCAGATGCCCGGCGCGGTTGCGTTCGACTTCATAGCGCGCCACTTCCACGGCCTGACGCTGCGAAGCGAGGTTCGGGTTGTTGCTGATCGCCAGTTCATGCCAGGTGTCGAAGTTGGCCGGTTGCAGGGTGAAGGTCTGGAATTGCTGACCAAGCGGCGCCAGATCACCGATATCCACCGCCGGCACGCCGACCAGCGCCCCGAGCTCACGCAAGGCGGCATCCTGCTCGTTGCGCGCTTCGATTTCCTCGGCAGTCGCCAGCTCATAGCGCGACTCGGCTTCGAGAATATCGGTGCGCGTGCCCTCGCCCTGCTTGAACATGTGTTCGTTCTGCTGGAACTGTTGCTCGTAGGCCTTCTTCTTCGCCTGGGCGATGTCGATCTGGTCCTGGGCGAACAAGGCTTTGGTGTAGTTGTCCAGCACGCGCACCAACAGTTCCTGACTCTTGCCGCGAAACGCTTCGTCGGCGAACAACGACTGCGCCACGCCTTTGCGATACGCCGCGTAAGCTTCGTAATCGAGCAGCGGTTGCTGCACCGTCAGCGCCGAGCCGTAACTGTTGTAGTTGCGCTCATCGGTGCGGTTGCGCGCACGATCATCCAGAGACGTCGCCTTGGACGAGTTGCGGCCCTTGTTGTAGGTGTAACCGATCCGAGGCAGCAGGCCGGCGCGGCCAATCACGCGGTTTTCCAGGCCAGCATCGCGCTCCTTGATTGCACCGAGAAACACCGGATCGTTGCGCAACGCCTGCTCGTAGATCTCAAACGGCCCCATGGCCGCGACTGCCGAGTGACTCGCGAGCAGCATCATTGCCGCCCCCAGCATTGAAAGCTTTTTCATACAGCCGAACATCCTTATTCCTCGGTCAACGCAGAACCGGCGCGATCGAGCAGCGGTTTGAACAAATAGTTGAGAAGTGAACGCTCACCGGTGCGCACGAACATTTCCGCCGGCATGCCGGGCTTGATCACCAGGCCGTTGAGCTTTTCCATGGCCTGATCGCTGACGCTGCTGCGCAACACGTAATACGGCACGCCGGTTTTCTCATCGACCATCTGGTCGGCGGAAATCAGGCTGACTGCGCCGGGCACGCGCGGGGTTTTGCTCTGGTTGAAGGCGGTAAACAGAATGTCCACCGGCAAATGCGTGCCGACCTTGTCGATCAGGTTGATCGGCAAGTGCCCCTCTACTTCCAAGGTGGTGCCTTGCGGAACGATCTCCAGCAGGGTTTCGCCCTGACGCACCACAGCGCCTTCGGTGTGCACGCCGAGGTTGACTGCCACGCCATCGGCGGTGGCGAGGATCTCGCTGTGTTGCAGGTCGAAACCGGCGGAGGTCAGCTGTTCGGACAACGTCACGCTTTTGAGCTGGGCATCGGCCAGTTGCGTACGCACTTCCTTCTGGTATTCCTCGCCGTGCTGCTGCAACTTCAGGCGCGATTCAAGGATGCCCTGCTCCACGCGCCCGCTTTCACCGGTGTTTTCCGCCAATTGCTGCTGCACTTGCGACAGTTGCCGTTGGTAGTCCATCAAGCGGTTGCGCGGGATGTAGCCGTTGTCGGCCAGCGGTTGCAGGTTGCTCAATTGTTGCTGCAAGGAACTGGCCTGGGCATTGAGGTCGCTGCGGGCGCGGCGCATGCCGGCCAGTTGTGCGGTGGCGCCTTCGATATTGGCGCGCAGTGCCGCTTGTTCCCGGGAGAACGCTTCGCGGCGGCTGCTGAACAGTTGCCGCTGGCCTTCCAGCACCAGCGCCAGGCGCGGGTCCGGGTCGTTGCTCAGCTCGGCCGGAAAGGTCACTTGCTTGAGGTTGTCGCGCTCAGCTTGCCAACGCGCGAGGCTGGCCCAAGCCATGCGGTACTGCGCCTGTAGCGATTGCACGTCGGCAGCCACTTGCGTCTGATCAAGGCGGAACAACGGCTGGCCCTGCTTCACGATCTCGCCTTCGCGCACCAGAATCCGGCTGACCACGCCGCTGCTCATCGACTGCACGGCCTTGCGCTTGCCCGAGACCACCACCGTGCCCTGCACCGGAATGCCCTGATCCAGCGGCGCCAGTGCCGCCCAGGTGAAGAAACTGCCTGCGCCGACGATGGCCAGAATCCAGCCCATGCGCGCGAAGAATTTCGCATCGCGCTCCGGGCGCTCGGTGAGGTAGGCGTGTTCCATGTTCGCTTCGTTTTCAGTGTTCATGCTGGCGCTGCTCATACACCCGAATTCCTTGTCGAGGGCTGATACTGCCGGCTCATGCTGAGCCCGCCCGGTGTTTGTGCGGCTTTTTCGCGTTGCTGTTCGTGCTGGCCGGAAAGTGCCTTGAGCACATCCTGACTCGGGCCGAACGCCTGCAAACGACCATCGTTGAGCACGAGCAATTTGTCAGCCTGAGCCAGCACCGAAGAACGGTGCGTGACCAGAATCACCGTGGTGCCTTGCGCCTTGAGTTGCGCAATGGCGCTGGCCAGTGCGGCTTCGCCGACGGTGTCGAGGTTGGAATTGGGTTCATCGAGCACCACCAGACTCGGCGTGCCGTACAGCGCGCGGGCCAGGGCCACGCGTTGCTTCTGGCCACCGGACAAGCCGCTGCCGTCCTCGCCCAGTTGCGTGTCGTAGCCCTGCGGCAGGCGCAGGACCATCTCGTGGACACCGGCCTGTTGCGCGGCGGTGACGACTTTTTGCGGGTCGGCTTCGCTGAATCGTGCAATGTTTTCGGCAATGGAGCCGCTGAACAGCTCGATGTCTTGCGGCAAATAACCAATGTACGGGCCGAGCTGATCTCGGTTCCAGCGGTGGATATCAGCGCCGTCGAGGCGCACCGTGCCGCCCAGAACCGGCCACACGCCGACCAGCACTCGAGCCAGCGTCGACTTGCCGGAACCGGACGCGCCGAGCACGCCGAGCACTTCGCCAGCACTCAGATTGAAATTGACCATGTGCAAAGTGGCCGCACGCTGCCCCGGCGGGCCGGCGCTGACTTGTTCGAAGCTGATCTGGCCTTTCGGTGCCGGCAGTGCCATCGCCTCGTCGCTAGGCGGAAACGCCTGCAACAACGCATCAAGGCGCCGGTAAGCCAGCTTCGCCCCACTCCACTGCTTCCAAACGGCGATCAACTGATCGATCGGGCTCAGTACGCGACCCATCAGGATCGAACCGGCGATCATCATCCCCGCAGTCATGTCGCCCTTGATCACCAGCAACGCGCCCAGGCCCAGCACCAACGATTGCAGGCACAGGCGCAGGGTCTTGCTCAGCGAACTGATCACCGCACCGGTGTCGCTGGCCTGGTTCTGCAAACCGAGAAAGCGCGAATGCACCCCGAACCAGCGCTTGCGCAGCGAGCCGAGCATGCCCATCGCCTGAATGGTTTCGGCGTTGTGCAAGTGGCTGGTAGCCAACTGACTGGACTGCTGGGAAAAACCGGCGGCTTCGCCCAACGGTTTTTTGGTCATGTATTCGTTGAGGCAGGCCAGTGCGATCAGCAGCAACGCGCCTGCCGTGGCCAGCAAGCCGAGCCAGACGTTGAACAGGTAAATGACAAACAGATAGACCGGGAACCACGGCGCATCGAAGAAGGCGAACAGCGCCGGTCCGGTGACGAACTGGCGAATGTGGGTCAGGTCGCCCAGCGACTGCCCGGCGTTACCCTCGCCCTTGAACAGGTTGCGCTCGAACGCGGCCTGATAGACGCGCAGATTGAAGCGCCGCTCCAATTGGCTGCCGATGCGGATGACGATAAAGCTGCGGATCACTTCCAGCAGGCCGATGAAGGCGAAGAACCCGACCACCATCAACGACAGCATCGCCAGAGTGGTTTCGTTCTGTGACGACAGCACCCGATCGTAAACTTGCAGCATGTAGATCGACGGCACCAGCATCAGCACGTTGATCAACGCAGTGAAACAACCGACGCTGATCAGAATGCTTTTATAGTCGCCCAATGCCTTGATTAACGGAGCGGCCGGAGACTTCGCCATCTTCATTGATTCTTCCTGAGTTCATAGTCTCGTCGGTGCGGACGAGCATTCCATTGATATTTCGCGTACCTGCCAAAGATCATTTGCAAGTAGTGCTTACAATTTCATAACAAGTTGATCGGCTTCGCGGTTATAACGCTCAGTTATTGCAGTACATCAACTTCGCGCAACTACCCAGCCACCGCTTAGTGCCCGACGCGGTCGAGCAAGATAAGCAATTGCGAACTCAACCTGCTTGCGTAAGAGCCATCCCCCCGGCGGCTGAAAAAGGCGATTTTCGAACCCTCCTTGCCAGTGATGGCAATGCCATCGGGTTCTGGAAACCAGCCAATCGGGGCTTCGCCCAACCACGCGCCCAGACAATCGGCGCCCTCGCCCAAGGTCTTGTTTGGCGCAAGATCGACAACGCATGTGTTCGACGGTTTGTCTTGCAACGACCGCGTTTCGGGTGTGTCGTTGTGACCGGTCAATGTGGCCTGCCAGCGCCCGGCGAATGCCGAGGGTTCTTCGAGTCTGAGGCTGCTTGCCATGCTTGTCGCTCCGGTCATCATCAGCGTGACTGCCATCAGCCATGCCATCGTCGTGTCAGTTAAAACGTATCGAGTCATAGGAAATTTCACTTCCGCTCGTAGCCTTGCTCGGGGATCAGGCCGATGCAAGCGAAGAAAGCGACGCACGAGGCGCCGCTTTCCTTTCACATCACGCCACGATGTCGCTGGTCGCTGCCTGGCCCACGGTGCTGACGATGAAGTCAGCCACGCCATGCCCGGAGAAATCCACCGACAACAGGCTATTGCCGCCCGACGAGGTCAACACTGCGTCGCCGGCCGAACCGGTGAAGCTGTTGACGAAGTGCAGGCCCGCACCGTTGGTGATGCCGGTCAGGTCGATCTTGTCCAGACCACTGACGAAATCGAGGATCTGATCGATCGCACCCGGCTTGGAGTCCGAGCTGGCGGCGAACACGAAAGTGTCCGAACCGGCGCCGCCCCACAGCTTGTCGGCACCGCCAGCGCCGTAAAGGATGTCGTTGCCGACACCGCCCTTCAGCTCGTTGGCCACGCTGTTGCCGATCAACAGATCGCTGCCGGAACCGCCAATCGCGTTCTCGATGACCGCGCCCTTGGCGATCGACACGTTACCGACCATGCCGCCAACGTCGGAGAACGAAGCGCTGTTGAGGTTGATCTTCTGGTTCTGGGTGAAACCGGAGAAATCCAGGGTGTCCTTGCCGCCGGCATCCCACACCGAGAACACCACTTTGTCGCTCGACGACGAAGCACTGAGGAAATCGCGGCCGGTATTGGAGTTGAAGCCGTAGGTGGTGTCGCCGGTGCGGGTGGTGGTGTTGGCGCCGTAGAGTTTCTGGATGGCTGCGATGTCGTCCATCAGCGGGCCGGACGAATAGGCTTCGACGCCGCCCTTGCTGAAGTTCTGGTTGGTGTTGCTCTCGCTCCAGTAACTCATGACGCTGTAGCCACGGGTGTCCTGGCCGTAGGTCGCGTCGTTGTAGGTCGGGTTGCCATTGCCGGCGTTGTAGTCGCCAGGGTGAGCAAGGCCCAGGGTATGGCCGATTTCGTGGGTCAGGGTCTGACGACCGTAGTTGTTCAGATCCGGGTTCTTGTTCTGCGTGTAACCGCTGTTGATCAAGTACCACGAGGTGCCGTCATAACCGGCGCCGGTCCCCGGCAGATAGGCAAACGCCGCAGCGCCATCCTGGCCACCGCTGTAGTTACCGAAGGTCATGTGCCCGTCGCCGCCCGAGGCTCTCTCGGTGAAAGTGACATTGGCCACATCGGCCCAGGACTGCATGGCGAGCTTGGCCTGCGCCTGTTGCTGCGCGCTGAACTGACTGAACCCGGTGATCCCGTGCTTGTTCATCGTGCTGTTCGAGGCCGAGGTCAGGAACGTATAGGTGAGTTCGATCTTGCCGCTGCTGTCCTTGTCCTGGTAGGCAGCGCCGTCACGCAGCAATTGCGTAGCCGCCTGGTCGACGGAGTACGAGGGTTTGCCATTGACCGTGAGGTTGCCGCCACGGTCGTACTGATGGCTGAAGCTATTGATCTGGTTGTACGCCGAGCTGAAGGCAGCCAGCTGGAAAGCCTGTTCGGCGGAATCAACAGCATTGGTTTTAACTTTCGACATAAACACACTTCCTTGTTTAGCAATGGAACAGTTTTTGTCCGACAGGACGATCTTTGGCGAGATCGTCCTATCACTCGCCCAATGAAGGCGTAACGAACCTGACACAATTGGAAATCTGTCGTAAAGGATTTTTTTGCGATCCAATTTGGTGGTATCAGGAAACTGCCGTAAACAAAGCGTGCGGGGAGGAAAGATTGTTTTTAGTTGCGATGAGGGCGGAAATTGTCTGACGATTTTCTATTTAAATATTAAATATCGCTAAGTTTGAATTTGTTGGGCAAGTCACACTTTCAGTCAGCGGTGCCAGTGCTTTGATATCAACTATGCTGATTCATTGAATAACAAATGTGGGAGCGAGCCTGCTCGCGAAGGCGCCAAGCCAGTCAACATAAGAGTCGAATGACAAACCGCTTCGCGAGCAGGCTCGCTCCCACAGGGGTCTTGTACGTTGGCCTGAAAAAACTCAGCTGCCGGTACGAATCTTGTTCCAAACCCGCGTCCGGATCCGGTCGATATTCAGCGGCATCGC
This sequence comes from Pseudomonas sp. 1L-E-NC-VB-C3, assembly GCF_057291535.1. NCBI lineage: Bacteria > Pseudomonadati > Pseudomonadota > Gammaproteobacteria > Pseudomonadales > Pseudomonadaceae > Pseudomonas > Pseudomonas sp. 1L-E-NC-VB-C3. The sequence continues at coordinate 259,028 of NZ_JBXAWD010000002.1, read as the reverse complement.
TTCCAGCGCGAACAGCTTGCCCATCATTTCCGCACTCGGGTAAACCTTGGTGTCGTTCTTGATCGCCGGATCGATGAGCGTGTCCGCCTGTTCGTTGCCATTGGCGTAATGCACGTAATTGGTGATGCCGGCCATGACATCGGGGCGCAGCAGGTAGTTCATGAAGGCGTAGCCGGCCTTTTCGTCCGGTGCGTCGGCGGGCATGGCGACCATGTCGAACCAGATGGCCGCCCCTTCCTTGGGAATCGCGTAACCGATCTCGACGCCGTTCTTGGCTTCCTTGGCGCGGTTCTCCGCTTGCAGGATGTCGCCGGAAAAGCCGACTGCTACGCAGATGTCGCCGTTGGCCAGGTCACTGGTGTACTTCGAGGAATGGAAGTAGCTGACGTAGGGCCGCACTTTCATCAGCAAAGCTTCGGCTTTTTTGTAGTCTTCGGGATTCTTGCTGTGGTGTGGCAGGCCGAGGTAGTTAAGTGCCGCCGGGAGCAGTTCCGGGCCGTTGTCGAGGATCGCCACGCCGCACTTTTGCAGTTTTTCCATGTATTCGGGTTTGAAGATCAGATCCCAGGAATCCACCGGCGCGTCGTCGCCCAGCACCGCTTTGACCTTGGCGATGTTGTAGCCGATGCCGGTGCTGCCCCACAGATAAGGGAAACCGTGCTCGTTGTTCGGGTCGTTGGTCTGCAAGGCTTTGAGCAGTGCCGGGTTGAGGTTCTTCCAGTTCGGCAACTGACTCTTGTCGAGTTTCTTCAGCGCCCCACCCTGAATCTGCCGCGCCATGAAGTGGTTCGACGGGAACACCACGTCGTAACCGGATTTGCCGGTCATCAATTTGCCGTCGAGGGTTTCGTTGCTGTCGTAGACGTCGTAGGTGACGCCGATGCCCGTGTCTTTCTGGAAATTCTTCGTGGTGTCCGGGGCGATGTAGTCGGACCAGTTGTAGACCTTGACCGTCTCGGCCGCGTGACTGACGGAAGCGGCCAGCAGCAGCGGCGCCAATGCGAGGGTTTTCTGGATCATGGGGCGATTCCTGTATGGGCTTTTTTTGTTGGCAGGCAATCAAAGGATCGAACAATCAGAAAATCAGCACGTAGCTGAAGGTGCAGCGCCCGGAAATGAAATGGCAGAACTCCTGCGCGGTGATCTGCCGCCGCCAGCGGCCCGGGGTGCATTCCCAGACGCCGGTTTCAACGCCGTCATCGCGCTCGACGCTGGTGGTCGAGGCAATTGCGACGGGCTCGCCGAGGGGCACGGCGACCGGGTTGGACTCCTCGAGTTCGAGCGCGGCGGTGTTCTTGAATTGGGTGATGCTCATGACGTGACCTGTTTATTGAGGGAAACGGCGTTCAGTGCATGAAACCTTCCATGAACCCGGCGACTTGGCTGGCGAGCTTGCGCCGCCAGGGCGCAGTCGCCGGATTGGCCAGCGTCTGGTCTTCATGCACGAAACTTTTGATGATCGCGTTGTAGCCGAGCCAGCGGCATGGCTCTGGCTCCCAGGCACGCAGCGCGTGAATGCCACCGTCGGGCAGGACCCACGGTTGTTGGGTCAGCTCGCTGTCGCGCTCGAGAATCAGATCGGCCAGGGTGCGCCCGCCAAGGTTGCTGGCGCCGACGCCCTCGCCGCCGTAACCGCCCGATAGCGCGATGCCGTTGGCGCGGTCGCAAAGCATGTGCGGCTTGAAATGGCGCGACATGCCGAGGTTGCCGCCCCAGGCGTGGGTGATTTGCACGTTTTTCAGCTGCGGGAACAGTTCGCCGAACAGATAGCGGCGCAACTCGACTTCATCGCGAGTGAGGTTGAAGTCATGGCGTAGCTTGCCGGCGAACTGATAACCGCCACGGGCGCCGAAAATCAGGCGGTTGTCGGCACTGCGCTGGCCATAGGTGACCTGACGGCTGAATTCACTGAAGGCCTGGCCGCGATTGAGGCCGATTTCGTCCCAGGTCGCAGCGGACAGCGGCTCGGTGGCGACAATCAGACTTTGCACCGGCAACTGATAGCGACCAAGCGGCGGCAACGTCACCGAATAGCCTTCTACGGCCGGGACGATCCAACGGCTGCGCACGCTGGCCTTGGCAGTGCGCAAACTGCCGGATTGCCAGTGGGTAACCGGGCTGTTTTCGTAGATTTTCACGCCCATGTTCTGCACGGTACGCGCCAGGCCACGGACCAGTTTCGCTGGGTGAATGGTCGCGACATGGGGGGCGAAGATGCCGCCGTAGGGCTTGGCCACGCGGATCTGCTGGGCCAGTTGCTCAGGGCTCAGCCAGCGGTAATCGTCGTCAGTCAGGCCTTGGGCATGCAGCTTGCTCAGGTAATCGCGCAGCACGGTTTCCTGCTCTGGGTAGCGCGCCGCACAATAAAGCACCCCGCCCTTGCGGTAATCGCAGTCGATGCCTTCGCGTTCAACGACGATCTCCACTTCATCGGGGATGCTGTGCAGGAGATCAAACGAAGCCCTGCGCTGCTGCGGCGATAAGCCTGCGAGCAAGCGATCCTCACCCAGCAAGTTACCCATCAGCCAGCCGCCATTGCGTCCGGACGCACCGAACCCGGCGGTTTGCGCCTCGATGATGGCGATATCCAGGCCGGGCGCCTGTTTTTTCAGGTAGTACGCCGTCCACAGTCCGGTGTAACCGGCGCCGATGATCGCCACGTCGACATCTAGATCCCGCTCAAGCGCAGGGCGCGCCAGCAGCGGCTCATCGAGCTGATCCATCCACAAACTGATCGTGCGCCACGCCGACATGCCAGACTCCGCCACTGAAAACCTTCGATGGCGTCGATCCTAGTGGCTGCCTTCAGTGGATGTCTTGCGCGCGTGCCCGCAGAGAAATTTGTTTGGCGTAGGCCTTGGGCGACTGGCCGGTGTGCTCGCGAAAGCATTTGTAAAACGCCGACAGCGAATTGAAACCGGCGGCAAACGCCAACTCGTCGACGCGCAATGGCGGTGCGGCGCTGTCCAGTGCACGCAGCAAATGCTGCAGGCGCGCCTGGTTGACGTAGCGATAAAAGCTTTGCCCGAGTACCTGATTGAGCAGATAGGAAATCTGATTGCGGCTGTACCCGCACTCCTTCGCCACCCTTTGCAGGTCAAGCTCAGGGTCCAGATAAGGCTGCTGCTTCTCGAAATACTGCTGCAGGTCTTCGGCCATGAAGCTCAGTTGGCGCGGTGACAGACCGAGACGACTGACCGCCGGACGGCTCGGTGCCGAACTGCCGTTGGTTTGGGTACGCACCAGCGAGGCGTATTCATTGACGCGCCATATCAGGCCGTCCTTGACCGTGATCGCTTCGCTGGAACGGAACGACACTAAACCATCGCCGCCACGCAAGGTCACCTCGTACTGAATGAACGCGGTGTTGCCATCCACCCGGATGCGGTCGCAATGCTCGAGCAGTTCGTCGGATTCTCGCGGCATGCTCACGCGCACGTAGTCGCGTAACTCATCCAGTCTGAGTACGCGATTCTGAAAGAAATCGCTGTACTGGATATCGGCGTGATAAAGCGCCATGACGCTGTCCAGATCCCGGTGTTTCCAGCTCAGGTGATAGCGCATGACCGTGGCGGCCGTGGCCTGGGTCTGTTCTGGGCCGTCGTCATCGGCGTGCATAAGCGGCTCGGCAAAAAAGAACCGAGCTTGCCCAACTTCCTCTGCCGCTTCAATGGAAAATCCATGGTGGCGTTTTGGCGATAATCGATGAGCCAGTGACTTACATCAAAAAATGCGAATCAATCGCTAAACGGACTGAAAAAACTCACAGTTTTTTCACACACGGATGCTACTTTTAAAGCTCAAGCACTGGTTGAGCCAATGAAGGCTCTTCCCACCTAACATGAGCAAAAGGAAGCGCTCGATGAAGCAGGCGGGCAACACCATGAATAAAGGGTTCAGCAAAGTCACCTTTCCAAATGCTTGCCAGCTGATGCGCTGGCATTTTCATCCCATGGGTTTCGAGGCGACGATGGATGCGCCGGGCAGCCTGATCGCCCGTCTGTTTGATCGTGCCAGCGGCGAAACCATGATCGCCATCGCTGGCATTCCCTGCGCAACGGTGATGAACGCGGCGGACGTCGAGCGCATCATCGAGGCCATCGAAGATGAGCTGGAAGCTTTCACTCCTCCGGAATCTCTCAAGAACTACGCATAACCGCCTGATTTAAAACAAAAAGCCCGCAGCGATGCGGGCTTTTTTATTGATCAGGCGCTGGCCTTCTCGGTTCGATGATCGACGAAGAACGGCTTGCCCTTGGCAACTCGATCCGATGCCCTCGGCATGTTTACCGCTTGGGTTTCCTGCGGTTCGACGTACCAGTAGCAATGGCTGACGGCGCGCGTGATACCAACGTAGGCAAGGCGCAGGATTTCGTCTTTTTGCGCATTGTCGTACGGCTCGCTATCGCCACTTTTGCCCAATCCCGCCATGCGATACACCTGGTTCTTGTACGGAGAACTGGTCAGATGCTGGCAATCACCCAGCAGGAATACCGCATCAGCCTGCAAGCCTTTGGCGCTGTGATAGGTCAGCTGTTTCAGCCGCCGCGCATCATAGGGCAAGCTCGAATCCACATTAAGTACAGGCTGAATATGCTGCTCAATCAATAACTTATCGCTGCTTTTTCGATAAAGCATCAGGATTGAATCACCCCGCCGGTAATGCTCGGCCAGACGCTGCCCCAACGCTTCATCGTCACGCTCAAGCACGTTGACCGGGTGAAGCGGCTTGGGCTCACCACTGGCCTTGGCCTTCTTGCCTGCGATCGCCGGCGCTGCACGGACAATGTGTTCGGCTGCGTCGATGATGTGCTGATGGCTGCGATAGTTGTCACTGAGCATCACTCTCGTGGTGCTCGGGGAAGGAAATTCCTTGTTGAACTCCATGAAGTAGCTCGGAGAACTGCCGCGCCAGCCGTAAATCGACTGCCAGTCATCACCGACGCACAATAGCGACGACCGCTGCGCCCCTCGCCCAACGTGCATGGCCGGGCCACGGCTGCGGATTTCATTGAGGCTGGCGCGAATCCACGAAACGATCTGCGGCGATACGTCCTGGAACTCATCGATCATCAAATGCGCCATAGGCCGCAGCAACTCATCGCTGAGCAGCTTGAGGTTTTCCGGCGAGTGCTCGCTGAACAGCGCGAACATGCGGTTGTAGGTCATCACTGGCGGTTTCTGATCCAGCAGATGATCTTCAAATGCGCGCCAGAACAGGCTCAGGGCTTCAAAGAAAAAGCGATCGGGATCGTCCTTGGCGAAGCTCATCCGACTGACCGCGTCCGGCACATCCAGGCCGAGGTTTTCGATAAAGCCTGCTGCGGCGACAAAACAATCCAGCAATGGCGCGGATGCCAGCTCGCCTTTGACCTTGTAATCAAAGCCGGGACCGGCGCTGGCATCTCCGGCCAACGTCGCAAGAACGCGCCTGGATGACTCATAACTATCCAGCCATATCAATGGCTTACGGCAGAAAGCTTGAAACAGGGTGCGCTTGACCGCCCATTCTGCGCGGACACTCAGCTTGGCGTTGGGTCGGGTCAGCTGGGCGTTTTCCTTGGGATCAAAGCCGAGCACCACCCAGGCATCGAGGCTGGGAATATAGCCGTGAGCGTGGAACTTCGAGCCATTGATTTCGAAGGCCTGCCGATTTGGCTCGATGCCTTTAATGGGCCACGCCCCTGCACGAAACCATAAATCTTCAATCACATCGCAGAGCTCTTCATCGCGCTTGGCCGCCAGTTCGGTGACCGCCATGCGTTTCTGCACATCGGGGTGGTCGCATTCCAGTTCCTTTAATTGCAAACCCGCGCGGGACAGCGGCTGGATCAATTGGCGGAAACGCTCATCGTCGTTGAACAGCCGGTGATAACAAGCGTTCAGTTGCTGCCGCTGCGCGTCGTTGATCCGCAGGTCAAACGGATTGCTGTCGACCTCCTCTGCGCCACTTTGCGGGCGATCGCTGAGGTTCTCGAAGGCCTGCAAGCGCTCGAAACCCGGCAGGCTGCGCACCATCGGCAGGATGCGCGAGTGGAAGGTTCGCACCAGTTCGCGCGCCTGCTTGAGGTTCAGCGGCTGCCCCCACAACGTGAATATTTCGATGAGCTTGTTGATGAAGTCCTTGCGCGATTCACGGGTGAAGGTCACCACAGTCATCGAATCCAGCTCAAAACCCAGATAATGGCTGAGCAACAGTATGCGCAGCACCAATGTGGTCGACTTGCCGGCGCCCGCACCGGCGACCACCGAGGTGGACGGCGTATCGCTGAAGATCATTTTCCATTGCGCGGCGCTGGGCTGGGCGTGGGCCGGGAGCAAACGAGCGACGTCAGCCTTGATGCGTTTTTTCAATTCGGCGGTGAGCGGCAGGCGCCAGTCATCGAACAGGTTGTTATCGACGCTGGGCGGCCGATGCTCGGTGTTGCGGCTGTCGCGAATCAGCAGAACCTGGCGGCCTTCCTCCAGACCCTCAAGCTTGCCCTCCTTGAAACCATATTCGACGCCGGCTGTGTGGCCACTGCGAAATCCGTCAGCTTGCCCGTGCAGCCACGATGCCCGGTGCTGCGCGCGCAGCTTGGTCAGACCGTGACCAAAGAATCGCGCGGCCAGACGCTTGAACCAGGGCATCTCGGCCAGTGGACGAAGTTCAGGGGGAAGATCGGGGGTGTGTTGCGCCACGCTGACGGACTCCAGGGTGTGAGGCTGTGGCGGCTATGGTGTCTGGATTTGCTGATGAGTTCTAGCGAAATGCTTACAGGTCATCGGTTTAGGCGACGAATTGAAAGTCGGATAAGACGATTTCGAGGCACATTCCCATCAAATAAACTGATCATGATGCGGCAGTTTTTGCGCTTTTTATCGATGTTTACCTGATAGATGATCGTCGTCATCAACCACGGGGCCCGCCCCCTGACGAACCTAATTTAAGGAGACGATCATGCTTGAACTCAGACCCTTCAGCTCGCTGGGCGGCGCCCATCATGGCTGGCTGGACGCGCATCACCACTTTTCGTTTGCCGAATACTACGATCCGCAGCGGATGAGCTGGGGCAACTTGCGCGTGTGGAACGACGACATCATCGCCGCAGGCACCGGTTTCCCGCAGCATCCGCACCGCGACATGGAAATCATCACTTACGTGCGTGAAGGTGCCATCACGCACCAGGACAATTTGGGTAACAAGGGCCGCACCGAAGCCGGTGATGTACAAGTGATGAGTGCCGGCACCGGCATCGCCCACAGCGAGTACAACCTCGAAGACAAGGAAACCAAGATCTTCCAGATCTGGATTCTGCCGACCGAAACCGGTGCGCCGCCTTCGTGGGGAGCCAAGCCGTTTCCCAAAGGCGAGCGCGAAGGTTTTGTCACCTTGGCCAGCGGCAAGGACGGCGACGATGAGAGCCTGCACATTCGCGCCAATGCGCGCCTGGTGGCGGCGAACATCAAGGCCGGTGAAACCGCAGAATATCGACTGGATGAAGGACGGCGCGCCTATCTGGTTCCGGCCACTGGCGTGATCGAGGTCAATGGCTTGCGTGCCCAAGCGCGTGACGGTGTGGCGGTAGCCCATGAGCAAGTGCTGACGGTCACGGCGATCGAGGACAGCGAGATCGTACTGGTCGACCTGGCTTGATCTGCAGGCAATAAAAAAGGGCAACCCTCACGGTTGCCCTTTTTCATGTGCGCATCATTTGCTGGAAATGGCGCCATCTACCAAAGTTTGCGCCTCGGCCACCAGTTGCTTGAGGTGGTCGTCGCCGAGGAAGCTTTCGGCGTAGATCTTGTAGATGTCTTCAGTGCCCGAAGGACGCGCGGCGAACCAGCCGTTTTCGGTCATGACTTTCAGACCGCCAATGGCTTGATCGTTGCCCGGTGCATGGCTGAGGATGCTCTGGATCTTCCCGCCTGCCAGCTCGGTCGAGGTGACCTGTTCCGGCGCCAGCTTGCTCAGCAGTGCCTTCTGCTCAGGGTTGGCCTTGGCGTCGACGCGTACCGAGAACGGCTCGCCCAGTTCGTCGGTCAGCGTTCGGTAGGCCTGACTTGGATCGCGCCCGGTGCGCGCCGTCATTTCAGCGGCGAGCAAGGCTGGAATCAGACCGTCCTTGTCGGTGCTCCATACACCGCCATCCTTGCGCAGGAACGAGGCGCCAGCACTCTCTTCACCGCCAAAACCCAGCGAACCATCGAACAGGCCATCGGCGAACCACTTGAAACCAACCGGCACTTCGTAGAGACGACGGCCCAGGCGCTTGGCCACGCGGTCGATCAGGCCGCTGCTGACCACGGTTTTGCCCACGGCGGCATCAGCGCGCCATTGCGGACGATTATGGAACAGGTAGTCGATGGATACCGCCAGATAGTTGTTCGGCGCGAGCAAACCACCGGACGGCGTGACGATGCCGTGGCGGTCGTGATCCGGGTCGCAGGCAAACGCCACGTCGAAACGCTCTTTCAGGCCGATCAGGCCCTGCATCGCGTGGCTGGACGATGGGTCCATGCGGATCTGACCGTCCCAGTCGACGGTCATGAAACGGAACGTTGAATCGACCTGTTTATTCACCACTTCCAGGTCGAGACGGTAGTGTTCGGCAATGGCCGACCAATAGCGCACCCCTGCTCCGCCCAGCGGATCGACACCCAGACGCAGCTTGGCGTCGCGGATGGCATCGAAGTCGATGACGTTGATCAGGTCGGCGACATAAGTGTTCAAGTAATCGTGGCGATGGGTCGTGCTGGCCTTGAGCGCCTGCTCGTAGCTGATGCGTTTGACCCCGGCCAGTTTGTTCGCCAGCAGTTCGTTGGCCTTGGCTTCGATCCACTTGGTGATGTGGGTATCAGCCGGGCCACCGTTGGTTGGGTTGTATTTGTAGCCACCGCTTTGTGGCGGGTTGTGCGACGGCGTGATGACGATACCGTCAGCCAGGCCGGAGGTACGGCCGCGGTTGTAGCAGAGAATGGCGTGGGAAATTGCCGGGGTCGGCGTGTACTCATCGCCTTCGGCGATCATCACGGTGACGCCGTTGGCGGCGAGGACTTCCAGTGCGCTGGCGCCCGCCGGGGTCGACAATGCATGGGTGTCGATGCCGACGAACAGCGGGCCGGTGATGCCCTGGGCTTCGCGATACAGGCAGATCGCCTGGCTGATGGCCAGAACGTGCCATTCGTTGAAACTCAAATCGAACGAACTGCCGCGGTGACCGGAGGTGCCGAACGCCACTCGCTGGGTCGAAATCGATGCATCAGGCTGGCCGGTGTAATAGGCCGTAACCAGTCGCGGGATGTCGACCAACAGTTCTGCCGGTGCCGGTTTGCCCGCAAAAGGACTGAGTGTCATGCAAAAACCTCTGAAATCGGAGTGGTTCAGGAAATGCAGCGCAGTTTACTGGCAGTTTGACCACTGTGCGACGGGATGTATCCGAAACTCGCCCGATGTTTTTTAACGTTATCGGCCGGGCGACAGGCGCAAGGCATCGCCGAGCAAGCCGATGACACTCGGCAAATCCCGCTCGCCATGGTTTAGCGCGCTCAAACGCAGATGATCCGCATGCAAGCCCTGCAGACTGAACAGCTCGCCCGGTGCGACGATGATCTGTTGCTTGAGCAGGCGGTGAAAGACGCTTGCCATGTCGACCGGGCGTAACGAACGTACCCACACCGTCGCCCCGCCCGGCGGCTCGCCAATCTGCAGGGTATCGCCCAGGCGTTCGCGCAGTACCTGAATCAACATGGCTCGCCGCTCACCCAGCATTCGCCGCAACACGAATAAATGCTGATCAAGCCGTCCGCCATTCAACAGCCGCGCAATCGCCTTTTGGCGAATGGGCGACAAGCGAAACGCCCGCAGCAGAAAATGGCGCTGCAATTCCTCGCGCCAGTGACGCGACAAGACAAAGCCGAATGGTGCTTCGGCGCCGATGAATTTCTCGAAAGTGGAAAACACCAGCAGACGATCAGGATCGAGCCAACTGCGCAAACGCTGCGAATCATTGCGCTCGTCAAGCTCGCTATAGCAGTCGTTTTCCAGTACCCAGACGCCATGATGATTGAGCAACTGCGCCGTGGCCTGCTGACACTCGCGAGTGAAACCGTTGCCTTGGGGCATGCTCAGCACGGAAGACAGCAGGATCAAACGAACCGGCTCGTTCTTCAGCAGTGATTCGAGTGCCGACAGATCGAGCACGCCTCGGGCAAGCAATGGCCACTCGATCACGCGTACTCCGCACGACTCGAGCAGGCGCAGGATGACCCAGTCGCACGGTGATTCGACAATCACGGTGGCCTGACGCAATCCAAGCACCGAAATCAGAATCTCCAGGACCCCGCGCAGATCAGCCCCGATATAAATGTCATCGGCGTGCCAGAAGTGCTCTGTCGAGCTGGTATACCGCGCCGCCAGCGCAACCCGCAGTTCCAGTTCACCGCAAGGCTGCACGAATGTCTGCAACTGACGCGGGTATTGACGCAAAAGCTCACGTTCCGAGGTCAGCAACGGACTGTCCAACGGTTGCAGCGAGGCCGGTTCGTCAGCACTCAACACACACATCCCGGGACGCCTGGCGTTGACGTACAGGGTCTCCAGCAGGTCATTGCCGTTGCCGGGTGCATCCATGCTGAACTGCGCTTGCGCGTAATACCCTGACTTGGCGATCGAATAGACCCGGCCTTCCTTTTCCAGAAGCGAATAGGCGTATTGCACCGTCGAGATGGAGACATTCAGCCGGTCCGCCAGTTGTCGCAAGGAAGGCATGCGTACCGCCCCACCACCTCCGGCAGCATCAATCAGCGTTGTCAGATATCGATAAACTGCCTGATAAACAAAGTCGTTGTCCCGCGCGCCCTTCACACCCTCATTTCCGTAGATATTGGTTCACAATCCAGGCTCTGGCTCACCGTCAGCGTTCCGTCGACCGCTCGAACGGCGCAGCCGAACGCGCCTCGTCCGAACCCGAACTCTCCGAGGAGAATTGCGCAGGTGCATCAATCTGCACAGGACCCATCGCATACAGGCGGTTCAACAGCCTGACTGGCAAACCGCTGACTTCCGTCAGCCACTTCATCACCTGCTCGGGTGCGTGCAGACCCTGCATGGCGCGGTGCAGGTCCGGCATGGCGACCAGCATGCCGGGATGACAGTTGCGCAGGAAGCGTTCGAGACCTTTGCCGTTGTCGATGAACGGCGCAAACAGCAGGCACGCCAACTGCGTTTCGGTCAATCCGAAACCATTGCTGAGGTAATCCTCGGCAAGCATCCGCAGTTGTTCTGGCCCGCCGGCGTTGTCGTAGCTGGCCAGCAAGTGCTCGCAGACGGTTTCGGCAACCTGCTTTCGCCGCATGTCGGCCAGCGTGTGCCGGACGTAATCGTCGATGCCCGCCTCATAGGCGCGCCCCTCGATGAACCGTGCGTACAAACCTCGCACATGTGCCGAAATCAGAGGATCAGCAAACACCGCTTCGCCCTGGTACAGCGCCAGATCATCAGGTTCATAACCGAGAAACTCGCCCAACAGCGGCCAGCGGTCCTCGAGCTTGCCGACCATCATGTCGTTGATGTCGATAAAACTGGTGCGCCGGCAGGCTTCGAACTCACCTTCCGGCCGCCACACGGTCCGGTCATCATCGGCACGCAGTTCCCGGTAAAAGTCATCACCGAGCTCGTCGAGCAGAGGAAAAAGCGTTTCGAATCCGGCATTGACCAGGCCTGGAGCCGGTATTGCCACTCGCTGCATCGCGCGGTTCAGGCCTTCGAGGAAATGCTGCTGACTGCCTTTGGTTTCGGTGCTGATCATGGCGTCGACGCCGTTGTTCCAGCGCGCGATCTGGCTGTAGTACTCGGCCGTCGCCAGGTAGGCGTCATCCCATAATTCAGGTGTTTCCAGCCAGGTGCGACAGTGCCCCACCAGCAGCAGATTGACCCGGCTGGCCTCGCGCCCTTCATTGCTGACAGGCGTGCGATGGTCGAACGGCAGGACCTCGCGGTTATCCACCATCAGCACCTCGACCCGCGGATCGTCATAAAGGAATAGCGCGCTGTAGCTGCGATGCAGGTTTTGCAGGGCGAGCGGGCTGTCGCCATTCCAGCGCAGGGAAGCCACGCGCAGCTGAAAGGTCGCCGGAGCACGGCCGGCAATGGTCAACTGAGCGGCCCGGAGCAAGGCCAGGGTATAGCAGCCGTCCCGCAGGCCGGACTGAGGCACCAGCACCTTGAACTGCCCGATGTTTTCCATGCCGCCAGCGGCCACCACCAAGCGCTGTATCAGCAACTGCAATGCCGTGCGCTCGGCTCGGGAAAAGAAACTCAGCAAACGCTGCAATACTTGCTGATAGACATAGTTCATTGCCTGATCATGGATCGTGCTCATCGGTATTTACCCGGTATCAAAAGTTTCATGCCGCGCAGACATGACAGTAGGCGCGCGGCAATTGGATCAATAAGTAATAGACGCTGAAATGCTAACACTTACAAAGTTGTAGTTATTTGAAACACTTCACCTGAACAAAGCCTTCCAGATGCCAGGCTTGACGCTCAACCACCCGTATTCATTGGCCTTTCGCCACTCAACAATGTTCTGAGGAAACTTCCCACAACGTCCCACGCCAAATCATTACAAGAAAAAGAGAAGCAACTTCCGAATCGCCCTACAGCAATTAAACAGAAATTGACGAAGCCAGCTGAGCCAGCCATTTGATATTGCCTCGGACAAATTGAATGCACAGCCATAGCTCATTCCTTGAGATGAAAGTAATCATTCAATTATCAGTGCTTATAGTGTGATTAGAAGATACAGATGAACGGCAAAAACCAGTTCAGTTGCTGAAAAGGCCAATGCTTCGATATCGGGGAGGGTTTACTGACAGCGAAGGGAATAAACAGAAAAGAGTCCGTGGGGGCCACGGACTCTGATGAGCGGATTTACGCGGTTTCCACTTGCAGGGCCACTCGCTCGCGGCATGGGCATTCGTCCATGTAGCGATGCGCTTCGACGAACTCGTTGAACGGGAATACACGAGTCTTGAGCGGCAAAAGCACGCGGTCAGCGGTCAACTGGTTGATGTCACGCAAAGCACGCTGCAGAGCGACGTGGTCCTGGACAATGCCCAGCTCCGGCTTGCCGGTGAAATTGCCGATGCAGTGCACGAAGAACTGGATATTCTTCTGAAACGCCGCACACGCCGGGAACGGGGTCTGGTTACCACCTTGCAGCCCGTACAGCACCAGACTGCCGCGTGGCGCCAGCACATCGCCGAGCAACGACATCTGCGGACCGCCAAGACCATCGAACACCACATCTACGCCGCGGTTGTCGGTGATCTTGTTGATACGCATCAACAGATCTTCCTCTTCGGTGACGATGACCTTCTCCGCACCGAGGGACAGCAGGTACTCCCGCTCTTCCGCCGATTTGGTCGCGGCGATCACTCGCACACCCAGCGCTTTGCCCAATTGCACAAACGACGGGCCGGCGCAGTGGCTGGCGTCAGTCACCAGCGCAAATTGACCGGGTTTGACCCGTGCCAGATCGGCATAAGCGAAGTAGGCGATCAGCAGCGGCGTGTAATGCACGCTCGCTTCGATCGGGCTGAGCACATCGGGATAACGGGTCAGCGCGGTGCGCGGCAGGACGATCGACTCGCCGTAAACCGGATAGTCGTTCGGGCTTTCCGCAGGAAAACTGGCCACTTTGTCGCCGACGGACAGGTCTTCGACATTAGCGCCCACCGCAGTGACCACGCCAGCCATTTCATGACCGAGGCCCGAAGGCAGACGTGCCTGGGACGACGCCAGATTCTGGCGCCACAGGGTGTCGTACCAACTGATGCCGATTGCCTCGACACGCACCTGCACTTCGCCAGGACCTGGCTGAGCAGCCGCATGCTCTTCGCATTTGAGCACCTCGGCCGGACCAAACTTGTGAAAACGGATCGTGCGGGACATCGCAAACCTCGTCAAAGTAACCTCTAATGCCATGAACTCTATCTGGGCTTTGGACCCAAGACCATCAGTGGCTATTAATAGTCGACATGCCTGTCATTGATTCCGCATCAAGGGCGGCATTGGCAAAATCCATGAAAAAAGGCCTGCCACCGTCGCAGTAAAGATTTTCCGGTGCAGAGTACCAGCCTTTCCCCGTAAGATTCATGCCGGCCATTGTTCTCATATGGCCGCCCTCGTCAAGTTTGATGACTCTGCCAGGACTCCAGATGAATCGTAATGACCTGCGTCGTGTCGACCTGAACCTGCTGATCGTGTTCGAAACATTGATGCACGAACGCAGTGTGACTCGGGCCGCGGAAAAATTGTTCCTCGGCCAACCGGCTATCAGTGCGGCGCTGTCGCGTCTGCGCAGCCTGTTTGACGATCCCTTGTTTGTCCGCACCGGTCGCAGCATGGAACCTTCCGCGCGCGCGGTGGAAATCTTCGCCCTGCTCTCGCCTGCCCTTGATTCGATCTCGACCGCCGTCAGTCGTGCCGCCGATTTTGATCCGGCGACCAGCACCTCGGTGTTTCGCATCGGTTTGTCCGACGACGTCGAATTCGCGCTGCTGCCCATGCTGCTCAAACGTCTGCGCGCCGAAGCACCGGGCATTGTCCTCGTGGTACGGCGGGTCAATTACATCCTGATGCCGGGCCTGCTGGCCTCCGGCGAGATTTCGATCGGCGTCAGCTACACCACCGACCTGCCGGCCAACGCCAAGCGCAAGGTCCTGCGCCGCAGCGCACCGAAGCTGCTGCGCGCCGACACCGTGCCGGGGCCGCTGAGCCTGGACGACTACTGCGCCCGACCGCATGCACTGGTGTCGTTCGCTGGCGACCTCAGTGGTTTCGTCGATGAAGAACTGGAGAAACTCGGACGCAAACGGCACGTGGTGCTCGCGGTACCGCAGTTCAACGGACTGGGCACGCTGCTGGCGGGCACCGATATCGTCGCGACCGTGCCGGATTACACGGCTGAGGCACTGACGGCAGCTGGCGGTCTGCGTGCTGAAGATCCACCGCTGCCGACGCGTACATTTGAACTGCACATGGCCTGGCGTGGGTCGCAGGATAACGACCCGGGAGAGCGGTGGTTGAGGTCGCGGATTCAGATGTTTTTTGGGGATCCGGATAGCCTGTAGCCGGACCTACTTGCCACCCGTCACATCCAGAAAAGTCCCGGTGACAAACGAAGCCTCCGCGCTGGCCAGCCACAAGATGGCCCGCGCCACCTCTTCCGGCTGACCGCCCCGCCCCATTGGGATCGACTCCTTCACGCGATCCACCCGCCCCGGTTCGCCGCCGCTGGCGTGCATGTCGGTATAGATGTGCCCCGGGCGAATGCAGTTGACCCGAATTCCCTCGCGCGCGACTTCCTTGGCAAAGCCGATGGTGAAAGTTTCCAGCGCGCCTTTCGACGCTGCATAGTCGACGTATTCATTGGGACTGCCCAGGCGCGCCGAGGCAGAAGAAACGTTGATCACTGCCCCACCTGTGCCGCCGTGCCGATAAGCCATGCGCTTCACCGCTTGCTGCGCGCACAGGATCGGTCCCAGCGCATTGACCGCGAAGATGCGTTGCATGCGTTCGAAGCTCAGGTTCTCCATGCGTGACTGTTTTGCCAGAACGCCTGCGTTATTGACCAGAACGTCGATCCGTCCAAATGAGCGATCGACGGCCGAGAACAGTTCAGCAACCTGCTCGGGGTCGGCACTGTCAGCACGCACCGCGAGGCCTTTGCGCCCCAATGCTTCGATATCCGCCACCACCGCCAGCGCGGCAGACTCGTTGGCAACGTAGCTGATGGCAACGTCATAGCCTTGCGCGGCGGCGAGTCGGGCGGTGGCGGCGCCGACTCCGCGGCTGCCGCCGGTGATCAGAATCAGCGGTGCTTGCGAGACTTTATCCATGCGACGTTCTCCTGAGCAGTTGGCCTATGTCAGCCGATGATGATGGCGCCGCTGGCGATGACCACGCATGCCAGCATCCTGCGGACGGTGAGCTTTTCACCGAGGAACAAATAGCCGAGCAATGCCGCGAACAGCACGCTGGTTTCGCGCAGGGCCGACACCGCGCCCAGTGGCGCTTCGTTCATCGCATAGATAACGATTGCGTAAGCCAGTAAGGAAACCAGTCCGCCGCCCACAGCGGCGAGCATGCCGGGCCGTACGGAAAACAGACTGCGGGCGTCGCGCAGGCCGATATACACCAATGGCATCAACACACCCCACAGGGCGCTCATCCACACCGTGTACGCGAGCGGCGCACCGGAAAGCCTGGCGCCAATGCCATCGACGACGCTGTAGGCGGCGATGAAACAACCGGTGCCCAGCGCATACGGCAGGCTCGGCACCGACAGGCTGCGCCCTCGGAACGCCAACGAAATGATCCCCCCGGACACCAGACCAATGCCGAGAAGTTCGCCGGGGGTTATGGTTTCGCCGGCAAACAGCGCGGCGCCGAGGGTGATCAGCGCTGGCGACGACCCACGGGAAATCGGATAGATCTGCCCTAGATCGCCGACCCGATAGCTGCGTACCAGAAACAGGTTGTAGCCGACATGCAGCAGTGCCGAGAGCAGCGCATACCCCCAGCTCTCAGGTGCAGGCGCGGCCATGAAAAAGGTGGCGATGGCGCAGACGATGGCGATGGCCACGCACATCATCGTCATCGACCAGAGCCGATCGGCGCCACCGCGCAGTAGCGCGTTCCAGCTGGCGTGCAGGAGCGCGGCGAACAGAACGAGGAGTACGAGATGGATTGGCATGCAGCATTCTAGGCATCCCTGGCATTGGCCTTACAGTGAAGTCTCCTCATTACACCGTGAGCAATTGCTCATACTTCAGCGCTGTGCGCTCTGCACCTTCAGCGCTTCACTGAGCAACCACTCGCGAAATTTGAGGATATGCGGCTGGGCTTCGATGCCTTTGGGGCAGACGAAATAATAAGCAAGCGGCGAAGTGAACGGCACATCGAACAGCCTCACCAGACGGCCGTCGGCAATTTCATTTTCGACATGGCCGCTGCGCACCAACGCCACTCCCTGGCCGAGCAACGCAGCTTCCACCGTCATGTTGGTATCACCAAACCTGACGCCTTCGCGCAGCGGTAAAAACTCCAGCCCGACGGACTGAAACCACACCTCCCATTTCGGCGCCAACTCGGCGCCGTCGCGAATGAGTAACGGCATCTGCAGCAACTCGGCGGGACTGCCCGGCCTGCCGACGCGCTGCAGCAGTTCGGGGCTGGCCACGGGAAACACCTGTTCGCCGAACAGGAACTCTGAATACAGGCCGGGGTAATTGCCCTTGCCCAAGCGGATTGCGACATCGGCTTCGCCATTGGCGAAGTGGATGATCTTGTCCGTGGTATCCAGCGACACCAACAGCTCCGGGTGCAGGCGCGACAGATTCGGCAAGCGTGGCAGCAGCCACTTCAACGCGAACGAATAGGTGGTGCTGACAGTCAGGCGAACCCTGTCCTTTTGCTCGCGCAGATCCTCCAGCGTTGCTTCAAGGCTGATGAAAAACTCGCGCACGATCGGCGCCAGCGTCGCCCCCGCTGTTGTAAGGCGTAACGCCTTGCCGCGCTCGAACAATTGCAAGCCCCAAAGTTCTTCGAGGTGCCGGAGCTGGTGACTGACGGCGCTCTGGGTCACGTGCAGTTCTTGAGCGGCAGCCGTGAACGTCGGGTGCCGGGTGGCCACTTCGAAAGCCCGCAGGGTCGCGGTCGGGGGCAGGTCGCGCATAAATATGATCCGGGGACGATAAATGTCAGAGCATGAGGTTGCGCTCATGTTAGAGCGAAACTCCCTTGGTTGCCCGTTCCGCGATATTGGCGTATTGCTCCGGCAAGTGGGCGAGGTGCTGGTAACAGCGAGGTATTTAATCGCCGGATAATCCTCCGCGCGCAGCGTCGGTCGCAATCATTGCAGATCAAGCAACACAGAATTGCCTTCAGGCCGATTGTTAGCCCCCTAACGAAAGGTGCATGCTAGAGGGCTGCCTCTGCGCTTATATCATTCCGAATGATAGTTACCTTTGCTTCATTCGATTCGTGCCATCACACCCGCGCCGAGCATCATCCGCCCATCTTCAATACTTCGGCGGATTGCATCCATGGAACAATCACTCAAACATTTGCGCTTCCCGTTGGCCATGCTGGCCGTACTGGTGATGAGCGCCTGCGGCAAAACTCCGGAGACTGCCGGCGCCCCGCCCGCTGCGAAAGTCAGCGTAGCCAAGGTGCTGGAACAACCGGTCAACGAGTGGGACGAATTTACCGGGCGCCTCGAAGCGCCGGAAACCGTTGAAATCCGCCCACGGGTTTCGGGCCAGATCGATCAGGTCGCGTTCACCGAAGGCGCGCTGGTCAAGAAAGGCGACCTGCTGTTCCAGATCGATCCGCGTCCGTTCCAGGCCGAGGTACGCCGCCTCGAAGCTCTGGTTGCTCAAGCCCGCGCCACCGCCACTCGCAGCGAAAACGAAGCCGCTCGCGGTGAACGTCTGCGTACCAGCAACGCCATTTCCGCTGAACTGGCCGACTCGCGCACCAGCGCTGCCCAAGAGGCCCGCGCCGCCGTCGGTGCTCTGCAGGCACAATTGGACCTGGCCAAACTGAATCTGAGCTTCACCCGCGTGACCGCACCGATCAGCGGCCGCGTCAGCCGCGCCGAAATCACTGCCGGCAACCTGGTGACCGCCGATACCACCGCACTGACCAGCGTCGTCTCCACCGACAAGGTCTACGCCTATTTCGACGCCGACGAACGCGTGTTCCTCAAATACACCCAACTGGCCCGCAACGGCCAGCGTGGCGCCACTACGCCGGTATACATGGGCCTGTCCAACGAAGACGGCAACCCGCACCTCGGCCAGATGAACTTCGTCGACAACCAGGTCAATCCGAAAACCGGCACCATCCGTGGTCGCGCAGTCTTCGACAACGCTGACGGCACCTACACCCCGGGCTTGTACGCACGGCTGAAACTGGTCGGCAGCGGCACCTACAACGCCATGCTGATCAATGACGAAGCCGTGGGCACTGACCTGGGCAAGAAGTTCGTGCTGGTGATGGATGGCGACAACAAGACCGCCTACCGCGCCGTAGAACTCGGTCCGAAGATTGAAGGCCTGCGCATCGTCCGCAACGGTCTGAACAAGGACGACACCATCATCGTCAAGGGCTTGCAACGGGTTCGTCCTGGCTCACCGGTCACCCCTGAGGTGATTCCGATGGCCAGCGAGCAGACCCTCGCCGCCCTCGCTCAACAACGTCAAGCGCTGGAAGCCAGCAACCTGCCCAAAGTTGCCCCTTCCAAGGGTGCATCGGGTTCGGCTGCGAAGCTGGCTGCTACGACCCCACGCGGTTAAGGGACGACAACTCCGATGAATTTTTCCCAATTCTTCATTTCCCGGCCGATCTTCGCAGCGGTGCTGTCGCTGTTGATCCTGATCGCCGGTGCGATCTCGCTGTTCCAGTTGCCGATCAGCGAATACCCGGAAGTCGTGCCGCCGACCGTGGTCGTGCGCGCCAACTTCCCGGGCGCCAACCCCAAAGTCATCGGTGAAACCGTGGCCGCTCCGCTGGAGCAGGCCATCACCGGCGTCGAGAACATGCTGTACATGTCCTCGCAGTCGACCGCCGACGGCAAGATCACCCTGACCATCACCTTCGCCCTGGGCACTGACCTGGACAACGCGCAGGTGCAAGTGCAGAACCGGGTGACCCGGACCGAGCCGAAGCTTCCCGAGGAAGTAACGCGCATCGGTATCACCGTCGACAAGGCATCGCCGGACCTGACCATGGTTGTGCACTTGACCTCACCGGACAAGCGCTACGACATGCTGTACCTGTCCAACTACGCGATCCTCAACATCAAGGATGAGCTTGCTCGCCTCGGTGGTGTCGGTGACGTGCAGTTGTTCGGTATGGGCGACTACTCGCTGCGCGTCTGGCTTGACCCGAACAAGACCGCTTCACGCAATCTGACCGCCACCGATGTGGTGACCGCGATTCGCGAACAGAACCGTCAGGTCGCCGCCGGTCAACTGGGCGCGCCCCCTGCCCCGACCGCGCAAAGCTTCCAGCTGTCGGTCAACACCCAAGGCCGTCTGGTCTCCGAAGAAGAGTTCGAGAACATCGTCATTCGCGCAGGCGACGACGGTGAGATCACTCGCCTGAAGGACATCGCACGCATTGAACTGGGTTCCAGCCAATACGCCTTGCGCTCGCTGCTGAACAATCAGCCGGCTGTAGCGATTCCGATCTTCCAGCGTCCCGGTTCCAACGCCATCGACATTTCCAACGAAGTGCGCGGCAAGATGGAAGAGCTGAAGAAAGGCTTCCCGCAGGGCATGGACTACAGCATCGTGTATGACCCGACGATCTTCGTTCGTGGCTCGATCGAGGCGGTGGTGCACACCCTGTTCGAAGCGCTGATCCTCGTGGTGCTGGTGGTGATTCTGTTCCTGCAGACCTGGCGCGCCTCGATCATCCCGTTGGTGGCGGTGCCGGTATCGTTGATCGGTACGTTTGCGGTCATGCACCTGTTCGGTTTCTCGCTCAACGCCCTGTCGCTGTTTGGCCTGGTACTGGCCATCGGTATCGTGGTGGATGACGCCATCGTCGTGGTGGAAAACGTCGAACGGAACATCGAACTCGGCCTGACGCCGGTCGAAGCGACCAAGCGCGCCATGCGGGAAGTGACCGGGCCGATCGTGGCCACCGCACTGGTGCTGTGTGCGGTGTTCATTCCAGCGGCGTTCATTTCCGGCCTCACCGGGCAGTTCTACAAACAGTTCGCACTGACCATCGCTATCTCGACAGTGATCTCGGCGTTCAACTCGCTGACCCTGTCGCCAGCATTGGCCGCTGTGTTGCTGAAAAGCCACGACGCGCCGAAAGACCGCTTCTCGAAAGTGCTCGACAAGATCTTCGGCGGCTGGCTGTTCCGTCCGTTCAACCGTTTCTTCGACCGTGCCAGTCATGGCTACGTCGGCACCGTGCGCCGGGTTATCCGTAGCAGCGGCATCGCCCTGCTCGTGTATGCAGGCCTGATGGTACTGACCTTCTTCGGTTTCTCCAGCACGCCGACCGGTTTCGTACCCGGCCAGGACAAGCAATACCTGGTGGCCTTCGCGCAATTGCCGGATGCCGCGAGCCTGGATCGCACCGAAGACGTGATCAAGCGCATGTCCGACCTCGCGCTGAAACAGCCGGGCGTGGAAAGCGCCGTAGCGTTCCCGGGCCTGTCGATCAACGGTTTTACCAACAGCCCGAACGCCGGCATCGTCTTCGTGACGCTGAAACCGTTCGACGAGCGTAAAGACCCGAGCATGTCCGCCGGCGCGATTGCCGGCGCCTTGAACGGCCAGTACGCGAACATTCAGGAAGCGTACATGGCGATCTTCCCGCCACCGCCGGTACAAGGTCTGGGCACCATTGGTGGTTTCCGCCTGCAAATCGAAGACCGGGGCAACCTGGGCTACGACGAGCTGTACAAAGAAACCATGAACATCATCAACAAAAGCCACAACGTGCCGGAACTGGCCGGTCTGTTCACCAGCTACACGGTGAACGTGCCGCAGGTCGATGCCGCCATCGACCGTGAAAAAGCCAAGACCCACGGCGTGGCCGTCAGCGATATCTTCGACACCCTGCAGATCTATTTGGGTTCGCTGTATGCCAACGACTTCAACCGCTTCGGGCGCACCTATCAGGTCAACGTTCAGGCTGAACAGCAGTTCCGTCTTGAGTCCGACCAGATCGGTCAGCTGAAAGTACGCAACAACAAAGGCGAAATGATCCCGCTGGCGACCTTCATCAAGGTCAGCGACACCTCGGGACCGGATCGGGTGATGCACTACAACGGCTTCATCACCGCTGAAATCAACGGTGCCGCAGCCCCGGGCTACAGCTCTGGCCAGGCGGAAAAAGCCATCGAGAAACTGCTCAAGGAAGAACTTCCGAACGGCATGACCTATGAGTGGACCGACCTGACCTACCAGCAGATTCTGTCCGGCAACACCGCGCTGTTCGTGTTCCCGCTCTGCGTACTGCTGGCGTTCCTGGTACTCGCCGCCCAATACGAAAGCTGGAGCCTGCCACTGGCGGTGATCCTGATCGTACCGATGACGCTGCTGTCGGCCATCACCGGTGTGATCATTTCCGGCGGTGACAACAACATCTTCACCCAGATCGGCTTGATCGTACTGGTGGGACTTGCCTGTAAAAACGCGATTCTGATCGTCGAGTTCGCCAAGGACAAACAGGAAGAAGGCCTCGATCCGCTCGCTGCGGTGCTGGAAGCCTGCCGCCTGCGTCTGCGGCCGATCCTGATGACCTCCTTCGCGTTCATCATGGGGGTGGTGCCACTGGTGTTCTCCAGCGGCGCCGGTGCCGAAATGCGTCACGCCATGGGTGTGGCAGTGTTCTCCGGGATGCTCGGGGTGACCTTCTTCGGTCTGCTGCTGACGCCAGTGTTCTATGTACTGATCCGTAACTTTGTCGAACGCGGCGAGCAGCGCAAAGCAGCCAAGGCGCACACTCTTCAAAAGCCACTGGAGGCGCAACAATGAGTCTGAAAGTCTTCCTGCCGAGTCTGCTGGTGCTGGCCCTCAGCGCCTGCGCCGTCGGCCCCGACTACAAGACCCCAGCTACGGAGGCGGCCAACATCACGACCGCCACCGACGGCGCCGCCGGGCAAAAGAACTTCGACCGTTCGAAATTCGAAGGCATCTGGTGGCAGCAATTCGACGATCCGACTCTGAACCAGTTGGTGAGCCAGTCGCTGCAAGGCAACCGTGAACTGCGCGTGGCGTTCGCCCGCTGGAAAGCCGCCCGGGCGATCCGCGACGACGCCAGCAATGATGCGATGCCGACCATCACCAGCCGCGCCAGCAGCGACCTGGGCAAGGGCCAGATTCCCGGCCAGACCACCGACCGGGTCAATAGCGAGCGCTATGACCTCGGTCTGGACATGGCCTGGGAGCTCGACCTGTTCGGCCGCATCCAGCGCAATCTGGAAGCCAGTGACGCCGACCAGCAGGCCGCCGAAGCCGATCTTTACCAGTTGCAAGTCACCATGATTGCCGAACTGGTCGACGCCTACGGTCAACTGCGCGGCGCCCAGCTGCGGGAAAAGATCGCCGTGGCCAACCTGAACAACCAGCAGGAGTCGCGCAAGATCACCATCAGCCTGCGTGACGCCGGTGTCGGTGATCAGCTCGATGTCGAACGCGCCGATGCGCGTCTGGCCAACGTCGAAGCCACGGTGCCGCAGTTGCAGGCGGAACAGGTTCGGCAGAAAAACCGTATCGCTACGCTGCTCGGTGAGCGCCCGGACAAACTGACCGTCGACCTGAGCCCGAAAGATCTGCCGGCCATCGCCAAGGCGCTGCCGATCGGTGATCCGGGTGAACTGCTGCAACGTCGTCCGGACATTCTCAGCGCCGAACGGCAATTGGCTTCGGCCACTGCGCGCATCGGCGTGGCCAAGGCCGACCTGTTCCCACGGGTCAGCCTCAGCGGCTTCCTCGGCTGGACCGCCGGACGTGGCTCGCAGATCGGTTCCTCGGCAGCCAACGCCTGGGCACTCGGCCCGAGCATCACTTGGGCTGCGTTTGACCTCGGCAGCGTCCGCGCCCGTTTGCGCGGTGCCGATGCTGACGCCGAAGGCGCGCTGGCCAACTACGAGCAACAGGTGCTGCTGGCGCTGGAAGAATCGGAAAACGCCTTCAGCGATTACGGCAAGCGTCAGCAACGTTTGATCTCGCTGATCCGTCAGAGCGAATCGAGTCGCAAGGCCGCTGATCTGGCGGAAATCCGCTACCGCGAAGGCACCACCGATTTCCTCGTCCTGCTCGACGCCCAACGTGAGCGCCTGAACGCCGAAGACAGTCAGGCACAGGCCGAAGTCGAGCTGTATCGCGGCATCGTCGCGATATACAAGGCCCTCGGCGGTGGCTGGCAACCGGAGACGGTCGCCAGCAAGTAAAGGTTGTTAAAGAGCTCCTTTGGTTGGCCGCAACCAACCAAATTTTTTGCCCCGCGTATCATTCGGTCGCGGGGTTTTTTTATGCCTGTTTGCAGCACTGGGATTTTTTGTGGGAGCGAGCCTGCTCGCGAAAGCGTCAGGTCAGACATATCAGCGGTGGCTGATACTCTGCCTTCGCGAGCAGGCTCGCTCCCACAATGGATCAGCGGTGATCCTCCAGGACGGTGACAGTGGCGGTTGTACCGGCGCGCAGGCGATTCTTGCCGGCAAAGTCACCATCAATGCCAATGCGCACCGGCACCCGTTGCGCGAGCTTCACCCAGGTGTAACTCGGGTTGATGTTTGCCAGCAATCGGCTGCCGGGCGCGTTTTCGCGGTCGGCGATGGCGAAGGCGATGCTTTCCACTGTGCCGCCGAAGCGCTCACCACTCATCAATTGAATGCGTACCCGATCACCCTCCGCGATTCGCGGCAGCTTGGTTTCTTCGAAATAGCCGCTGACGTAGAACGAATCGCTGTCGACCAACGCCAGCAGTGCCCCGCCCGCCTGTGCGTAATCACCTTGGCGGGTAAGCAGGTTGGTGACATAACCGCTGACCGGCGATTCGACACGGGTGCGCTGCAAATCCAGTTCAGCCTGGGTCAGCGCGGCAATTGCCAGTTGCACATTGGCTTCGGCCAAGCCGAGGTTGGCCTGATTGCGCAGCAGATCCGCCTGGGCAACCGCCACGTCGGTACTGGCCTTCTCCCATTCCTCACCGGAAATGGCGAAGCCCTGCTTCAGCGTGCGGCGCCGGCGCTCCTCGCTCTGGCGTTGCTTGAGCAACGCTTCACTGGCGACGATTGCCGCTTGCGATTGCCCCAGCGAAGCCTTGGACACTTCCACCGAGCGTCGGGCATGCTCGACCGCCAGTTGATAGCGCGCCGGATCGATCTCCAGCAACAACTGGCCCTTGTCGACATGCTGGTTGTCCTGCACCGCCAGTTTGACGATACGCCCCGAAACATCCGCCGACAGCGTTACCACATCCGCCCTCACCCGAGCATCCCGTGTCCACGGCGCGCGGGTGTAATACTCCCAGGCAAACCAGCCGAGGACGATCGCCAGGATCACCACTGCCACGGTCATCATTCGTGCAACTAGTGCTTTCAAGACATCAGGCTCCCATCAACAGAATCAGCGTGGCGCAGACACAGGCATACAGCGCGCCTTCGAACAGTGCTTCATGCCAGACCAGGCGCAGTACGCCCAGGCGGCGCAAGCACCAGTCCAGCAACATGAAAATCGGGATCGCCAGTAACAGAGCCTGGGCAATCGGCGGCAGATAAACCCCGCCAATTTCGAAATCAATGGGCAAGTTGCGGTTCTCCTTCCAGACCTTGAGGTTGCAAATGTTCGCCGTGGCGCTCGAGGAACGACACCACAATCAGCAGCGCCACACGCATGCGAAAAACCGACCATAAATGTTCATGGCTGGCGGCGTGCAGCTCGTCCAGCTCATCTCCGAGTTGGTGCAACGTCGCCAGCAGCGCCGGGAGCTGCACATCAGCGCGTCCGGCAACCAGGCGACCGGTCTTGCGTAACGCTGATGCCAGGCGCTGGCTGAACGCATCGGTGAGTAACGCGTTGTTCTGCGCCTGCTGCCTCAGCTGATGCATGGCCACGCCCAGGGCTACGCAAGCCAGGCTGATTTCATACAAGCGTTGCATGGCGCGATCGTTTGCCGCTGGCAGCAGGCCGAGCATGCTGGTCAGGCGATCGGTCATCCGACTCTCGAAGGCGAATTGTTGTTCATCGGTGGCCGGCATTTTGCTCAGTTGGTACACCTGCTCCCGCGCTTCGCCGTACAGGCGCCGGATGCGCAAGGCCGGGCGGAACGGGAAGATCAGCGCATAAACGATCAGGGCCAGCATCGCTGCACTGACGTAGGCGCCGGCGAATTCGAACCATTGGATCGCCGTATTCTGCCCAGTGCCGGTGTTTTGCGGTCCGAGCATGAGAAAACTCGACAGCCCCAGGCCCATGCCGATACCGGCGGTGGCCGGACTGGAAATGCCCACGGCAATGGCATACAGCAGCGGCGCCAGCAGCAAGGCCAGCAGCTCGAAATCACTGATCGCGGGCACCAGCATGAATTGATAGAACGCCGACACTACCAGCGCCAGACCCAAGCCTCGCGCATAGCTTTGCGCAGCCATCAGCGGACGCGGAAACGTCGCCATCAGCGAGCAGAGAATCCCCACCAGAATCATTCCGCCGCGCGCGCCATCCCACGCCGTTTCGATCCAGATCAATCCGCTGACCAACAGCGCGGTAAAGGCGCGAATGGCGTTCATCGAGGCCAGGGTGAAATCCAGATGCAACGGACTGCTCTGGCCGCGATAGACGCAACTGGCCGGGCGCCCTTCCTGAATGGCGTCGCTCAGTTCGAGAATCTGCTCCAGTTGCTGCAGCAGGCGCGCCTGCTCCCAACGCAGCGCCCAGGCCAGTGAACGCAGGGCCGCACTCATGTTCTCGGTCTGCTGCTCGGCCTTGTACGCCAACGCTTCGAACTGTTGCTGCAAGGTGACGAAACGTTGCCGGTCCGCGCCAGACAGCGCACGACCCTGTTGCGCCAGTTGCTCAAGCAACGCCAGTTCCTCGGCCCGCAGTTGCTGCACCTCCAGCGGCAGATCGCCCTCCCAGCGTTCGATGAGCAATTCGCGCTGATGCCGTAGCGCGGTCAGTCGCGACGTCAGCAGCATCAGTTGATTGCCGAGCAGCAACACCAGATTGTCGGCATCGCGCAAACGTGGGGCATCGAAATACAAATGGCGCCGCAACCCCTCCAATGCGCTGATCTCGCCGAGCAGTTGCATCTGCCGACGCTGAAAATCGGCTTCGCTTTCTTCCGTGCGAAGCACTTCGGCGGCGTGGCTGGCGGCCAGTTTGATCACCTGATCGATTTTGGCGAAATAACCTTTGGCCACTGCTTCAGGCCGGGCTGTGAGCAGGCTCACCACGCACACGCAGGCAACGGCCAGCAGGGTTTCGGTGACGCGGGTGACCGCTAGCAAAAACGTGCCTTCCTGATCCGGGATCGCCAGCAAGGCCACCACCACTGCGGTGTAGCCACTGAGCACGAACGCCTGGGAACTGGTGTAGCGCAACAAGGTGCCGCCCGCTGTGCACAGCGCCAGCCACAACGCCAATGTCGTGATGAACGGCAGCGGCGCCTGAGGAAAAATCGCCATGATCAGCACCGCCACCGCGGCACCCACGGTGGTGCCGATCACCTGGCCGAAACTGCGCGCCAGTGCCATCCCTGCCAATGGCTGACTGACAATCACCACAGCCATGATCGACCACTTCGGTTGTTCGAGATCGAAAATGAACGCCAGATAAAGGGTCAACAGCCCGGCGGCGATGGTCCGCAGGGCAAACAGCAGAACAGCCTGACCGGGATGGATCAAAGCCTTGAAATAAGCGAACAGCGCTGGCATGGGCACACTCTTTAAAACGAATTCTGCAAGCGTAGACATTGGAGCAAAAGCCTGACGGATTTCACAGTCGACACATGTTGTAGGACGATTCGCCGGCAACGGTTTGACTCACGCGCCAAGCTGAACGAAGCTTGCCGCTCTGCTCAAGTTCGAAGCTTTCGGAAACCCCGCATGACTCAGTCCCGCCGCAACCTGCTGATCGGCCTAGGCCTCGTACTGATCCTCGGCGTCGTCTGGCTGTCATGGCGCAGCAGCACACCGACCATCCCCGATGCTATCAAACATGGCTACAGCGAAGCGCTGAACGCCGCGCGCACTGGTGAACCCGGAGCGGCGCGCCAGTTGTACCAGCAATTGGGCCGCCCGGACATCTCGGTCAAACGCCGGGTCTGGCTGCACGGCGAGCTGCCCAACTACCCCAGCCCGCAGGCCTTGAAACTGGCTGACATCGACCTGCATCACGAAGCGCCGCAAGTGCGCGTCGCCGCGATCAAAAGCATCGTCGGTCTGGTGCCCGGTGGGCAACGCAGTCTGCTGCTCGGACCGTTGCTCGACGACGCAGAACAAACCGTGCGGTTCGCCGCGATCAATGCCCTGCTCGGCCTGAGCCCGGACGAGCTCGGCCTGTATTTCGCACCGCTACAGCAGGCTATCGACGGCTGGCAACAGACCTTGGAAAACCAGCCGGAAAGCGCTGCCAACTATGCGCAACTGGCCCGTCTTTATATCCATAACGCCGAATACAAACAGGCCCAACAGGCGTTGGACAATACCTTGCGTCTGGAACCCGGCAACCTGCCGGCGCTGGTCATGCAGATCGATGTGCTTGACCGCCAGGGCCAGAGCGATGCCGCTCGCCAGTTGCTTGCCCGCCAGCTCAAGGCGCAGCCAGATTCGGCCTATCTGCAACATGCCCTCGGCCTGTGGCTGCTGCACCACGGCCAGCGCGAATATGCCCTGCTCGGCCTGTCCAAAGCCGTCGAGCTGGAGCCGGACAACAAGGATTATCGCTACGACCTCGCCACTACTCTGCACAGCGCGGAAGAACTGGAAGCGGCGCAAAAACAGCTGCAGGAAATCGTCCAGCGCCACCCCGCCGACCGCAAGGCGCGGGTGTTGCTGATCAACTACTGGAAGGAAAGCGGCCAACTGCAGAATGTGCAGATCCTGTTGGCGCAACTGGAGCAGCTGAATCCGGACGACCCGGCCCTGCAACAAGGTCTTTAATCCAGTCAGGGCGGACTCAATTGGCCGCCCGTCCAAGAAAAAGCGGAACCGTGAACACGCCGTGAGGTCAAGTTACTCAGGCGGCTCACTCTAGCCAGCCGCCGGATTACCCTAGTCATAAGAGGGCGTTTTTTGACTACATCAAACGAGTTGATCAGTGCAAAGGCCGCCGTCGGCATTGTAGGCCTGGATGACATCCTTGCCGGTGGCTTGTCTCGCGGCCATGTGTTTTTGCTCGAGGGGGAACCCGGGACCGGCAAAACCACCGTGGCGTTGCATTTCCTGCGCGCCGGTGCGCTGGCCGGGGAACGCTGCCTGTACATCACTCTCTCGGAAACCGAGAAAGAACTGCGTCAAGGTGCGCTCTCCCACGGTTGGGAGCTGAACGAAAACATCAAGATCTTCGAGCTGACACCGCCGGAAAGCCTGCTCAATGCCGAGCACCAGCAAAGTCTGCTGTATTCCTCGGACCTTGAACTGGGTGAGGCGACCAGGCAGATTTTCGAAGTGGTCGAACGCTTCAAACCGACCCGCGTAGTGCTCGACAGTCTCTCGGAGATCCGTCTGCTGGCGCAGAGCTCGTTGCGCTATCGTCGGCAGATTCTGGCGATCAAGCATTACTTCGTGCGCTACGACGCCACCGTCCTGCTGCTCGACGACCTGACCACCGAGTCCCTCGACAAGACCGTGCACAGTGTCGCCCACGGCGTGATTCGTCTTGAAGAGCTGACGCCAAGCTACGGCGCTGAGCGTCGGCGCGTTCGAGTGGTCAAGTATCGCGGGCAGAAATACCGTGGCGGTTTCCACGACTTCACCATCATGGGCGACGGCGTCCATGTTTTTCCACGCTTGGTAGCGGCGGAGCATCGCGGCGACTACCCACGTCTGCAGCTGTCCAGCGGCATCCCGCAAATGGACGCCCTGCTCGGCGGCGGCATCGAAACCGGCTCCAGCACGCTGATTCTCGGCCCGGCCGGTACCGGTAAATCGCTGATCTCAATGATCTTCGCCGCCGCAGCGGTGGCTCGAGGCGAAAAAGCCGCGCTGTTCATTTTCGATGAAGAGCTGGGCCTGTTGTTCGAACGCATGCGTCATCTCGGTATCGACCTCAAAGCCTTGCAGGCCACCGGTAATCTGCTGATCGAACAAGTAGACGCCGCCGAATTGTCTCCCGGCGAGTTGTCCCATCGCGTGCGGCGTTGCGTCGATGAGCTGGGTATCAAAACCGTGGTGATCGACAGCATCAACGGCTATCAAGCGGCGATGCCGGAAGAAAACGCGCTGGTGCTGCACATGCACGAGCTGTTGCTGTACCTGAACCGCAAAGGCGCGGCGACTTTCATGACGGTCGCCCAGCACGGTCTGGTGGGCGATATGCAGGCGCCGGTCGATATCACTTACCTGGCCGACACGGTGATTCTGTTGCGCTACTTCGAAGCCCTCGGCAAAGTCCGCCGGGCGATCTCGATTATCAAGAAACGTACCGGCAACCACGAGTCGACCATCCGTGAATACCGGATCTCCTCGCATGGCATGACCATCGGCCAACCGCTGGAATCCTTCCAGGGCGTGCTGCGTGGCGTGCCGACCTACATGGGAGCGAGCAATCCATTGCTTGAGGATGAAAGCTTGTGACGGTCAACACGCCGTTGGCCGAGCGGGTGCTGGTGCTGGCGCCCATGGGTCGCGACAGCCAGATCGCGTTGATGATCCTCAACGAAGCCGGCTACGGCGGCATGGTGGCGCCGAATCTCGGCGCTTTATGCACCGAGCTGGAGGTCGGTGCCGGACTGCTGCTGATTGCTGCTGAAGCGCTGCGCGGACCTGAACTGGAAGGGCTAATCGCCTACCTTGACCAGCAGCCCGCGTGGTCGGACATGCCAATTGTCCTGCTGACTCATCATGGCGGCGATGAACAAGGCCCTCCGTCGCGCCTCAGTACCCTGCTCGGCAACGTGACGTTTCTCGAGCGCCCCTTCCATCCCGCGACGCTGGTCAGCCTGGTCTCCGCCGCCCTGCGTGGGCGACGACGACAATATGAAGCGCGCGATCGGCTGATCGACCTGAGTGAAAGCGAACGACGCCTGCAATCGACCCTGGAAACCCTCGAGCAGCAAGTCGAAGAACGCACCGCACAACTTCGCCACAACGAAGAAGCCCTGCGCCAATCGCAGAAAATGGAAGCGGTCGGCCAACTCACTGGCGGCATCGCTCACGACTTCAACAACATGCTCACTGGCATCATCGGCAGTCTTGAATTGCTGCGTCGACGTCTGGCCCGAGGCCGCACGGAAGACCTCGACAGCCTGATCGATCTAGGCGTGACCTCCGCCAACCGCGCCGCCGGCCTGACTCACCGCTTGTTGGCGTTCTCGCGCCGGCAATCCCTCGACCCGAAAGCCGTGCAGATGAACACGCTGGTGCTGTCGATGGGCGAGCTGCTGCAACGCAGCCTCAATGAAAGCATTCATCTGGAAATGCGCCTGGACGACAACCTCTGGGTTGCCGAGGCCGATCCCAATCAACTCGAGAGCGCCCTGCTCAACCTGGTCATCAATGCCCGCGATGCGATGCCCGAGGGCGGCAAACTGGTGGTGGAAACCAGCAATCAGGTCCTGCATAGCGACTTCACCGCCGCTTACAGCAATCTGGAGCCGGGCGATTACGTGATGCTCAGCGTCACTGACAACGGTAGCGGCATGCCGCAGAGTGTGGTCAGCCGTGCGTTCGATCCGTTTTTTACCACCAAGCCGATCGGCCAGGGCACCGGCCTCGGGCTGTCGATGATCTATGGCTTCAGCAAGCAGTCGCGCGGGCATGTGTCGATCGACAGTGAAATCGATGAAGGCACCACGGTAAAACTCTATCTGCCGCGTTTCCGGGGTGAGGAAGTAGAAATTCCCGTCTCGGATTCGCAGCAGGCTCCGTATGCGATGGATGGCGAAACCGTACTCATCGTTGAAGACGACCCTGCGGTGCGCGTATTGGTCAGCGCCGTGCTCAGTGAGTTGGGTTATGCGTTCGTCGAGGCCGGTGATGCCGACGGCGCCATGCCGATTCTAAATTCGACGCAACGTATTGATTTGCTCATCAGTGACGTTGGTCTGCCGGGGATGAACGGTCGTCAACTGGCGGAGGTTGGTCGGCAATATCGCCCAGGTCTGAAAGTGTTGTTCATCACCGGTTATGCCGAGCACGCGGCGGTGCGCGGTGGCTTCCTCGACTCGGGAATGCAGATGATCACCAAGCCATTCACCTTTGATCTGCTCACCGCCAAGGTGCGGGAGATGATCAATAGCTGAATCGATAGGAGCTGCCGACGGCAGCTCCTACATATCAGGCCAGCAATTCCTGAATCTTTTCCTGCAACACATCCAGATCAAACGGTTTTTCCAGAATCGGTGCGCTGTTGGTAATCGGGCTGCCGGTCTCACGGATTTCCTGCGGATAGCCGCTGATGAAAATCACTTTGAGGTCCGGTCGCAATTTCACCGCCGGATCGGCAATCTGCACGCCGGAGATCCCGCCCGGCAGGCGGAAATCGGTAATCAGTATGTCGAGATGAGGTTTGCTGGCGAGGATCTCGAAAGCCTGCTCGCCATTTTCCGCTTGCAACACGCGATAGCCCTGCCCCGACAGGTAATCCGTCAGGACCATCAAGATAACCGGTTCGTCTTCGACGACGAGTACTACATCTTGCGCATCTACGCTCATGGGAAGCCTTTGTTCGGTCAATAGCTGCTGATACGACCGTGTGGTCACTCAGAGGTTGCGTCGGATATGCCGTTTTCCTGGATTGGCAGACAAACGCGAAACAGGGCGCCCTCGTTGATTTCACTCTCGACGACGATGGAGCCGCCATGGGCGGCGACGATCTGCTCGGAAATGAACAGACCAAGCCCGAGCCCGGCCACCACCGTCTTGGCGGACACCCGTTCGAACTGCTGAAAAATACGCTTCTGGTTCTCGGCGCTGATGCCGATGCCGTGGTCTTGTACCTCGACCCGGGCCTCGTCATCTTCGCGATAGACGCGCACCTGAATCGGGCTGCGACCACCGTAACGCAAGGCATTGGTCAGCAGATTGGACACCACTTGCTCGATGCGGAACTCGTCCCAGCAACCTTCTACCGGCGCCGATGCCTCGAAGGAAACGCTGGTTTCTGCCGCTTCCATTTGCGAGGCAAAATTCTGCAGGAGATTGCTGACCAGTTGCACCAGATCGAAACGACTCGGTCGGATCGACAGTTTGCCGGTGCGGATTCGCGAGACATCGAGCATGTCTTCGATCAGGCGAATCAGGCTTTTGATCTGCCGCTCATCGCGGTCGACCATCGCCTGCATCTTGTCGAGAGTGAACGCTGCGGCGTTGTCTCGCGCCAGATGCATTTTACGCAACTGGGTTTCGAGAATCAGGCCATTGAGCGGCGTACGCACCTCGTGGGCGACGATGGACATGAAGTCATCACGCATGCGCACCGCTTGCTCCAGCTCCAGCTGGGTGCTTTGCAGCTGTTGCAGCAGCGCTTCCTGCTCACGCCGGGCCTGCTCCAACGCCTCGACCTGCTGCTTCATCGCTTTGCTCTGGCGATACAGATCGACGAAAACGTTGACCTTGCTCTTCACCGCATGGATATCCAGCGGCTTGTGCAGGAAGTCCACCGCACCGCTTTCATAGCCTTTGAACGCGTAGTTGAGTTCTCGGCCGGCAGCGCTGACAAAGATGATCGGGATGTTCTTGGTCTTCTCTGTACCGCGCATCAGCTCGGCGAGTTCGAAGCCGTTCATGCCGGGCATCTGCACGTCGAGAATGGCCATGGCGAATTCGTGCTGCAGCAACAGCGACAGTGCTTCGTCCGCCGACAGAGCCTTGTAGACCGTGCGATCCTCGCGCTTGATCAGCGCTTCCAGCGCCAGCAGGTTTTCTGGCAGATCGTCAACGATCAACAGTTTGGCTTGGATATTACTCAGCATGCGATTCGTTCCAGCTCGACTAGCAGACGGCCGATGCCGTGAATGGGTAGGACATGATCCGGCTGCAGAACGTTCAGTGCAGCCTGGGGCATGGTGGCGACTTGTGCATCCTCGGGGTCTTGAACAATGGTCAGGCCGGCGCCACGCTTGACGTAAGCGAGCCCGCGCGCGCCATCGTGATTGGCGCCGGTCAGCAGGACAGCGGCGAGTGTCTCGCCGTAAACGTCAGCGGCGGATTCAAACAGGTAATCAATAGACGGCCGCGAATGATGTACGCGGTCCTCCAGGCTCAGTGACAAGCTGCGATCCGCTTCGACCGACAAGTGATAACCGGGCGTGGCGAAATACACCGTGCCGGCTTCAATGTCCTGCTTGTCTTCGGCTTCTCTGACCGGCATCGCCAGGCGCCGGGAGAACACTTCGGCCAGATGACTGCGGCGTTCTTCCGGCAGATGCAGAACGATGATGATCGGCAGCACATAGCCTTTGCGCAATGGCCCGAGCAGGGTCAGCAACGCCTCGACACCGCCTGCGGAGGCGCCGATCACGACAGCCTCGATGCGAGGCAGGCTC
This sequence comes from Pseudomonas sp. 1L-E-NC-VB-C3, assembly GCF_057291535.1. Taxonomy (NCBI): domain Bacteria; kingdom Pseudomonadati; phylum Pseudomonadota; class Gammaproteobacteria; order Pseudomonadales; family Pseudomonadaceae; genus Pseudomonas; species Pseudomonas sp. 1L-E-NC-VB-C3. The sequence goes on along the minus strand of NZ_JBXAWD010000002.1, from coordinate 224,800 downwards.
GGGGTGTCGTTCATGATTTGCGGTAGATCCGTTCTTGTTTGACCAACGCCTCGAACTGATTCGAATAGTTGGAAAAATCCAGGGTTTCCTTGCTGCCCAACACCAGAAAGCCGCGATGCGACAGTGATTCATGGAACAGCCCGAATGCCCGGTCCTGCAGCTTCTTGTTGAAGTAGATCAGCACATTGCGGCAGGAAATCAACTGGGTTTCGGAGAACACGCTATCGGTGGCCAGGCTGTGGTCGGCGAACGTCACGTTCTCGCACAGGCTCTTGTCGAAAATCGCGTAGCCATAGGCTGCGGTGTAGTAATCGGCAAACGAACGCTGGCCGCCGGCCTGCTGGTAATTGGCGGTGTAGGCGCGGACGTTTTCCATGGAGAAAATCCCTTGCTTGGCCTTCTCCAGCGAGCGCGGGTTGATGTCGGTGGCATAGATGATCGTGCGGTCGAGCAGGCCTTCTTCGCGCAGCAGAATCGCCATCGAATAGACCTCCTCGCCCGTGCTGCAGCCGGCAATCCAGATTTTCAGCGACGGATAGGTGCGCAGCAGCGGCACCACTTCGTTGCGGATCGCCAGGAAGTGCGACGGATCGCGGAACATCTCGCTGACCGGGATCGTCAGCAGTTGCAGCAGCTGCATGAACGCCGTCGGGTCGTGCAGGACTTTCTCTTGCAGGGCCGAGATGGTCGCGCACTCGAACTGACTCAGCGCGTGCTGCACCCGGCGCTTGATCGAAGCGCCGGAGTAGTCGCGAAAGTCATAGCTGTACTTCAGGTAAATCGCCTCGATCAACAAGCGTAATTCGATTTCGCTGTTGCGCTCGGCTGAACTGCTGCGTTCCACTAGATGCGTTCCATTTTCGGTAACCACACACGTATCAGCGAGAACAGACGATCAAGGTCGATGGGCTTGGCCAGGTAATCGTTGGCGCCCGCTTGCAGGCAGCGCTCCTGATCGTCCTTCATGGCCTTGGCCGTTACCGCGATGATTGGCAACTTGCGCCAGCGCGGATCCTTGCGGATTTCCATGGTGGCTTCGAAGCCATCCATTTCCGGCATCATCACGTCCATCAGCACCAGATCGATGTCCTCGACTTCATGAAGTTTCTCAATCGCTTCGCGGCCATTACGGCCGATCACCACGACTGCGCCTTTGTGTTCCAGTGCACTGGTCAGGGCGAAGATGTTGCGCACATCGTCGTCCACCAGCAGCACTTTGCGACCTTCAAAGACCTTGTCGCGGCTGCGCGCGGTCTTGAGCATCTTCTGCCGTTCATGGGACAGCTGCGATTCGACTTTGTGCAGAAAGAGTGTGACCTCGTCGAGCAACCGCTCCGGGGAGCGCGCGCCCTTGATGATGATCGAGCGTGAATACTTGCGCAGCTCGGCCTCTTCATCGCGAGTCAGGTTGCGGCCGGTGTAGACAATGACCGGCGGGAACGAGCAGATGTCCTCGGTGGACATGCGCTTGAGCAGATCGTTGCCGAGCATGTCCGGCAGCTTGAGGTCGATGACCATGCAGTCGTAGATGGTCGTGCGCAGCAATTCCAGTGCATCCTGGGCCAGGCCGACGGCAGTGATTTCAATGTCTTCATCGCCAATCAGCCGCGCGATGCTTTCGCGTTGCAGATCGTCGTCTTCGACCAGCAGCACGCGCTTGACCTTCTGCGTCAGCTTGGCTTCCAGACGAGCGAAGACGTCCTTGAGCTCTTCGCGGGTGGTCGGCTTCACGGCGTAGCCGATGGCGCCCATGTGCATGGCAGCCTCGACGCGGTCTTCCACGGAAATCACGTGCACCGGAATGTGCCGGGTTTCGGCGCGTTCTTTCAGACGTTGCAGCACAGTCAGACCAGAGTGATCCGGCAGGCGCATGTCGAGCAGGATCGCATCCGGCACGAATTCGCGGGCCAGGTCGTAACCCTCGTCGGCGCCGTGGGCGACCAGACACATGTAACCCAACTCATGGGCCAGGTCATAGAGGATACGGGCGAAGTTCGGCTCGTCCTCCACCACCAGAATGCAGCGGGTGGCGAACGGCGCCTTGTCGCGATCGTCGGCGAAGCGCGGGATGACAGCCGGAATCGCTGACGCCACCGGTGCCGCAACGGCCGTTGGTGTAGCCACAGCAGGCGCTGCATGAAAGGTCAGCGGCGCGGCCGGCGTATCACCGAATTCGTGATACTGACGCGGCAACAGCAGCGTGAACGTGCTGCCCTGCCCCGGTACGCTGTCGACGCTGATCGAGCCGCCCAGCAACGTTGCCAGATCCCGCGAGATTGAAAGGCCCAGGCCGGTACCGCCGTACTTGCGGTTGGTGGTGCCATCCGCCTGACGGAACGCTTCGAAAATACTTTCTTGCTGATCGGCAGCGATACCGATCCCGGAATCCTTGACGCTGAAAGCGATGTGATCATTCGGCTGCGCGGTGATACTCAGGCTGACGGCGCCGTGCTCGGTGAACTTGATTGCGTTGGACAGCAGGTTCTTGATCACCTGCTCCAGCCGCTGCCGGTCGGTGAACAGTAAGCCGGGAGCGTCCGGCTGGACCTCGACAGTGAAAGCAAGGTGCTTGTCGGCAGCAAGCGGTTCGAACATCGAGCGCAAGCCATCGACCAGACGATCGACGCGGGTGTTTTCGGCAATCACTTCAAGCTTGCCGGCCTCGACCTTGGAAATGTCGAGGATGTCGTTGATCAGGTTGAGCAGATCGTTGCCGGCCGAATAGATCGATTCGGCAAACTTGACCTGTTCCGCCGACAGATTCTGCTGCGGGTTTTCCGCCAGCAGCTTGGCCAGAATCAGCGAACTGTTGAGCGGCGTGCGCAGTTCGTGGGACATGTTGGCGAGGAATTCGGACTTGTACTTGCTCGAGCGTTGCAGCTCTTCGGCACGCTCTTCGAGTTGAATCTGCGCCTGATTCAACTCGGTGTTTTTCTTGTCCATCGCATCGCGCTGTTCGGCGAGCTGCTCGTTGGTCTGCTCCAGCTCCACTTGCTGGGTTTCCAGATGCGCCTGGGATTCCTTGAGAATCCGCGACTGTTCTTCCAGCTCTTCGTTGGCGGTCTTCAGCTCTTCCTGCTGCACTTGCAGCTCTTCATTGAGCTGCTGGGTTTCGGCGAGCACTTCCTGCAAGCGTTGACGGTAACGCGCCGCTTCGATCGAGGTGCCGATGTTGCCGGCAATCAGCTCCAGCAGCTCGATGTCGCGCTCGGACAGCGGACGCAGGAAACCCAGTTCGATCACGCCATTGACGCGGTCATCATCACTGGTAGGCACCACCAGCACACTGTGCGGCAGGCCTGCGCCGAGGCCGGAGCTGACTTTGAAATAGTCGCCAGGGACCGCGTCGAGACGGATCAGGCGTGCTTGTTCTGCGACTTGGCCAACGATGCCTTCGCCGCTGTAAATCGTTTGATTCAGTTCTTCCTGCTCGCGGGAGAAGCCATAAGTCGCCACACGCTTGAGGCCGCCATGTTCTTCGCGCACATAAAGCGCAGCGACGGCTGTGCCGAGGTATTGCGCGCAGAATTGCAGAATGTTGCGCCCCAGCAGGTTCAGCGTCAGTTGCCCCAACACCTGCTCGGCCAATTGTGTCTGGCCGTTGCGCAGCCACGCCTGCTTCTCCAGGCGTTCAGCGCTGGCCAGCTGCGCGGCGAGGTTGGCGCTGTAATTGGTCGACAGGTTGAGCAGATCACGGCGGCCGATGTAGGCCAGCAAACCGCTGATCCCGACGATGAAGATCAGATAAAGAGTGATGCTCCAGATGGTGGTGCGACGCACATCCTCGTTGCGCGTGGCGCGCAGCACTTGCTCGGTCTCGATGACGTCCTCGAATTGCTTGCGGATTTCATCTGTCAGGCGCTTGCCCCGCCCGGCCTTGACCGCGCCTCGATAATCACCGCTGCTGCGCTGCAGATCGATCATCGATTGCGCGTAGTTGGCCCATTCCACCTGCAAGGCTTGCAAACGGCGCAAGCGATCGGTCTGCACCGGATTATCGGCGGTCAGCTCCAGCAACGTATTGAGAGCGACGTCGATACGCGGCTTGGCAACTTCGTACGGGTCGAGAAAGTGCTCATCACCGCTAAGCAGATAGCCGCGCATGCCGGTTTCGAGATCGACAGTGAGTTTCACCGCCTCATTGGCGTTATTGATCACCCGGTCGGTATGCTCGACCCACTGGATGACGGACAGCAAATAGGTGATCAGTGAGACGAAAAACACCGCACTGAGCACGCCGACGCCCAGCGGCAGGCTGACGTTGCGACTCAGAAGTTTGCGGAACCGTTGTTCATCAACCGAGGACGGAGAGGACATGGGGCAGCCTTGTCGAACTGTTGAAAACCCGAGAGTTTGCCCCAAAACCCCGCCATGGATCCATTTTTCTCACACAAATGATGGCATTTTCCTACGCACACCTGCGCATTGGACGACGCCAACGGTTATCCTTGCCGCACCACACTGACCTGTTCTTTTTTGTATCAGCTCGGGAACTTGTGGCTATGCGCCACTTACTCATGCAAGAGTCCGGCAAATTCGCTTGCCCGGTATCCCCCGATTTCATTTTTCTGAGAGTCCTGCCATGTCTGCCACTCCATCCACTATCCTGGTCGTAGAAGACGACTCCATCGTGCGCATGCTTATCGTCGATGTGCTGGAGGAGCTGGAATACACGGTATTGGAGGCTGATGACGGCAACGCGGCACTCGAAATCCTTGCGGATCCTGGCAAAGCCATCGATTTGATGATGACCGACTACGGCCTGCCTGGCATGAATGGCCGCGAACTCTCTCAAAAGGCCCGCCAGCTGCGCCCTGCTCTGCCCATCCTGTTCGCCAGCGGCTATGCCGAGAGTCTCGAAGTACCCGATGGCATGCATGTCATCGGCAAGCCCTTCTCCATCGATCAATTGCGCGACAAAGTTAAAGGCATTCTGAAATAAACCTGATAAATGCCCGTCGCAGATGCAACTTGTCACATCCGAAAATAATCAGCAACTAACTAACACTGCCATTGCTTAACCTGCCAGCTCTATCCTGAATCATCTTTGGCCGCGTTAATAAATAACGAAATACAGCCAGGGAACTTTCGATACTCATTCAGGATAGAGCCCATGCAGTTCATTTCTTCTGACGTGCCTGCCGCCGTCGATTGCTCCGCTTCCGACAAACAGGAACGCGCGCTTATTGTTCAGTTACTTGTTGAAGCCCTTAAGGCAACTGAGTTTGAAGTCTCGGCCGACAGTTACTCGGCAAGCGCCTCGCTGCCGGTCGCCACTGTATTCAATGTGCAAGATCGCTTCATCCCCCGGGTCATCGGCAGCAGTTTTGACGAACGCTGTGAACCAGCACGCAATGCCTTGAAAAATTTAATTGCAACCCCGGAGTTTGCGCAGCTGTTACGCAACCATTCTTTTTCAGCTGATATTCAACTAGCAGTGGATGCCAACGCCGGGGTTCTCGTTGTTTATGATTCAGAGTTCGAATCTCATCGTTTCAGTATTGCACTGGATAATGCTGAAGTTTCGGTGTTTTCCGAAGAACTCGATATGCTCGCCGATTTGGCGAAGAACATCGGCGGCGTCGTTTATTCCGGCCAAGTGATTGGCATAGTGCAATGGTTGAAGTTCAACGGTTATGACGTGCCGACGAACATTGCCGAAACCCGGGCACTGATTGAATGGCTGGCCTTCGAACTGCCCGAGCCACCCGCCTTGGGCGACTACCACGAATTGCTCCACGCCGATGAGTCGTCACCGTTTCATCTATCGATAGCGGACCGCAAAGTCATAACCCAGACAGTGCATGAGCTGACCCAAGGTGCGACAAGCCTGTTGCAGGTACTGGCGTTCGCCAACTTCAACCTGATTCCGGCACAGGACATACGCGACAACGCGGACAAGTTCCTGCACAACTTCCTGAGGCGAAAAACCGCTCGCGCCCTGGGAGAAACCCTGCATGCACGCCTTGGCTGGCATCTGGAAGCCAATAACGCGGACGTGCGCGAACGCCAGGTCAATGAGTTAGTCATCGCTGCGCTGATCATCGACATGCAATTGCGCTCCGATCAGCCTCTTGTCGCCGGCTATGACTTCTATCAACCGGCGAATTCCACACTCAGCGCTGCCGAAGTACGCGTCCTGTTCGAACAGCATCTGGTTGATCTGGGCCTGAGCGAAGCGCACAACGCGCCACTGGCAGCGCATCTATTGATCGCGGGTGCAGCACCGGAGTTGCTGATCGACCAGATCCCGCCCGGGCTCACGCTGGACAAGCCAGGCTGGGTAACTGCGCGCCAGAGCGCTGCCGTGGTCGAGCACGCCGCACCTGGCAGCTCGCGTGCAATGACGTTTGCACAACTCAAGGCGTTTTCCGAGCTGACCCCGGTTTCCGGTGAGCTCGACAAGTTGTACGAAGCGGCGGCGATCCCGGCGGTGGTGGACTGGGCGGTACTCAACGGAGTCATCCCTTACCGCAGCGACAAAGACTACGACAAGACCACGGTGATCAAGGCCAGCGCGTATTTCTCGCGTTACATGGAGGCTCTGGCCCAGTCTGAAACAGGCTTGTCCACCGCGCCACCGGACCGGCGCAAAATCGCTCTGCGTGCGCTGGAGCAAGTGATGCCCGCCGGCGCCTATCTCGAACAGCCGGCCTTCGAAATAAAGTACCTGGACAGTTTCGGCGAACGTAGCTGGCTCGAAGGGTTGAAGGCTGCGCATCCGGCGGGAATTCTCACCGAGTTCTGGAATTTCCTCGCCAGCGCCACTGACAACAACCAATACGCGATCAACGGCCTGTTGCGCCTACGCCTGTCGATTCTCGATCTGTATCTTTCCGGCGATCTGGTTGAAGACGGGCAACTTTCGGACAAATTCAAGACCCGCGACAACTTCCACCCCCCGGCCGATGCCTTCACCCGCCTGGCCGAACTGCAATCGCCGTCGCAACTGTTTGACCAGGCGTTTGATCGTTACTACCGGAACGTGCGCGAGGGTCTATCGTCCCTGATCAAAATGGCGATCACGCAGATGCCAGAGCATGATCGTCAGGCCTTGACCAGCGGCCAAATGACCTTCTACACCGTCAGGAAGGAAGTCAATCCACTGAATACGCAGCAAGAAACGCAAATCCAGCGAGATGAGGCCAATGGGCGTTACGGGATTATTCTTTGCTGCGACAACGGTGATCGGCTGCGCGCTTACGAACTGTTCACGCTGCGCGGCGTTTGCTACGAGCGTCCGGATCTGGCGCTCAAGCTGCAAGACACCGGTCTCATTCATCAACGGCCGACCCTTTCATACACTGGCAGCAAGTACGATTTTCAGGACAAGAACAAAGCCAGCGAGTGGCCCCTCGATTACGCCGCCTACCGCGAAGGCAGCGAACCACGCCAGGGCATGACTTCAAAAGTAGTGGTGGAGAAGCTCTGGCAGTTGCAACTGCAAGAGACTGATGTGCGCGCGGTTCCGCTGTTCTTTTCTGCGCAACTGGATGAGATCGCCCAATGCGTACTGGACAATCATCCTGTCGCCCGCCGCGAAGAGTTGTATGCCGCACTGGATGTGCGCAACGGCCTGGAAGAATGGCGCGACACCAGGGAGATCGTCGAGAACCTGGCAATCAATGTCATCGTGCCGTTCAAACAGTGCATTGAAGACATTCGTTCCGGACGCACCGACCGTGTCGCCGAAGGCATTGGTGGCTGCATTCTGGATGGCCTGTCGGTCATCGGCCTGCTGGTCGGTCTTGGCGCGTCGGCAGCGAGCATCATCGCCAAGACAGGGTCGACCACCCTAAAACTGCTGAAAGTCGCCAAAGCCGTGGCCCGAGCGGCCGTGTCGCTGATCAACCCGCTCGACGGATTGCCCACCCTCGCCCGCAAAGGTTTTCGTCTGGTCAAACGCGGCGTGGTCTTTGCCGGTGAAACCGCGCTCGACACCGCGCACACCGCCAGCGTGCAATTGAAAAGGTTGATCCATGGCGTCGAGAGTCGGGACTGGCTCAGGCTCTCCCACACCGGCGATGTGCGTCAGGCGACCTGGCGAGGCGCCGACGCGCTTGGCGAGGCGATCGACATCGCAGTGCTGGAACGCAACCAGGACTGGCACGCGCTGAGCATCCGCACCGGCGGTGCCTGGGGCCCGCGCCTGAAACTGCTCGACCTGGGTAACTTCGCCCCGTTGAAGCGCCTGTTCGGCCGCTTCAAGCCATTCAGTTACACCCGCGGTTATCTGAAAAAAGCCATTCCCCGCGCCCGGACCAAGCTGGACAACTCCATCAACGCGCTGTCGCAACCGTCTTCCAACGACGACATTCGCGCGGTGCTCAAGCATGTGTTCGGTAACGATTCCGATGAAGTGGCACAGCACGTGTCGAAACATCTCAGCGCGATGCGCAAGGATCTCGAGTCGATCAGTTTCAGCAATGTGACGTTCCGCCCGCATCAACCCGGCGTGATCGCCTCGCTTTCGCCACCGGCCTATAAGCGTTGGCAGACAGCGCTGCGCACCGGCGAAAAAATCGATGAGTCCGCAGGCCGGTTTCTGTCGATCTACCCGGACAATCTCGATGAGTTTTACAAGTTGTCGCGCTACGACGACGGCAGCGTCGCCGACGTGCTGATTCACGAAATGTCCCACGGTGGCCCGGACACCCTCGACCTGTACTACGGCAAGGTCTACCCGGAGTTGCATCAGGCGGAGTTCGATGCGGTCGGACTGCTGGAGCTGGCTCGGGACGCGCGCAAGGCGCATCCGGACAACCTGATCAATCCACATCACGCTCTGGCGCACCGACCGGGATTCGTCGAGTTCAACCAGGTAAAAACCAGTCTGCCGAAACTGGTCCAGGACCATCCGGCGCTGGCCAACGCTGAGTCATACATGCTTGCGGTATCGCTGCTCGATCAAGCACAAACGCGTCCGGCCATATTGAGCTTCAATGTGAAGACCATCGACGATGCCGTGCGCAACACCGCTGCAGGCAAGTTTCTACAAGGGCCGCTGCTGCTCAACCTCGCCAAACCGGTCATTTAAACGCTGAAACGGCTGGTCGGTGGACAGGGTGCATTTCAATCACTTCGCTGTGGTTTAATTGCGCCCTTTTTTCTTCCATGGGTCAGAGGATCAGTCGTGAGCCATTCGCGTACCACCAAAGTTCTGGTCATCGGCTACGTCTGGCCAGAACCGCGCTCATCGGCGGCCAGCGGGCATGTCATGCAGATCCTCGAGACATTTCTCGATCAGGGATGGGACATCACGTTCAGCAGCCCGGCCGGCCCGGGTGAACACAAAGCTGATCTGACGGCGCTGGGCATTCGCGAAGTATCGATCGAGCTCAACAACAGCAGTTTCGACGTGTTCATCAGCGAGTTGGCGCCGGATATCGTGCTGTTCGATCAGTTCATGATGGAAGAACAGTTTGGCTGGCGGGTGGAGAAACACTGCCCGGGCGCCCTGCGCCTCCTGGAAACTTCCGACCTGCAAAGCCTGCGGCATGCGCGTCATCAGCGCCTGAAGGACCGGCTGAAAAGCAACGACGAGCAGACTGATTTCACCGGGCTGTTTGCACCGGCATTGCACGAAGAATTCCAGCTGATGGCCGGCACCGATCTGGCCAAACGGGAAATCGCTGCGCTGTATCGGTGCGACTTGAACCTGATGATTTCCGAAGTCGAGATCGACCTGCTGGTGGAGGAATTTGGCCTGCCTCGGCAAATCCTGCATTGGTGTCCGTTGATGATTGATCTTCCGGACACCGCCCCGCCAGGTTTCGAAGAGCGGGAGCATTTCCTCAGCATTGGCAACTTCCGTCACGCGCCGAACTGGGATGCCGTGCTCTGGATGAAGACCGCCCTCTGGCCGCTGATCCGCGCGCGCTTGCCTCGCGCGCAACTGCATATCTATGGCGCCTATACACCGCCCAAAGCCACCGCACTGCACAATCCGGCCCAAGGCTTTCACATCATGGACTGGGCCGAAGATGCACTTGAAGTGATGTCGGCAGCACGAGTCTGCCTTGCGCCATTGCGCTTCGGCGCGGGAATCAAGGGCAAACTGCTCGATGCCATGCTCTGTGGCACGCCGAGTGTGACCACACCGATCGGCGCCGAAGCCATGCACGGCGAAGCTCCGTGGCCGGGAGCCGTCGCCCTCGACGCAAACACCTTTGCCGAACAGGCGGTGCAACTGTACGAAAATCCGGCGCGCTGGCAGCAGGCGCAGATTCAGGCTTCGGCACTTTTGCAGCAGCGTTATCAGCGCAGCGTACATGGCCCGCGTCTGATCAACCGGATAGATGATTGCCGACAACACTTGGCACAACTTAGAAACGACAACTTCACCGGCGCCATGTTGCGACATCACACACTCAAAAGCACTCAATACATGGCTCAATGGATCGAAGCCAAAAACCAATCGAGCCCAACAGAGCGCTGATTACATCAATTACATGACTTGCATTAAAAGCCAACTTTCGCAATAACACGAACATGCTTATAAACATCCTGCGCGCAACTTACTAACCACTTCGCAGGATGTGCAACATGGAAAACTTCGACGATATACCAACCCATCAATGGATGGCTTATTCACCACAAATCGATAATCTTTCGTTATTTGAAATGACCCTGCCCGGCGCGCATAACGCCGGTTGTGACTGGGAAGCGTCTTACGCCCTTATTCCCGGGAAAAACTGGCTTGCCTGCCAGGACGTTTCCTTTTATTCGCAGTTGAATCGCGGCGCTCGCGCACTTGATGTACGCCTTGTTTACAACAGCAAGGCGAAACAACTGGCGAGATTCCGTTTTCACCACAATGAATTCAACTCTTCGCGAACGCTTGAAGACCTGATCAGGGACCTTAAGGGGTTTTATGAAAGAAGCCCGAATGAGTTTATCATTCTGGACTTTCATGAACTTTCCAGCGCTACAGATCCATTCAACCATGAGGAATTCAAAACAGCTTTGCTGGAGCACCTTGGGGAACGGATCATTCCCACCGACAATCTGCATCTGACAATTGGCCAACTCAAAGCCATCAATCCATTGCAACGCATTATGGTGGCCGCGCCGATGACCTGGGAAAGCGAAGACTTTCGTTTCTACAGACCAATCAATCACAAGTGGATCGGCAAATCACAGGTCAGCACCTCGGATCTTTATGGCTACATAGACAACGTACTGAGCACACCTGTCAGTACGCTTCGCCCATGGTCGCTGTCGGCAACCAGTTACACACTCGGCGGCCCACAGCGGATCCTCGACAGTCTGGACGAGTGGTTCGACCCGGAAAAATCCGATTGGGCGCGCAAGTGCAACATTATCAATTTCGACTTCATCAAAAATTCCAACATCGTGCGTTTCTGCCAAATGGCCAACCTGCAAAAGGCACGCGACAAGCTCAGCTGAGCGGTCACCACGGACGGCCGGTCGTAAGTGGCACAAATGGCAAAAAACGAGGCATGATCGCGCAGCGATAATAAAAAAGTGCCCTGTCATGACCCGAACCGCTCGCGTGACCGACCCTTCCTACGAGTTGATGGACGACCATAACGGTTTGTCCATCATCTACCGCCAGCACGGCTTCCCCTGCCCGCTGGTGCGCTGGCATTTCCACAAGGAGTACGAGCTGCACCTGATCGTGGCCAGCTCCGGCAAGGTGTTCATCGGCGATTACATCGGCAACTTCTATCCAGAGACTTTGTTTTTGACCGGTCCCAACCTGCCGCACAACTGGATCAGCCAGGTCGCCGAGGATGAAGTGGTGGAGAAGCGCGACATGCTGGTCAACTTCACCGACGAATTGTTCGAGAGCGGGCACCAGGTGTTCGCTGAGCTGAAATCCCTGGCGCCACTGCTTGAGCGTGCGCAGTACGGCATCGAATTTCGTTGCAAGCGCACGATCCGTCAGGCCATGACACTGATGCAGCGGATCGCCGACAGCACCGGCATCACTCGCCTCGGGCATTTTTTCATCCTGATGGAATTGCTCGCGGCCAGTGATGACTTCCAGTTGTTGTCCGGCGCCACCACGCCGCAACTGGCCGACGAACACAACATCGACCGCACCAACCGCGCGGTCGACTACATCTTCAGCCACTACGCGCGGGACATCTCACTGGAAGAAGTGGCCGAACACCTGGGTATGACGCCGACCTATTTCAGCCGGGTATTCAAGCAGGCCACCGGGCGCAACTTCATCGAATTCGTCAATCGCCTGCGCATCAGCAAATCCTGTGAGCTGCTGGCCGATGGTGACAAACCGGTGACCGAGGTGTGCTTCGAGTCGGGCTTCAACAATATTTCCAACTTCAATCGACGCTTCCAGCAACTCAAGGGCATGACGCCGTCGCACTATCGACGGCTGGCGGTGCAGCGGCTGACTGAACAGAACCATCTCTGACGACACGCCACCTGTGGGAGCGAGCCTGCTCGCGAAAGCGGTCTGTCTGTGAAAAATCCTGTGGCTGACACACCATCTTCGCGAGCAGGCTCGCTCCCACAAAAAACCGTGCCCCGGCTGGCGAAATCTGTACGCATTCGCTAACGCCCCCTCGCGCAAAACCCCTTCCCTGCGTTCCCCCGCCCAAACCCCAGTGCAAAAAAGTATCGACAAAAGTGCTAGGGATGATTTGTCAGCTCCGCCGTGGAAGGCTGTAATCAGCGCAGATTCTTCCTGCATTCGGAAGACACAAAAACAATAACTGTCCTTCTGCCCCGTCGGGTGTCAGAAAAGGAGTGCACGATGCAACCCACTGCAAAAGCTCTGCTCGCTCTCACCTGCATGACCCTCAGCAGCGTCAGCCTTGGCGCCCAGACCCTGACCATCGCCACCGTCAACAACAGCGACATGATCCGCATGCAGAAACTCTCGAAAACCTTCGAGAGCGAGCATCCGGACATCAAGCTCAATTGGGTGGTGCTGGAAGAAAACGTCCTGCGTCAGCGCCTGACCACCGACATCGCCACTCAGGGCGGCCAGTTCGACGTGTTGACCATCGGCATGTACGAAGCCGCACTCTGGGGCGGCAAGGGTTGGCTGGAGCCGATGAAGGACCTGCCGGCCAGTTACGCACTCGACGATGTCTTTCCGTCGGTGCGCGAAGGCCTGTCGGTGAAGGGTTCGCTGTATGCGCTGCCGTTTTACGCGGAGAGTTCGATCACCTATTACCGCACCGACCTGTTCAAGGAAGCCGGGCTGACCATGCCGGAGCGTCCGACCTGGGAAGAGATCGCCGGGTTTGCCGAAAAGCTCACCCACAAAGACAAAGAGCAGTACGGTATCTGCTTGCGCGGCAAGGCTGGTTGGGGCGAGAACATGGCGCTGGTCACCACGGTCGCCAATGCTTATGGCGCGCGCTGGTTCGATGAGCAGTGGAAACCGGAATTCAGCGGCCCGGAGTGGAAAAACGCGCTGAATTTCTACGTCAACACCATGAAGAAATCCGGCCCGCCAGGCGCATCGAGCAACGGTTTCAACGAAAATCTCGCCCTGTTCAACAGCGGCAAATGTGCGATCTGGGTCGACGCCAGCGTCGCCGGCTCGTTTGTCACCGACAAGACCCAGAGCAAGGTCGCCGATCACGTCGGTTTCACTTTCGCTCCGCATCAAGTCACGGATAAAGGCTCGGCGTGGCTGTATTCGTGGGCGCTGGCGATTCCGACCAGCTCCAAGGCCAAGGACGCAGCAAAAACCTTCAGCGCCTGGGCCACGTCCAAAGAGTACGGCGAACTGGTTGCCAAGACCGATGGCATCGCTAACGTGCCGCCGGGCACCCGCGCTTCGACCTACAGCGATGCTTACATGAGCGCCGCGCCGTTTGCCAAAGTGACGCTGGAATCGCTGAAAGCCGCTGACCCGAGCAAACCGACGCTGAAACCGGTGCCGTACATTGGTATTCAACTAGTGACCATTCCTGAATTCCAGGCAGTCGGCACCCAGGTCGGCAAGCTGTTCTCGGCAGCGCTGATCGGCCAGACCACGGTGGATCAGGCGCTGGCGGCGGCGCAGCAGACCACGGAACGCGAGATGAAGCGCGCGGGTTATCCCAAGTAAGCGCTGAATGCCTTGCTCCTGCCTCTTGTGGGAGCGAGCCTGCTCGCGAAGGCGTCGTGTCAGCCAACACACATGACACTGACCCAGCACTTTCGCGAGCAGGCTCGCTCCCACATGGGGATCTCCATAGGTCTGTATGACTCGGTTGTGAATGCCATGAATACTTCAACTGCCAAAGCCCACATCGACCTGTCGCCACCGCAGCGCAAGCTGCGGGTGCGCAATCCCGGCTGGTTTCTGGTCAGTCCTTCGGTGGCGCTGTTGCTGCTGTGGATGATCGTGCCGCTGGGCATGACCCTGTACTTTTCGATGATCCGCTACAACTTGCTCTATCCCGGCGAAAACGAATTCGTCGGGCTGGAGAACTTCACCTATTTCCTCACTGATTCGGGTTTCATGCCCGGCGCGACCAATACATTGCTGCTGGTTGGCAGCGTGTTGCTGATCAGCGTGGTCTTCGGTGTGTTGATCAGCGCGTTGCTGGAGGCCAGCGAATTCCTTGGGCGCGGCCTGGTGCGGGTCATGCTGATCTCGCCGTTTTTCATCATGCCCACCGTCGGCGCGTTGATCTGGAAAAACCTGATTTTCCACCCGGTCTCGGGGATCCTCGCCTACATCTGGAAGCTGTTCGGTGCGCAACCGGTGGACTGGCTGGCGCACTACCCGCTGCTGTCGATCATCATCATTGTTTCGTGGCAATGGCTGCCCTTCGCGATCCTGATTCTGATGACCGCGATGCAATCGCTGGATCAGGAACAGAAAGAAGCTGCACGCCTGGACGGTGCCGGCCCGATCGCGATTTTCTGGCACTTGACCCTGCCGCACCTGGCGCGGCCGATTGCTGTGGTGGTGATGATCGAAACAATCTTCCTGCTCTCGGTGTTCGCCGAAATCTTCACCACCACCAACGGTGGCCCCGGCTACGCCTCGACCAACCTCGCCTACCTGATCTACAACCAGGCGCTGGTGCAGTTCGACGTCGGCATGGCTTCGGCGGGCGGCTTGATTGCCGTAGTCATCGCCAACATCGCCGCGATCATTCTGGTGCGAATGATCGGCAAAAACCTGACTGACAAAGCGTGAGGCCTGCCATGACGCTCCAACAATCCCGCCGCCTGCAAAGCCTGCTGCTCGGCACGCTGGCCTGGGCCATCGCGATCGTGATTTTCTTCCCGATCTTCTGGATGGTGATGACCAGTTTCAAGAGCGAAATCGACGCTTTCGCCACGCCGCCGCAGTTCATCTTCACGCCAACGCTGGAGAACTACCTGCACATCAACGAGCGCAGCGACTACTTCAGCTTCGCCTGGAACTCGGTGGTGATCTCCTTCAGCGCCACCGCCCTGTGTCTGTTGATCGCGGTACCGGCGGCGTACTCGATGGCGTTCTATGAAACCCAGCGCACCAAAGGCACGCTGCTGTGGATGCTCTCGACCAAGATGCTGCCGCCGGTGGGCGTGCTGATGCCGATCTACCTGCTGGCCAAGAGTTTCGGCCTGCTCGACACGCGCATTGCGCTGATCGTGATCTACACGCTGATCAACCTGCCGATCGTGGTCTGGATGGTTTACACCTACTTCAAGGACATCCCCAAAGACATCCTCGAAGCCGCCCGCCTCGACGGTGCGACGCTGTGGCAGGAGATGGTTCGGGTGCTGCTGCCGATCGCCAAGGGCGGCCTCGCCTCGACCGTGCTGCTGTCGCTGATCCTGTGCTGGAACGAGGCGTTCTGGTCGCTGAACCTGACCTCTTCGAATGCCGCACCACTGACCGCGCTGATCGCCTCGTATTCAAGTCCCGAAGGGCTGTTCTGGGCCAAGTTGTCGGCCGTATCGACCCTGGCCTGTGCGCCGATTCTGATCTTTGGCTGGATCAGCCAGAAGCAACTGGTGCGCGGTCTCTCGTTCGGCGCCGTGAAATGAACATCCCGAATCCAACCCTATCCCCTGTGGGAGCGAGCCTGCTCGCGAAAGCGGAGTGTCATTCAACCCTGATGTCGACTGACACGGCCCCTTCGCGAGCAGGCTCGCTCCCACAGAAAAGCCGATCTGGTTTAACCCAATAATAAATTGCGGAGGCCCATCTCATGGCCAACCTGAAAATCAAGAATCTGCAAAAAGGCTTCGAAGGCTTTTCCATAATCAAGGGCATTGACCTTGAAGTGAACGACAAGGAATTCGTAGTCTTCGTCGGCCCGTCGGGCTGCGGCAAATCCACCCTGCTGCGCTTGATCGCCGGGCTGGAAGAGGTCAGCGGCGGCGCCATCGAACTCGATGGCCGCGATATCACCGAAGTCAGCCCGGCCAAGCGTGATCTGGCGATGGTGTTCCAGACCTACGCGCTGTACCCGCACATGACGGTGAAAAAGAACATGTCGTTCGCCCTCGATCTGGCCGGCGTGCCGAAAGCCGAAGTCGAGCGCAAGGTCGGCGAAGCGGCACGCATTCTTGAACTCGGGCCGATGCTCGAGCGCAAACCCAAACAGCTGTCCGGCGGTCAGCGTCAGCGCGTGGCGATCGGCCGCGCCATCGTGCGCAACCCGAAGATTTTCCTCTTCGATGAGCCGCTGTCCAACCTCGACGCGGCGTTGCGCGTGCAGATGCGTCTGGAACTGCTGCGCCTGCATAAAGACCTGCAAGCGACGATGATTTATGTGACCCACGATCAGGTCGAAGCGATGACCATGGCCGACAAAGTCGTGGTGCTCAATGGCGGCAGGATCGAGCAGGTCGGCTCGCCGCTGGACCTGTAT
Organism: Pseudomonas sp. 1L-E-NC-VB-C3; assembly: GCF_057291535.1. NCBI lineage: Bacteria > Pseudomonadati > Pseudomonadota > Gammaproteobacteria > Pseudomonadales > Pseudomonadaceae > Pseudomonas > Pseudomonas sp. 1L-E-NC-VB-C3. Next base: position 207,992 of record NZ_JBXAWD010000002.1, on the reverse strand, counting down.
CACAACCCGGCCAACCTGTTTGTCGCGGGCTTTCTCGGCACGCCGAAAATGGGTTTCCTCAAAGGCAAGATTGCCCGCATCGACGGCGCCAGCTGCGAAGTTTCGCTGGACGCCGGCACACGCATCACCCTGCCGTTCAACGCCGCCAACCTCAGTGTCGGCAGCGCTGTCACGCTGGGCATTCGCCCGGAACATCTTGAGCTGGCGCAACCCGGCGACTGCACGTTGCAAGTCACTGCCGACGTCAGCGAACGCCTTGGCAGCGACACCTTCTGCCACGTCACCACCAGCGCCGACGAAGCCCTGACCATGCGCGTGCGCGGCGATCTGGCCAGCCGTTACGGCGAGCAATTGAGCCTGCGCCTGGACCCGACTCACTGCCATCTGTTCGATGCCGAAGGTGTGGCGCTGACCCGTCCACTGCGCGCTGCGGCCTGATTTCGAGACTATCCGATGAAACTCAACCAACAGAACCTCAATCGCCTCGCCGCCCAAGTGCAGCTGCCGGGCTACGACCTCGGCGCCACACGCCAGGGCATCGCCCACATCGGCGTCGGTGGTTTCCATCGTGCGCATCAGGCGTATTACACCGATGCCTTGATGAACACTGGCGAAGCGCTGGACTGGGCAATCTGCGGCGTCGGGCTACGCCCGGAAGATCGCCGCGCCCGCGATGATCTGCGCGAGCAGGATTACCTGTTCACCCTGTTTGAACTGGGCGACAGCGATGACACCGAAGTGCGCGTCATTGGCGCGATCCGCGACATGCTGCTGGCCGAAGATGGCGCGCAAGCACTGATCGACAAACTCGCCGAACCGCAGATCCGTATCGTTTCGCTGACCATCACCGAGGGCGGTTACTGCATCGACGACAGCAACGGCGAATTCATGGCGCACCTGCCGCAGATTCAACACGACTTGGCCCATCCCGAGGCGCCGGGCACCGTGTTCGGTTTCCTCTGCGCCGCGTTGGCCAAACGGCGTGCGGCGGGCGTTCCGGCATTTACTGTGATGTCCTGCGATAACCTGCCCCACAACGGCGCCGTCGCCCGCAAGGCGCTGCTGGCTTTCGCCGCCCTGCGTGATCCGGATCTGCGCGACTGGATCGACCAGAACGTCAGTTTCCCCAACGCCATGGTCGATCGAATCACACCGATGACCAGCACCGCGCATCGCCTGCAACTGGCCGACAAACACGGCGTCGACGATGCCTGGCCGGTGGTCTGCGAACCGTTTGTTCAGTGGGTGCTGGAAGACAAATTCGTCAGCGGCCGCCCGGCATGGGAAAAGGTCGGCGTGCAGTTCACCGACGATGTGTCGCCGTACGAAGAGATGAAGATCAAACTGCTCAACGGCAGTCACCTGGCGCTCACCTATCTGGGTTTCCTCAAGGGTTATCGCTTCGTCCACGAGACCATGAACGATCCGCTGTTCGTGCGTTACATGCGCGCCTACATGGACCTGGATGTCACGCCGCAACTGGCGCCGGTGCCGGGCATTGATCTGAGCGAATACAAGGACACGCTGGTGGCGCGGTTTTCCAATCAGGCGATTGCCGATCAGTTGGAGCGCGTGTGTTCGGATGGCTCATCGAAGTTTCCCAAGTTTACCGTGCCGACGATCAATCGGCTGATCGCCGATGGCCGCGAGACCAAACGTGCAGCGCTGGTCGTGGCGGCGTGGGCGCTGTATTTGAAGGGCGTGGATGAGAATGGCGATACGTATTCGATTCCGGATCCGCGAGCGGCTTTCTGCCAGGGATTGGTGGCGGACGATGAGTTGATCACCGAACGCCTGTTGGGCGTGGAGGAGATTTTCGGCACGGCGATACCGAAGTCGGCGGAGTTTGTTGCGGCATTCGAGTGGTGCTGCCAGAGTTTGCGCGAGGTTGGGGTTTCGCGGACTCTGGAACGGGTGCTCGGCTGAAAAGCCCCTCACCCTAGCCCTCTCCCGGAGGGAGAGGGAACCAACCGCGTGGTTCTTCCGTTATTCATCGACCTGAAATTCCGAGTCGAATACAGAGTGTGAAAGGCATGAAAATCTGCTCCCTTTCCCCCTCGCCCCCGTGGGGGAGAGGGCTAGGGTGAGGGGGTAGCTCTTGATCTTCAGCGCAATCTGACAGGCCCATACATGACAACAACAAAGCTCTTCCTGGGTATCGACTGCGGCACCCAAGGCACCAAAGCGATCATCCTCGACGCCGACAGCGGTCAGGTGCTCGGTCTGGGCGCGGCGCCGCACACGATGATCAGCGGCGCCAACGGCCGCCGCGAACAAGACGTTCAACAGTGGCTCGACGCTTTCGTCAGCGCCACCCGCCAGGCCTTGCAAGCGGCAGAAGTCGACGGTCAGGCGATCCTCGGTGTCGGCGTCTCCGGCCAGCAACACGGCCTGGTCCTGCTCGATGAGCAAGGCGCAGTGCTGCGTCCGGCCAAACTCTGGTGCGACACCGAAACCACGCCGGAAAACGAGCGCTTGCTCGCACAACTGGGCGGCGAGAAAGGTTCGCTGGAACGCCTCGGCGTGGTCATTGCGCCGGGCTACACGGTGTCGAAACTGCTCTGGACCAAAGAGCAGCATCCCAATGTGTTCTCACGCATCGCGCGGATTCTGTTGCCTCACGACTACCTCAATTACTGGCTCACCGGCCGCGCCTGCAGCGAATACGGCGACGCTTCCGGTACCGGCTATTTCAACGTGCGCACGCGGCAATGGGATGTGCAGATCCTGCGCGACATCGACGCCAGCGGCCGTTTGCAAACCGCGCTGCCGGAGCTGATCGACGCGCACGCCGCCGTCGGCACTCTCCTCCAGGCAATCGCCGAGCAACTCGGCATCAACCCCAACGCGGTGGTTTCCAGCGGCGGTGGCGACAACATGATGGGCGCCATCGGCACCGGCAATATCCAGCCCGGCGCGATCACCATGAGCCTCGGTTCGTCCGGCACGGTCTACGCCTATTCGGAGGAGCCGAACGTCAGCGCCGATGCCTCGGTTGCCACGTTCTGTTCCTCCAGCGGCGGCTGGCTGCCGCTGATCTGCACCATGAACTTGACCAACGCCACCGGTGCGATTCGCGAACTGTTCAGGCTCGATCTGCCGACCTTCAACCAACTGGTCGCGCAGTCGCCGATCGGCGCCGAAGGCGTGAGCATGCTGCCGTTCCTCAACGGTGAGCGCGTCCCCGCCCTGCCCCACGCCACCGGCAGCCTGCATGGCCTGACCATGGACAACCTGACCCAGGCCAATCTGTGCCGCGCGGCCGTCGAAGGCACCACCTTCGGTTTGCGTTACGGGCTGGATTTGCTTCGCCAGAATGGTTTACAAAGCCTGCGCATTTGCCTGATCGGCGGCGGCTCGAAGAGCGCGGTGTGGCGGCAGGTCGTCGCCGACATCATGAACGCCCCGGTCATCTGCACCGAGCAAAGCGAAGCCGCCGCACTGGGTGCGGCGATTCAAGCGGCGTGGTGCGCATCGCGCTCGAACGGCGATGATGTGTCCCTGGCCGATCTGTGCGAACGCTGCGTCAAACTCGACGCGCGCAGTGAAACCCTGCCGATCGCCGCCAATGTCGCGGCGTTCCAGCAGGCTTACGAACGCTATCAACAGCATGTCGCAACCCTATAACGAGCAAACAACTATGTACCTGGTGTGTGGCGAAGCCCTGTTTGATTTCTTCAGCGAAAACGATGCCAGCGGTCTGGCCTCGAAAGTCAATTTCAAGGCAATTGCCGGCGGCTCGCCGTTCAACGTTGCCGTAGGTTTGCGGCGTTTGGGCGTGGACTCGGCGCTCTTCGGTGGGCTGTCCACCGACTACCTCGGCCGCCGTTTGCAGCGAGTGCTGCAGGACGAAGGCGTGCGCCCGGACTATCTGGTGGATTTTGCCGCGCCGACCACCCTGGCGATGGTCGCGGTAGGCGCCAATGGCTCACCGCACTACAGCTTCCGTGGCGAAGGCTGTGCCGACCGGCAACTGAGCGAGGCGCATCTGCCGACACTTGGCGACGAGGTGCGCGGCCTGCACATTGGCTCGTTTTCGCTGGTGGTGCAGCCGATTGGCGACACGTTGCTGAAACTGGTCCAGCGCGAAAGCGGCAAACGCCTGATCAGCCTCGACCCCAACGTGCGCCTCAATCCCGAGCCGAACATCGAGCTATGGCGCGAACGCATCGCCACGCTGGTACGACTGGCCGATCTGATCAAAGTCAGCGACGAGGATCTGAGCCTGCTCTATCCCGAGCAAGATCCGCAGCATGTTATTGAAGGCTGGCTCGAACATCGCTGCCAGATCGTGTTCCTGACACGCGGTGGCGACGGCGCAACGGTGTTCAGTCGCACCCATGGCTCGTGGTCGGTGCCGGCCAACCCGGTTCAGATCGCCGATACGGTAGGCGCCGGCGACACCTTCCAGGCGGCGCTGATCACCTGGCTGACCGAACATTCGCTGGACTCGGTAGAAGGCGTCCAGCAGCTCAGTCGAGAGCAAATCAACGGCATGCTCAGGTTCGCCGTACAAGCCGCCGCGCTGACCTGCAGCAAAACCGGTCCGGATCTGCCCTATCGTCATCAATTGAGCTGAGCGCGTAGACTGTCGGCCTTTTTGCGCACGACGGAAAACAGCTCTTGAATCACAGGCACATCCTCGCCCTCCTGACCATGGCCACCCTGCTGAGCGGTTGCGGCACCTCGCCGCCCCGCTCCCCGGAAGACATCTGCGCAATCTTCCGCGAGAAAAGCGATTGGTACGACGCTGCGCAAGTCACGCAGAAACGCTGGGGCGTGCCGATCCAGGTGCCGTTCGCGATCATGTATCAGGAATCCGGCTACCGCTACGACGCCAAGACGCCGCGCAAATACCTGCTCTGGGTGATTCCTTGGGGCCGCGTCTCGACCGCGTCCGGCTACGCGCAAGCCAAGGACGAAGTCTGGGCCGACTACCAGAAAAGCACCGGCCGCAACTGGGCCGACCGCGAAGACTTCGACGACGCCATCGACTTCGTCGGCTGGTACATGGACAAGACCACCTCGATCAACGGCGTGTACAAATACGACGCCTATAACCAGTACCTGAACTACCACGAAGGTTGGGGCGGCTTCCGCAACAAGACCTACGCGAGCAAAGCCTGGCTACCGCCGACCGCGCGCAAGGTGCAGAACCGTTCGGATCTGTATGCGCAGCAGTATGCCGGCTGCAAGGAAGACCTCAATCGCGGGTTCTGGAGCCGGTTCTGGCATTGGTTGTAGAAGCCCTTCGCGAGCAGGCTCGCTCCCACAGGACCTTAGTGAACGCCGATTTTGTGTACACCCGAGAAACCTGTGGGAGCGGGCTTGCCCGCGATGGCAATCTCTCAAACACCATCAAAGTCTATGAAAGGCCCGATTTCACTGACCCAAACCGCCCTCCTAAGGGTTTTCCCTATGACATCAAGGCCCCACACCTACGCCATTTGCGCCTTGAATGAGGCCGTCTAATCCTGCAACATCCATCACCTGCTTATTCAACGGACGGAATTCAAGGCATGCTGGACGCCAATGCAACCCACATCACCCTCTCGATCGAAGACGCCAACGCCGACCTGCAAGTCCTCAGCTTCACCGGTCGCGAAGCCCTCAACGAACCGTTCCGTTTCGACCTCGAACTGGTCAGCGCCCGCCCCGACCTGAAGCTCGAAGAGCTACTGCACAAGCGCGCCTGCCTGACCTTCGGCGCCACCGGAGAAGGCAAGATTCACGGCCAGGTCTACCGCATCGAGCAGGGCGACTCCGGCAAGACCCTGACCCGCTACAGCATCAGCCTGATGCCGCAACTGGCGTATCTGCAGCACAACCATGATCAGCAGATCTTCCAGCAACTGACGGTGCCGAAAATCATCGCCCAGGTGCTGGAAGATCGCGGCATTCTCTCTGACGCCTACAGCTTCCAGCTCGGCGCCGAGTATCCGGAACGCGATTATTGCGTGCAATACGACGAGTCCGACCTGCATTTCATCCAGCGTCTGTGCGAAGAGGAAGGCATCCACTTCCACTTCCAGCACAGCAGCAGCGGCCACAAACTGGTGTTCGGCGACGACCAGACGGTGTTCCGCAAACTGAAGCCGGTCAGCTACCAGCAAGACTCCGGCATGGCCGCCGAGAAGCCGGTGATCAAGCGCTTTAACCTGCGCCTGGAAACCCGCACCACCCGCGTCAGCCGTCGCGACTACGATTTCGAAAAACCAAAGCTGCTGCCCGAAGGCGCGGTCAAATCCGAATTCGCCCCGGACCTGGAAGACTACGATTACCCCGGCCGCTTCACCACCCGCGAGCGCGGCAAGCTCCTCTCGACCCGCGCCCTCGAACGCCATCGCAGCGACTACAAACTCGCCGAAGGCAAAGGTGATGAACCGACGCTGACCAGCGGCCATTTCCTCACACTCGCCGAACATCCGCGCGCCGAGTGGAACGACCTGTGGCTGCTGCTGGAAGTCTTCCACGAAGGCAAACAACCGCAAGTGCTCGGTGAAAACGTCACCAGCGACGTCACCGACAACAAAAGCGATTTCCACCAGGGCTACCGCAACAGCTTCCTCGCCACCCCGTGGGACGCGCACTACCGCCCTGCCCTCGAACACCCGAAACCGAAAGTCCTCGGCAGCCAGACCGCCGTCGTCACCGGCCCTGCCGGTGAGGAGATCCACTGCGACCAGTACGGCCGCATCAAAGTGCAATTCCACTGGGACCGCGACGGCCAGTCCGACGACAAAACCACCTGCTGGATGCGCGTCGCCAGCGGCTGGGCGGGCAGTGCCTACGGCGGCATTGCCATCCCGCGCATCGGCATGGAAGTCCTCGTCACCTTCCTCGAAGGCGACCCCGACCAGCCCCTCGTCACCGGCTGCCTGTACCACAAGGAAAACGTCGTCCCTTACGACCTGCCGGCCAACAAGACCCGCAGCACCTTCAAAACCCTCAGCTCCCCGGGCGGCAAGGGCTACAACGAATTCCGCATCGAAGACAAAAAAGGCGCCGAACAGATCTACATCCACGCCCAGCGCGACTGGGACGAAAACATCGAACACGACCAGAAAATCCGCGTCGGCAACGAACGACATGACACTGTTGAAGCCAACGTGTTGAGCGAGTTCAAGGTCGAAGAACACCGGATCACCCATCTGGACCGCATCAGCGAAATGCGCGCGGATGATCACCTGACGGTGGGGGTGACGCAGCATGTGAAGGTGGGGACTGGGCAGTTTGTTGAGGCCGGCAATGAAATCCATTATTACGCCGGCCAGAGAGTCGTGGTCGAAGGCGCCATGGAGCTGACCGCGAAGGCTGGAGGCAGCTTCGTCAAGGTCGATGCGGGTGGCGTGACCATCAGCGGCGCTGAGGTGAAGGTCAATACCGGCGGCTCGCCCGGGGTGGGCACGCCGGCGGCGCCGTTGCTGCCGGGGCCGATGAAGGTTGCGGATGCGGATAAGGCGGGGAAAACACCGCTCCCTGCCCGTCTTAATGAGTCAGGTATTACCCCGCTGTGTGGAAAACAGAGTAACGGCGCTTGCAGCCGTAAGGATTGCACATGCATGTAAAAGCGCTGAGCGCTCTCCTCGCCGAGCCTTGTTACAACTTTTCTGACTTGCCCGCTACCAGCGAGTCGCTGTGTTTCATCATTGACCAAGGGCTCCAGCCTGACGCTTTAGGCCGTCTTTATCGATTAGGCGAACCCGTCGTCGCTCAAGGTCTGTTTGTAGGGACAGACCTTGCAGGGATTCCTGACGAGCCATTGTGGCTGGTGGCCCCAAAGGGCGGCAAAGTGGCAAAGGTCGCTGTGGAACTATGTGAGGAACGCTTTTCGGGAATCGCAATCTCAACCCGGGATCCTGGAAAAGCTCTGGCTCATGCGCGCTGGCTGCTTAAGGCAAACGATGGTTCAGGTGGCCAAAGTCTGCTGAGTTTCCACAAGCCGAGTCTATGGGCTGCGCTGGCCTACACCGCCGATAAAGCATTCGATCAGTTACTAGGCTGCTGGGATGCGGTCTACAGCCCGGCTCCAATTCATTTCGGTCAAGAGCGTGGGCGATGGCTGACCTGGAAAGCCACCGATCAATCAACGTGGGACGGTGACAGAGCGGCGTTCAATCTGCCCGAGGCGGCCGCGAAAGTACAAGCGCGCCTGGGCTGGATGTACTGGATCGATGAGGAATACACAGCATTCAATGAGCCAGACGATGACCGCTTGAATGACATGGCGGACAACCTCGACATGTTGCTCAAAAACAACATTTATGATGGCGATCACCTGCTCAAGCTTGGCCATGTCGTGAACGGTCCGCTGTTCGAGACCCAGCCTGGGATCATGGCGATCCTGCAATCAAAGGACGAGTCGTTTATCAAAGTAGATCGGCTCCTGGAATCAGCCGCCGTTGCCCAACACTAAGGCGACGCGACAACAGAACGGAATCACCATGGAAATTACAAATCACGCTGTGATGCCCGGCGAAACTCTGGGCCAGATTGCTACGCGCTACAACACTACTGTGGCGCAACTTCGTCAGATGAATCCCTTCATCACCAACCCGGATAACGTCAAAGTCGGATGGAACCTGAGCGTTCCGAAAAGCGCACTAACGCCTGCTGCGCCTGCCGCTCAGACACCCGCCGCAGCTCAACCGCCTGCGCAAACTACCCCGGAAGCCGCAACTCAGTGCTCTGCGGAGGATCTGGTTGAACTGGAGCCTGTCAAAGACACCCCAGATCAGAGCTCAAAGACTTTCAAACCGCACGCGCCGCCCTGCTCGAAAAAGTTTGCCAGTGCGATTTATGCCACCGAAGAGCAAGAATTTTGGCTGCTTCCCGAACGGGCAAAGTCCGCCATCAAAGAATCCATGTTCGCCCTGGATAAAATGATTGCACCCAGCAAACCACGTGATGCACGCCTGAACGGGTTGCAGGAATCTGGTTTGCTGGAATACTTCCTTGAACCTAAGTTGAGTAATTTCCTCACGGGCGCACAGCGTGCACGTATGGAAGAGTTTGAAGCGATGGGCGATGAGATCGAAATCGATCCAGCCACCGCCAAAAAAAGGCAGAACGAAGCTAATGGAAACAAACCGGCAGTCGCTCCTGCTCAGTCCATGGACGAGGAGACGCCAGTATCTCGCCTCGACCGTCTAGCGGCAGACATAGCTACTGACCAGCGCGTTCACGAAGCATATGCCGACTTTTACAAGCGGCGGGCTGAGTGGGTCGCGTTAAAAAAAGAAGCGGTAGCGGCCGCTAAGTTAGAAGGCTACACCTACGAAAGCGGCTCGCTGTACTCCAAGGAGGCGATTGAAGCGCGGGCACGCGTGCAAGCTTATCTGGAGGCTCGCAAGAAATTCCTCGGCAACAAAAACTTCAAGCAGGTATCGCTGGAAGACGTTGCCAAAGCCTTGGCGGAAAAGAAAAAAAGTTACGACAATATCTGCAATGGCATGACTGACTGCACCGCCGATCTGGTCGGCTATGTTTACACACTACACAAAAACGCCGATGCGCTTGATTACCACGCTTACACCGAATCCATCATGAAGGCTTCCGATTATGGAATCGCGCTTCCAGAGTTTGCGCTGATAAACGACGGCCTTGCCTCTGGCATCGAACAATTCAAGCTGTATTTGGATACAGAGAAAAAGCAATCGGAAGCAACTGCGCAACTTCAGGACAAGTACAAACGCTGGATCGAAGCAACAGGCCAAAATGCCCAGGCCCCTGCAGGTTTGGTGGAAGCAGAGCGTGCAAAGTGGGACCAACTGCAGAAAATCAAAGAAGACCTCTATACAGCCGCTCAGAATAATGTCAACGCGACGAAACCCCGACGTTATCTGATCTGGGAGCCGGAAGCGTTCCAGCCCAAGCCAGTAGATCGCATGGTTAAACCTGGTTTTCCTTTGCGCGAAGTCAGCCTTTCGGACGCCAAGGGCACTCCGTTGGGCTGGTTCAGTATGTCGAACCTGAAAGACGCAAAAAAAATAATGAAAGAGGACTTCAAAAAAGTCCCTGGCTCTGTATCCAAGGCCTTTAAAAGTCCCCCGACAGATGCCACTGAAGGTTCTGATAAAAACAGTGAGCTCAGTTCGTTCCGCCAATGGCTGTTGGCTCAGGGCGCTGTAAAGTTCAGCGATCAGGTCGGCGACTGTTTCGATGAAAAAGGTTGGTTCAAAGCCAAAGACTTTTACGCTCACTTAAAAAAGGAAGGCTATGAGGTCACTGAACTAGAGGACGAGGCAGCTCTTACCAATTGGGGTAAGCATCTTCAGCAGCTGGTGTTTCAGAAAAGTGTACGCGGTAAAGTGAGACTCTTCGATGCCAGTCCTCAGGCGCAGTTCGTTCGCTGCCTGACACCTCCACAACCAAGCATTCACGCTGAAGTGAAGCTGGAAAGCCCCCCCATCAGCGCTGCAGAAGGTTTTCAAGCGTCGGCCAGCGCGGGGATGAGCCTCGACTTGGCACGCGGCGAAGTGGAATTGATGAAAGTCGATATGCCCGCCCAAGCGAGCGCACAGGAAATCACGCTCGACTACCTATTGGACGGTAGCCCACAAAAAATGAATTTTGGGCGTTTCTCCTTCCACTTCGGCGTGAAGGCGTGGGGATATGCTGGTGCTTCGCTGCTACTTGCCGGCAGCGTCGAATTGAGCCCTATCTTCGGTAACGTCAAATACGGTGCCTCACTGAGCCCGGTCAAACGCGCACAGCGTGAAGATGCCTCAGCCAAACAGGAGCGCGCCGATCACGCAGCCGCCAAGCAAGCAAAAGCCGACAGTGGCGACGATAGTCCTACTCCAGATCTCGTCCATCAATCAAAAGCCCCCACCGCTGCGGGCACCCTGAGCACAGGTCAGATGTCGACTGGTCGCCTCGCCAATGGTCAAATCGAAAATGGCGCGAAGGCAAGCTTCAACGTATTCGGCGGTTTGCAAGCCGCTATTGAGCTCACTGGTGCACTAAACTGGGCGCCGCCAAAAGAGCTCGTCGCCCGAAGTACCGCGCCATCGTTGGGTATAAGCGGTCCTAAAGACGCAAGGACAGCCAATCCATGGCTGACGCTTGCAAAATTGGGCGGGTCCGTAGGAATCGCGTTAGGCGCAGGATTTCAAGGGAACGCTCAGGTTTCTCTTGATAAAGGACGGTTCATTCTTAATTTGAAGGCAACAGTAGTGCTTGGACCGGGCGCTAACGGTAGTTTCAAATTTGAAGTGGGTTATGAGGCGGTGGTCGACCTCATTAACATATATCGCAAAGAGCTGCATAAGACCAAAGGCCGTAAAGTTGAGTGGATGGATCCTGAAGCGAGTGAGTATGCCTCCGCACTTAACGCTTTGGGCGTTGCCGGATTGAATGTGGCAATGGCATACATGATGCGTTGGGATGTTGTGATGGGTCTTTATGAGTCTCTGACGCGACGTGGCAAGGGCGGACCGATTGCGGACGCGATCATGAATTATAAGAACCAAAGCGAGCTCGAAGAGTGGATTATTAATGCAATTCCTAACGCGCTGGGCCCACTGTTAAGAACGCTTATAAGCCAGCCCGAAGAGTTTAAAATTACTACAGCCAGTCCTGAAAACAATAGCATATCTGACAAGGGTCGCACATATAGTCAATCCGAAGGCCATGTTCTCCAGCAAAAAGCCATAGAAAGAATTTTGCGCTGGATAGTCAACAATGCAAAAAAAACCAACACTATTGACAAAGCACAAAGACAATTTGAACTCGCATGCATGTCAATGAATGAGTTTGGCATAAAAGAGCAAGCTGGAGAACAAGAGTATTGCAAAAATCGTATGTCACTAGATACTTTCATGGCGGAAAGCGTTCAAAGCCTCTTTGACGATACAATTGTTGAAGTACGTAAAAACTATAAATCGCACGCAAAATTACTTGGCGCAAATCTGGCCGATTATTGTCAACAAAATTATGTCCCATCACCAACCTACTCGCTTAGTGGGGCGACACCCTATTTAAAAGGCTACCAATGAACAGACTAATAAAAATCAAATTAAATCAAATCATTCTAATGTTCAGCTTGGGTTTGATTTCAGTATCGCCGTATAGCGCCAATTTTACCAATGCATCCTCAGTCCCTCAGCAAAGTGGACCAAGCGGAATCATTCTTTACAACCAGATGAAAATAGATGCGGCCATTCCACAGCTAGAGCGAGAGGCAAAAGACGGCGCAATAGAATCACAGTATTATCTTGCCGAAGCTCTTCGAAAGAAAAATGGATACATGACTCCCGAAGCCCAATTTTGGTATGAATCGGCAGCAGAGAAAAAAAACATATACGCAATGATTCAGTTGGGTCGAGCAAAAAAAGATCTTTGCGCAACGATGGGAAATTGCCCGTCGTCAAAAAAAACTCAAGCAGAATGGTTCGTAGAGGCAAAAAAAATAACGTTACCTAAGGCAAATGATGGCGATCCTGAATCTTTATACTTGATGTACGAAATCACGCTGGATCACCATTGGTTAGAAAAATCTGCTAATGCAGGCTATCCGCTCGCGCAATATTGGATGGCGATCAGCGAAAGGCAGGGAGAGGGTTACTTCTTTACTCCTGGAGCACGTGAAGCGTCGGTCAAAAAATGGCTGCTACTCTCTGCGGAAGGTGGCAACCCTAAAGCTATGATGCAATATCTAGAGACGCTTTATAAGCAAGGAGACATGGCGAGCATTCGACATTGGCTCGAGAAGGCTGCCGCAACAGGCGAACAAGCTGCAATGAGTAACTATGGTGCGTACATTTCACATACGCCAGATAAAGTAGGTTACTCTTTGGATTTAGTCAAAGGCTACGCTATTTTCTCTTTGTTAAAAGAACTCGGTGACGCCGGTGGCGTGCAAGATTATGTTGACCGTAAAATCGAACAAATTTCTGAAAAGATGACACCAGAACAAATTGAAGAATCAAAAATCGTCGCTGAACAATGGAAAACCACTCACCCACCGCTGTCTTTCTTCCCCGACAAGCTGAGTAATTGAGTATATTTTTAGGTGATCCGCACCCGAGATTTCATCCCGATGAATTATCGCCCTTGCCCTTGATGAACGACTCCACATGATTAGGCAAAGATTTCAATGAAACTGCTGGCAACTGCGTTAACATTTTTAAGCCTAGTATCAGCCCAGTCAAACGCGCTTACAAACGAACAATCTCAGGCAAAGATCAAGGGCATTGAACTATACAATCAATACAAAGCCATCTCCGCAATTGAACCATTACAAATAGCAGCCGACGGCGGTGACGATGAAGCACTTTATTATCTCGGTGAAGCGCTAAGAAAAAACAACCGTCACATGACTCCGGAGGCTAAAAAAGCATACGAAAGCTCCGCAAAAAAGGGGAACATCTACGCCATGTTTCGCCTTGGAAGGATTGGAGAAGATTTGTGTACGACCATGAAAAACTGTCCTCCAGGTGAAGATTCTGCCAGCAGCTGGGTGATTAAAGCTAAAAGCCTTGCCGTTGAACGAGCAAAGCAGGGAGATAGCGAATCGATGTACTTGTTATATGAAATGACGGGCAACGATGAATGGTTGGAGAAATCCGCAGAGAACGGATTCGCATTTGCTCAGTTCCGTCTGGCGACGAAGTACCAAGAAGGGAGTGGCTCATTTTTACTACCCTCAAGGCGCAAACAAGCTATCGAACGATGGATGAAGGCGTCCGCTGAAAATGGTTATCCACTCGCAATGATGGGGTTAGCCGCAATCATGATAGAAAAAAATGATCTAGCCTCGTTCAGATTCTGGAACGAGAAAGCCGCCGACTCAAGCTATGTAGAAGGTGTATTTGGATATGCATCCTACATAGGTGAAGAAAACTCCAAGTACGGTTTCGCATTCGACCCAATTAAGTCCTTTGCTCTACTTTCAAATCTGCTGGAGCTTAATGGCGGAGGTAACGTAACACGAGATGTCAATGACACATTACCTGACATAGAAAAAAACCTGTCAAAAGAGCAATTAAAAAAAGCAAAAGAACTCGCAAAAACGTGGAAGGCCACTCACCCACCGCTCTCGTTTTTTCCAGATAAGTTAGGGTACTGAAATTTAGCAGTACAGCCTTATCATTAATTTTTTTTGAGCACGTCAAAGCCCGTACCCTAATGATTCATATCGCAAACGACAAATGCCCGAGACAAGGGAAAAGCAACCGTAAATAACTCAGCTCATGTTCACATCGGTTAACTCAGCCTTAACGCCACAGTCAGAGACTCCATATCACCGCACACCCTCAGCTCTCCCCCGCTGACGCCCAGTGCGGCAGGCTCGCCCGGCTTCGTGCCGGGCGCCTATCCGTTAGGCTGGAGTCCTCTCATGAACATTCGTCCCTTCCTGCTCACTGCCACCCTCGCCTGCAGCTCATACGCCGCACTGGCCCAAGCCAACGTCACCTCCGCCACATCGAATCAAACACCCTACCAATACGGCATGCCTCTCCACGTGGCAAAGGTGCTTTCGCTAACCGAGCCGCCGACCTCGGAATGCAAAGTCATCACCGCCGACATGAAATACATCGACAACACCGGCAAGCCCGCACAAATCAGTTACAGGAAATTATCTGACGCTTGCAGTCAACAGAACTGACAGACGCTTCTGATTTTCCGGTTGGCCATAGGCTTGGGGTGGCTTCGGCGGTTATGCTCGGGGCCTTCCCTACTGCCGCAAGGATTGGCCATGCAGTTGTCGTTCCGCACGTTGTCGAGCTTCACTTCAATCCTGTGTTTTCTGCTGGCGCTGGTCTGGGGATTTTTTCCAGAGGTGTTGCTGGCGATCTGGAGTATTGGCTATTCGGAAGGCACTGGCGTAGTCGCAAGGCGCAGCGCGGTGCTGTTTGCGGCGTTGGCGGTGATGTTTTGTTTGCTGCGCAATGCTCCGCCGTCAGTGGCACGCAGTGCACTGAGCAATGGTTTTATCGTCGGCTGTTTCGGTTTGGCGGCGTTGGGTTTTGGCGAATGGCTCAATGGCCATGCCGGCCCCGGAATTTTGCTCGCGGTGCTGGTCGAGTTCGCGCTGGGCCTTGGCTTTGTGCAGGCCCGGCGCGTGACGGTCGAACTGGGTGAAACGGTGGGTTAAACAGCTCGAGAACGAGCGCTGGTTTGATGGGTCGTGGTTTGTTGCGCGAGGTCGGAACGCAGGCCAGCGACCAGGTTGTTGATTTCACGGCAGCTGTTCAGGCGGCTGGCGTCGATTCCACTGACGTAGAGATCGGCTTGGTCGGTTCGATGGTCGCCAAATACTTTGACGGACATCGACAAGTCGGGTGACAACGTGCACTGGCAGCGTTTCGGCAAGAAGCTGCTTTCAATGATGTTGCGTAATTCCAAGGCAGATAAAAACATGGCGAACCCTCTCCTTTCTGTGCGATTGCCAATCAAGTATTCACGCTGACCCTCTGCTGCGCCTTCACGGGTGTGCCCCCGCTGTTTCCCTGGTGCGGCAAGTGGTGGTACTGCGAAATGCCCATTGGAGTGTAGGCGCCCAAATCCTGTGCGCCTCACCCAACGAACGCATAAAACGTGCCTTTGATCGGTTCGTTTTGCTCCCTTAAAAATCAAGCACTTGGAAATGTGGCCAGTATCCTGCTATTTGCAAATTGCATGAATCGACCACCCGTCCCCTGCAATCTGCAATCTTCGGGCAAATTTGCTTTCGAAGACTATGACGGCAAGAATGTCTCCCATTGCAATTCAACCCGCACGGAGGCCTCCATGAATTCCTTAAGCGTTTGCGTGATCACCGGTCTGTTGATCGCCAACCTTTCCACCCTCGCCCACGCCGCCAAGATTGAAGACATCGCGCCGTATCCCAAAGCCGAAGCCGGGTTTACCCGACAAGTCATCCATCTGCCCAAGCAAGAGCAGGAAGAGAATTTCCAGGTTGAAATTCTCGCCGGCAAAACCCTCGAAGTGGATTGCAATCGCCAGCGTCTGGGCGGTGTGCTCGATGAAAAGAATCTGCAAGGCTGGGGCTATCCGTTCTATCGCCTGGAAAAGGTCATCGGCCCGATGAGCACGATGATGGCCTGCCCGCCTGGCAGCAAGAAAAAGCGCGCTTTCGTTCCGGTCGTCGGTGATGGCTTCATGTTGCGCTACAACAGCAAGCTGCCAGTCGTGGTATACGCGCCTTCGGACGTCGAAGTGCGCTATCGCATCTGGTCGGCGTCGGACAAAGTCGGCACCGCCCTGCAGGAATAACCGGAGCCCAGCCCTTGATTACTTGCCACGTCAGATATGTGATCGATCCTTACCAGTTACCCGCTTTCGAAGCCTATGCCAAAGCGTGGCTCGACATCGTTGAGCGCTTGGGCGGCACCCATCACGGCTACTTCCTCCCCTCGGAGGGCGCGAGCAACATTGCTTATTGCCTGTTCAGTTTCCCGTCGCTGGCCGATTACGAAAGCTATCGACATATTGCAATGACCGACCCGGAAAGCACCGCACTGGTTGCCGATCTGGTCGAGAAGAAATTCATCGTCAGTTACGAGCGCACGTTTCTGCGCCCGCTGCTGCCCTGATCGACATCACGCCGGCACGCCGCAAGCAGCGGCGCGTTCGGCGACATGGCGCAGGCTGTCGAAGTTGATGTTGGCCCCGGAGTCGATGGCGACGAATGTCTGATCGCGAACCCCACTGCGCGCCACGTACTGCTTGATCCCCGCAACAGCCAGCGCACCTGAAGGTTCAGTGATCGAACGGGTATCGTCGTAGATATTCTTGATCGCGGCGCAGAGTTCGTCATTGCTGACCGTGATCACCTCATCTACGCAGAAGCGGCATACCTCAAAGCCATACGCGCCGATCTGCGCCACCGCGACGCCATCGGCGAAGGTGCCGACGCTCGGTAGAACCACCCGCTCGTCCGCACTTAAAGCCGCTTGCAGGCACGCCGAATGTTCGGATTCGACGCCGATGATCCGCACTTCCGGGCGCAGGTATTTGACGTAGGCCGCGATACCGGCGATCAAACCTCCGCCCCCGACCGGGATGAAGATGGCGTCCAGCGCGCCTTGATGCTGGCGCAGGATTTCCATTGCCACCGTGCCTTGTCCGGCGATCACGTCAGGATCATCGAATGGTGAAACGAACGTGCATCCGGTCTGTTCGGCCAAATGCAACGCATGGGCCAGAGCAAAGGGGAAACTCTCGCCATGCAGCAATGCGTCGGCACCGCGACTGCGCACGCCGAGCACCTTGAGCTCAGGGGTGGTAGACGGCATGACGATCGTCGCGGCAATGCCCAATTCCCGTGCCGCCAGCGCTACACCCTGCGCGTGATTACCCGCCGATGCAGTGATCACTCCCCGCGCTCGCTGCTCATCGCTCAGTTGCACGAGTTTGTTGTAAGCACCACGGATCTTGAAAGAGAACGTCGGTTGCAGATCTTCGCGCTTGAGCAGGACCCGATTGCCCAATGCTTGCGACAATGCCGGCGCAGGCTGCAGCGGGGTACGCACCGCAATGTCGTACACCGGCGCGGCCAGGATTTTCTTTACGTAGTGCTCAAGCAGGGCTTGCTGGTCGGGGCTGTGCGGCATGGTCGTCTCCTGACATTTTTCAGAACCCCGGAGACAGAAAGTAAAAACCCGCCTCTAGGGCGGGTTGGGTGCTGCAGTCGTGAGCTAGCCCGCCAAATGAGGAATGGCGGTAATAATGCTTGGCTGGCAGCGCGATACGGTGAAAGTCATGGGCTGGAAATTAGCCTGCCGTTGGATGACAAGTCAATGGCCCGCTGTAGAACTTTGAATCTTCCGCAGAACTGAACAGTCACTGCAAAGGAGAACAACAACTTCTGCTCCAAGCCGATGAAAGTGGAGATCGACCATGAATATCCGCCAAATGCTGTTCGCCGTCCCGCTGCTGGTCGCCGTCCTGTCCAGCCCTGCTGCTTTCGCCGTCGATGAAAGCGACGCCGTGAAGAAGCCCGAATGTCCGAAAGGCCAGGTGTGGGACAGTAAAACCCAGCAATGTGTGTTGCAGACCAGCGGCTGACAAAAGCCCTGCTAAACTGGCCGAGGTTTTATTTCCAGGAAGATTTCCCCGTGCCCATTTCGTCCCGCGCTGCATTGCTGGTCATCGACGTTCAAAACGACTTCATTCCCGGCGGCCTATTGCCGGTGCCTGAAGGTGACCGGATTGTGCCGCTGATCAACCGTCTCGCGCGGCATTTCAGGCAAGTCGTGATTGCGCAGGACTGGCACCCGAGCGGGCATATATCGTTTGCATCCAGCCACCCCGGGCGCCAGCCCTACGACGTCATCGAATTACCGTACGGCGCACAAACGTTGTGGCCCGATCACTGTGTGCAAGCCAGTGTAGGCGCCGAATTTCATCCGGAACTGGATCTACCACACGCGCAATTGATCATCCGCAAGGGCTGCAATCCCGATATTGACAGCTACTCGGCTTTTCTCGAAGCGGATCGAAGCACCACCACCGGGCTCGCCGGCTATTTGAAAGAGCGCAGCATCGACACCGTTTACATGGTTGGCCTGGCGCTGGATTTCTGTGTGATGTTTTCGGCGCTGGATGCGCGCGCGGCGGGTTTTAATGTCTGTGTGGTGCTGGATGGCTGTCGCGCGATTGATCTGGACGGTTCGCTGGCAGCCGCCATAGCGCGGATGCAAGAGGCCGGCGTCAGCCTGATTCAATCATCAGATGTCCGTTAGAATATTCAGGCCGTGGCCGGCAACCACAGCCTGAATCGCGCCCCACCCAGCGGCGAACTCTCAACGGTAAGTGTGCCGCCCTGCGCTTCCAGCGCTCGGCGGCTTATCGCCAAACCGAGGCCGAACCCACCCGTCGCGCGATCACGGCTGCGGTCGAGCCTGTAGAACGGTTCGAAAATCCGCTCGCGCTCATCGTCGGGAATGCCGATACCATCATCGTCGACCCATATCTCACACCCTCCGGCAATGACCTGCACACCGATCTGAATGCGCTTTTCGCAATAGCGCATGGCATTGCGCAACAGGTTCTGGATAGCCCGGGCGGTCAGGCGCGGATCCAGCGCGAAGCGTTCGAGTTGACCGTGCAGCAGAACGTCAATCACGATGTCTGGCGACTCCAGTTCCTCATCGACGCTGCCGAGAATGCTGTCGATGAACTCGTCCAGCGACACCTCGATGCGCTCGGGCAATTGCGCCGGATTCTGCAAGCGGCTGTAGGAAAGCAACTCCAGCACCAGTTCATCCAGTTCACGAATATGCGCAACCAGGCTCTGCAAACGCTCGCGACTGGCGGCTGGCAAGTCTTCGGACAACGCCAGCGCCAGGCCGAAATCCAGACGCGTCAACGGCGTACGCAGCTCATGGGAAACAGCGTTAAGCAGATCGCGCTGCTGGTTGAGCAGGTTTTCAATATCGCCGGCCATAGTGTCGAACACATTGGCGAGACTGCCGATGTTCGAACTAGGGGCAATTCTGGTTCGCTCGCTCAAGTGGCCTTTGCCGAAGCGTTCGGCGGTGCCTTTCAGACGTTCAAGATCGCGCCAGTGCGGGCGCAACCAGAGCAGCAGGCAGCCGAGCAACATGGCGCCGATCAGCACGTTGATGCTCCAGTAC
Source organism: Pseudomonas sp. 1L-E-NC-VB-C3 (assembly GCF_057291535.1). NCBI lineage: Bacteria > Pseudomonadati > Pseudomonadota > Gammaproteobacteria > Pseudomonadales > Pseudomonadaceae > Pseudomonas > Pseudomonas sp. 1L-E-NC-VB-C3. Next base: position 188,406 of record NZ_JBXAWD010000002.1, on the reverse strand, counting down.
AACAGATCGACGTCGACAGGATCCGGCGGTACGACCATACGCACGGCCATGTCCGCATTCAGCGGAGTCACCGCCAGCGTTCGCCAGCCCCAATCGCCGATGCGCACCACGTTCTCACCACGGTGCAAACGTTCCTGCTCGATGGGCGTGAACACCGGGTCGTCGATTGGCGTCAGGACGATGTGCAGCGGCTGGAATTCCTTGTCCATCGCCGCCGCAATCGCCGGCCATTGCTCTTGCGGAGCAGCATGAAACTGCTTGGTGATCAGCGATTGCAGACCTCGGGAGAACTCCAGGTTGTAGGTGACGAAGCGGTCCCGAAAGGCCATGACCACCAGATCCGGCACCAGATAGATCGCCGCACTATAGGAGACGATTGTCACCAGATACAGGCGAAACAGAATGCGAAACATCAGCTCAGCATTCCCACTCGGAGCGGCTGAACAGATAGCCCTTGCCCCACACGGTCTTGATCTTGCGCGCCTCGCCGGCGTGATCATCGAATTTGCGCCGCAGCTTGGAAATCGCCACGTCCACCGAGCGGTCAGTGCCATTGAATTCAATACCGCGCAGCCGCTGAAGAATCTGATCGCGACTCAGCACTTCGCCAGCGTGCCGGGCCAGCACCACTAAAAGATTGTATTCGCCGCTGGACAGCTCAACCGCTTGATCACGCCAGGTCACGGTGCGCTCGGACAGATCGATGCACAGATTGCCCATGACGATCCGATCGTTGACCGCCAGCGGTTCGCCGAGGCTGCTGCGCCGCAACAACGTGCGCACCCGAGCCAGCAGCACCCGTGGCTCGCAGGGTTTGGTGACGTAGTCGTCAGCGCCCATTTCCAGGCCCAGCACCTGATCATGGCTGTCATCGCGGGCCGTGAGCATGAGGATCGGCAGTGTCGCCGAATCGGCACGCAGCAAACGGCACACCTGCAAGCCGTCGAGGCCCGGCAGCATGAGGTCGAGAATCACCAGATCCGGCGGACTGATCCGCGCCCGCTCGCGCACATGGTCGCCACGGCCGATGACGCTGACGGAATAACCGTTGCGCTCCAGGTAGCTGGAAATCAGTTCGGCGAGGGCGGTGTCGTCTTCGACCAGGAGGATGTTGGGCATGGGGTGTTCCAGAGAATGCTGTGGCGACAGTCGGGACTCATTCGCTCGCACATTGAAATGCGATCTCCTGTGGGAGCGAGCCTGCTCGCGAAAGCGATCGAACTGTCGCAATAAATTTCAAGGCCTGCAGGATATACGCCCTCGCGCACCACCGAGCAAAACCCTTACACAATTTCACACAGCAGCTACAAAGCTTCACCGCTAACCTCCCCGTCTGGCCGTAGGATGCGGCCTTCAATATTGGGGGTTGTACATGTCTGGAAAACTGCTGGCCGGGCTCGGCCTGATCGCATTGGCGCTGACGCTGAGCGCCTGTGACTCATCCTCGAACGCCGAAGAGCAGACGCCGCCGGCTACGGTGCGCATCGAGACCATCAAAACCCAGCCATTGTCGATCAGCAGCGAACTGAGCGGCCGCATCGCCGCGCCACGGATTGCCGAAGTGCGTGCGCGAGTGGCCGGCGTAGTGTTGCAACGCACCTACCGCGAAGGCAGTGACGTGAAAAAAGGCGATGTGCTGTTCCGCATCGACCCGGCACCCTTCAAGGCGGATCTGGACAGTGCCGAAGCCGCGCTGCGCAAAGCCGAGGCCAACGCCTTTCAGGCCAGATTGCAAGAACAACGCTATGCGCAGTTGATCGAGGATCAGGCCATCAGCGGTCAGGACTACGACAACGCCCGCGCCGCTGCCCGGCAGACCGCCGCTGATGTCGCGGCCAGCAAAGCAGCGCTGGAACGGGCAAAACTGAACCTCGGTTATGCCACCGTGACCGCGCCGATTTCCGGCCGTATCGGTCGCGCCTTGGTCACCGAGGGTGCGCTGGTCGGGCAGAACGAAACCACGCCGCTTGCGTTGATTCAGCAACTCAACCCGATCCATGCCGACCTCACCCAGTCGACCCGCGAGCTCAATGAACTGCGCCGGGCATTGCGCTCCGGGCAGTTGCAGGAAGTCGGTCAGGATCAAGCGAAGGCCACGCTGATTCAGGATGACGGTAGCGTGTATCCGTTGCCCGGCAAGCTGCTGTTCAGCGACATCACGGTCGATCCCGGCACCGGGCAGATCATTGTGCGCAGCGAGTTTCCCAATCCGGATCTCGACTTGCTGCCGGGCAGCTTCATCCGCGTACGCCTTGAGCAGGCAACCATCCAGAACGGCATCACCGTACCGCAACGCGCGGTGCAGCGTGACAGTGCCGGCATTGCCCAGGTGCTGACTGTCGATGAACAGATGCGCGTGGCGCAGCAACCGGTGCAACTGGGTGCGGTGCAGAACAATCGCTGGATCGTCACCGGCGGCCTGAAGCCCGGCGACCGTGTTGTCATCGAAGGCCTGCAACACGCCCGTCCCGGGGAAAAGGTGCAGATCGACGAAACCCCACTTCCACTTGCCCAGACCACTGGTCAGTAAGCAGGACGCTTCTATATGCCGCAGTTCTTTATCGACCGCCCGGTGTTCGCCTGGGTGGTCGCCCTGTTCATTCTGTTGGCCGGTGCGCTGGCCATTCCGCAGTTGCCGGTGGCGCAATACCCCGACGTCGCCCCGCCGCAAATCGAGATTTACGCCGTCTACCCTGGCGCCTCGGCGCAAACCGTCGATGAAAGCGTGGTCAGCCTGATCGAGGAAGAGCTCAACGGCGCCGATCACTTGCTCTATTTCGAATCGCAGAGCAGCCTGGGCAGCGCGACGATCAAGGCAACCTTTCAGCCGGGCACCAATCCCGAGCTGGCGCAGGTCGATGTGCAAAACCGCCTCAAGGTGGTCGAGTCGCGCCTGCCGCAAGCGGTCAATCAGCAGGGATTGCAGGTGGAGAAGGTCTCTTCCGGTTTCCTCTTGCTGATCACTTTGACCTCCAGCGACGGCAAGCTCGATGACGTGGCGCTCAGCGATTATCTGGCGCGCAACGTGATGAACGAGATCAAGCGTCTGGACGGTGTCGGCAAGGCGCAGTTGTACGGCGCCGAACGGGCGATGCGGATCTGGATCGACCCGCAGAAGCTGATCGCGTTCAACCTGACGCCGGCCGATGTCAACGAAGCCATTGTTGCGCAAAACGCCCAGGTTTCAGCAGGTAGCATCGGTGATCTGCCGTCGCCTTCGACGCAGGAAATCACCGCGACAATTCTGGTCAAAGGCCAATTGTCGACGCCGCAGGAGTTCGCCGACATCGTGCTCAAGGCCAATCGCGACGGCTCCACGGTGCGCATCGGTGATGTCGCGCGCGTCGAAATCGGCAGTCAGGAATATCAGTTCGGTACACGCCTGAACGGCAAGCCGTCCACCGCCGTCGGCGTGCAGCTGTCTCCCGGCGCCAACGCACTGAACACCGCGACGCTGGTGCGGGCGAAGATGGATGAACTGGCGCGCTACTTCCCGGCCGGCGTGGAGTACAAGATTCCGTACGACACCTCGCCGTTCGTCAAAGTCTCGATTACCAAAGTGATCTACACCCTCGGTGAAGCGATGCTGCTGGTGTTTGCGGTGATGTTCCTGTTCCTGCAAAACGTGCGCTACACGCTGATCCCGACGCTGGTGGTGCCGGTGGCGTTGATGGGCACTTTCGCGACCATGCTGGCGCTGGGGTTCTCGATCAACGTGCTGACCATGTTCGGCATGGTGCTGGCCATCGGCATTCTGGTGGATGACGCCATCGTCGTGGTGGAGAACGTCGAGCGGATCATGGCCAGCGAGGGCCTGTCGCCCAAGGAAGCCACGCGCAAGGCGATGACGCAGATCACCGGGGCGATCATCGGCATTACTCTGGTGCTGGTCGCGGTGTTTATTCCGATGGCGTTCATGCAGGGTTCGGTAGGGGTGATCTATCAACAGTTCTCGCTGTCCATGGCCACCTCGATTTTATTCTCCGCGTTCCTCGCCCTGACCTTGACGCCGGCGCTGTGCGCGACATTGCTCAAGCCTGTCGGCAAAGGCGAGCATCACGAGAAGTCCGGATTTTTCGGTTGGTTCAATCGCCGATTTGAGCAATTGACCGATCGCTATCAGGGTTGGGTCGGCTATGCGCTCAAGCGTACGGGTCGCTACCTGATGATCTACGTGGTCCTGCTGATTGGACTCGGAATCTGTTTTGCGCGCCTGCCCTCCTCGTTTCTGCCGACCGAGGATCAGGGCTACACCATTACCGATATTCAATTGCCACCCGGCGCAACGAAGAACCGTACTGTACAAGTAGCCGAGCAGCTCGAAGCGCACAACGCCGGTGAGCCGGGAATCAGTGACAGTGTGGTGATCCTGGGTTTCAGTTTCTCCGGTAGCGGGCAGAACGCAGCGCTGGCGTTTTCGACACTCAAGGATTGGTCGGAACGTGGCAGTGACGATACTGCCAGCTCAATCGCCGACCGCGCCAACGCGGCGCTGAGCCAGATCAAGGACGCCATGGCCTTCTCGGTGCTGCCGCCGCCGGTGGATGGCCTTGGCACGTCCAGCGGTTTCGAGTTCCGCTTGCAGGATCGCGGTGGTCTGGGCCATGCGACGTTGATGCAGGCGCGTACGGAACTGCTCGCCGCCGCCGAGAAAAGTCCGGTATTGATAAACGTCCGTGAAAGCGCGCTGGCCGAAGCACCGCAAGTGCAACTGATCGTAGACCGCAAGCAGGCGAATGCCTTGGGCGTTTCGTTCGCCGACATCGGCAACGTGCTGTCCACTGCCGTGGGTTCGAGCTACATCAATGACTTCCCCAATCAGGGCCGCATGCAGCGGGTGGTCGTGCAAGCCGAAGGTGATCAGCGCAGTCAGGTGGATGATTTGCTGAAAATGCATGTGCGCAACAACGCCGGGAACATGGTGCCGATGTCGGCCTTCGTTCAGGCCAACTGGATTCAAGGCCCGGCGCAGTTGACCCGGTACAACGGCTATCCGGCGATCGCGATATCTGGTGAACCGTCACCCGGGCACAGTACCGGCGAGGCCATGGCGGAAATCGAACGACTGGTTGCGCTGGGGCCGAAAGGTCTGGGTCAAGAGTGGACCGGTTTGTCGTTGCAGGAACGCCTGTCAGGCAATCAGGCGCCGATTCTGCTTGGCTTGTCGCTACTGGTGGTATTCCTGTGTCTGGCGGCGCTGTACGAGAGCTGGTCGATTCCGACCTCTGTATTGCTCGTTGTCCCGCTTGGTGTGCTCGGCGCGATACTCGCCGTGACACTGCGCGGCATGCCCAACGACGTGTTCTTCAAGGTCGGACTGATCACCATCATTGGTCTGTCGGCGAAGAACGCGATCCTGATCATCGAGTTCGCCAAGAGCTTGTATGACGAAGGTCACGATCTGATCGATGCGACGTTGCAGGCCGCGCGTTTGCGTCTGCGGCCGATCGTGATGACATCGCTGGCGTTCATTCTCGGTGTGGTGCCGTTGGCGATTGCAACTGGCGCGAGCTCGGCAAGTCAGCAAGCAATCGGCACAGGTGTGATTGGCGGGATGATCACTGCGACACTGGCGGTAATCTTCGTGCCGGTGTTTTTCGTCGTGGTCATGAAGCTCGTACAACGATTCACCAAACAACGCTGATCAAACTGTGGGAGCGAGCCTGCTCGCGAATGCGTCCGGTCTGCCAACATTAATGTTGAATCTGCTGACGTCTTCGCGAGCAGGCTCGCTCCCACAAGGATTGGCCAACATCATGCGCAGTGGCCACATCTGTCATCGCTGGGCTAAGGTGGTGAAACCTCCCTCGCCTACCGAGCTTTCATGCGCTTCCTCGCCCGCACCCACCCTCGCCTTTCCGCTGCCGCCTCGCTCGGCCTCGCCACCGGCCTGTTGGTCCCGGCCGGTTCCATCGTCAGCAAAATCCTCATTGGCTGGAACGTCGGTGTCTGGACATACCTGATTCTGATGTTCTGGCTGACCATACGCGCCAAGGCCCCGGACGTGCGACGCATCGCCGAAGTCGAAGACGAGAACGCCGGGCTGGTGCTGTTTGTGGTGTGCATTGCCGCGTTGGCCAGTCTCGCCACCATCACCCTTGAACTGGCCGGCAGCAAAGACCTGGAAACCTCACGCAAACTCATGCACTACGGGTTCACAGCGCTGACAGTGACCGGCTCATGGCTGCTGATAGGTGTGATCTTCTGTGTGCACTACGCCAGATTGTTTTACACCTGGGACGGCAAAGAGCCGGCGCTGCGTTTTGCTGAAGGACTGACCACCCCCAATTACTGGGATTTTCTGTACTTCTCGTTCACCATCGGCGTGGCTGTGCAGACTTCGGATGTGGGTGTTGCAACGCGGGATATTCGAAAAATTGTGCTCGCGCAGTCGCTGATCGGTTTTGTGTTCAATACGGCGATCCTCGGGTTCTCGATCAACATTGCAGCAGGATTGTTCGGCTGAAAAACACGGCTTGTTCTGGCAGTTCAAAGCTCACAAAAACGTACGCCTGTAAACTGTCAACACTGACAGTTTACAGGCGTACTGTATTCACGCTTCCATACAACATCCAGAAGTAGGACGGGTCAGTCTTTGGATGTCCCCAACCATATTGTATGGAGATAAAACTCATGAGCTATGCAGCCCGAGCCTACACGACGATCTCTCCGGTTTTAGCGCCGACCTATTTGTCAGCCACTATCAACGGCGATGCCAACCCAAACTACAGGTTTGTCAAAATCCCTCAATTCATGGAGTTTCGATCTACCTCTGTACCTTCCTTCGGGCCGAAGCCCTACCCGGAAGGCCTGCGTTACGTCCTGACAGCTGGACACACTAAGGATGGTGTGACGCGTACGCTTGAGTTTGTGTTCCCTTTTAAACCCCAATCGTCGACCTATGACCTCTCCAAAGATAGCGATGATGTCAGAAGTACCTACTATTCCAATCCTGCGACGGGTGATCTGCACGTCTCTGTGAGCGGGAGCCTGACATTGAAATATGACGACATTAAAAAAACCTTGAGTGGCACTTGGTCCGGCACATATGACCATGGTGGAGAGAGCGGCAACGAAGAGTTTCCGATCACTGGGGAGTTTGTCGCTAACGCAGACCTGAGCAAGAGAAAAAACGCTTACTGACTACGACAAAAAGGAAGCTGCGAGGCTTCCTTTTTTTAATGCTGATGCAATCAGAAACTGAAGCTCAGCCCGACACTCCCTCCTAGCTCCTGGTCAGCTTTGCTGCCCCTGCTGGTCCCTATCTCGCCATACAGTTGCCATTTGTTATTGGCCGGAACCCAATTGAGGCCCCCGGTCAGCTCTAGGCTGGTGCTGGACAAATCGTTGTTGAATCCAGTGTCATTCACGCTGACACGATTATTGTTGACGAATTCATGACTTAACGCCGCGTGCAGCCTGGGTTGCAATTTTCCGCCATTGTTCAGCACCACCTCGCGGCCAACGGTCATTCCGACCTTGCCGAGCAATGAGCGGGTCTCGTTGCTGTCTACCTGCAGTCCGTTGTCCAACTTGTAGTCCTTGCCTTTTACCGTCGCAACACCAACCTGAGCAGAGGGTTCGATGAAGTAACCTCGGTTAAAGACTATATGCTTACCCACTTCGACGGTTCCACTGATGCCGAGATTATCGAAGTCACCCTTTGTTCGAGTGTCATCGCTCAAGGTGACTTTGACGTCATTACTGAAACGGTTGATTTTGCCAACGGTATCCACGTAATACCCGGTCGTTTCGTCATACCAGGACAGATACATCCCGCCATAGGTGCTGTTGATCGTGCCGGCGCTGCCGCGGGCCAGGTTAAGGCGAGTGGTGCTGTAGCCACCAAAAACCCCGATCAACCATTGGCCATCACCTATCGGTAGTGGCGTGTCCACCCCCAATGAGACGCCAGTCTGATTTTGTTTATAACCATCACCGTAGGCATTCTTGACGTTGTACTGATTGGCATGAGTGCGTATCCACAGGCCGCTGGTCGCGTTTTGATTATCTGAGTCCAGTGCCGCAATCGATCGCGATCGCGGCTGAGTGCCGGCCATGCGACGGTCGCCGAGGCGGGTATTGAGAGTGGTCATTTCCGAATAGATAACAGTAGGAGCGGTACCGGCAATTGCCAATGCAGTTTGTGAACCAGTGCTCGGCGTTGTCCCATCAGGCCGCAGGAAAATACCTTCGCCCTCTCGCACCAGTTTGTACGCCAAAGCACCACGATCAACCTGACCGTTTCTCAGATCGAACTCAGCATCCCCGCCAGCGATGTTAGCCACTTGAAGCGGTGCACCGGTGACAGGTTCGCTGGCGCTTGCACCAACTACCAGCTCGTGACGGCCACTGGCTGATTCCGTGACATTGAGAAAGTCCGTTTCACCGGTGGACACGTCAGCATCCAAAAAAAACCGGCCGTTGCCTGACAGGTTGGCAACATCCAGACGGACGAACTCGGCGGGCGTGCCGAATCTGACGTTCCCGCCCTGCATTTCGAGATTCGATAACGAATTGCTGCCAACCAAGTTCCATTCAGCGCCACGCCCGATGGACATAGCGCTGACGCCAGTAACCGAACCGTGCAGGATCGAGTCGTTATCCAGCATCACGACGCCAGTCCCAGAGCCCTGAATGTTACCGGTGAGTATGCTTCGGGTATCGAGCGAAACAGAATCGACGTTGGTCAAATCGCCGTCAAGGCTGGCATTGTTTTGCAAGAAAACCGCGGCGGTCCCGCCGTCAGCAACCGCTACATTGCCGGTCAACTGGCTGTCGTCGATTTGAAAGCGCGCTGCTGCTCCATCGATGACCTCCAGGATATTACCGTTGCCGCCGATCAGATTCGAACGGTTAGCTATTTCGATCAATACCGGTTGATCGTCCGGCGTCGCAAAATCGACTTTGATCGCTGCGCCGGTGCGACCCTGCACGGTTGACGCATCAACCTTCAACACGCTCTGTGCGGTGACATCGCTCGGGTTCAGGACGGTATCCTTGCCAAAGATGATCCCATTCAGTTCTCCGATGACCTCGCTGGCTGCACTGACATTGGCGTTGCCGCCATAGAGTTCGAGACCAACACCATCGGCGTCGGTCCCTTCAACCCGGCTGTCCACCAGATTCAACGTACTGAGGGATGTCACCGCTGCACCCGAAAAACCGCCTGTCAACGTACTGCCAGTGACGGTCGCTGTTGAGCCAACGGGAATATTCAGGTCGCGCGCAAGCGACATTGCTCTGCCATCGCTGGACAGCGTACTTCCGGATACCACTGCCGAGCTGTCGGTCAAGCTCAGCGCAGTGTCGAAATTGCTAGCCGTCACCGTTGCCGCGTCCAGAGACACTCGGGCGTCTGCTGAGGCTTCAATCTGTGAAGTGCTGGCGGAAATCGCGTTTAACGTCCCACCGCCGACAACGATGTTCAGCGTATCACCGCCATTGACGTTAAGCGTGGCAGTGGCAGGGATGAACCAGGCTTCTGGCGTAGCACCGACGGATACGGTTTCGACTTCACCAGGATTGAGATTTCGGGAAAAGGCCGTCTCGGATATTGCGATCAGTAATGCTGCACAAGAGAGCGTGCCAGTGAGTTTCAAAAGTGTCGGTCCCAAGCTATTTTCAAACGTCATATACACTTCTCGTTGAGGTTTATCGGGACGGAAGAAGGACGGTTCAGACGTACATGTTCCATCAGACGACCTTTGTAGGCGACGCCGGAGAATACCTGCTAGTCTGGACTTTCTCTGTAGGACTAATCCTCTTAGTAGGTGGGCTTAATCGCCCACTCGCGACATTTCGAGATGTTTCTTGCTTCCCCAATTAAATTGCATTGCCTGAAGAGGTTGGCTCTCCGGCAATGCAATGATCGCGAATGCCGTTTATGGAGCAGGCGCAGGATCCCAGCCCGGTTCCGATTCGCAGTACAAGAAGTCAGCATTGAGCAGGTAGACAATCATTTCCTGAACTTCTGACGTGGTTACAATTGGCGTCGAATACCAGATTTTTACATAACCTGCGTAAAAGTCGGTCGGATCAGGCGTGGTAGCAGGTGGACGAGGAAGATTACGAATAAAAGGTGCGTATGGCACTTCCCAAAGCATCCCCTCCGTTAACTCGAGCGAAGTGATCGCACGAGTATCGGAAAAAACCGTATCCGGCGGTGCGTCTATGGTGTATTTATCGTCATGCCAGCCTTGCCAATTGAATGTGATATTCATCCCATCGGTGAAATGATCATTAGGTTTGATCTTGAACGTCGCAACGTGATCATCCCCCGTCAAGCTCTCGCAAATAATGTATGGGTCTTCGGTGCCATCTGTAGGTGGGCGTTGGAATTCTGGCTTATCGAGAACGATGACTACAGTATTGACAGTTACCGTCTCCTTTGCCGAGTCTTGAGTATTATTCCGGGCGGGGTTTTCATATGTCCACCAAGCCTCTTTAAGCCCGATACCACCCGGACCGACAACGGTATATGGCAAATCTATCTGAACGACATTATTGATATTCGACTGAGTCATTTGAATGGAATTAACGATAATTTCGCCTTGATCCCCAAGATACTTCAGGGTAACCAGATCGCCCGGTTCGGGATCGGGAAACGACGTCCCGGCGGTGACAGGCGAGACATCGATGTGAGCCTTGGCTGTCTGATCGACATCCTGAGGGCCCAGTAAGTTATCCGTGACAGGTGGCTGTCCGCGGACGATCAGTTTCCGGAATTCGGGATTAACTTCAGGGGGCGGGGTCGTCGGGTCGACGGTATAAGGCGGATGCGTCGAGAAATCTGTTTTTACAGTTGTTGTTCCATCGTCGATGGATAAGCCGCCACGCATCAAGTCAGCTTTGACGACCACGTCCAATTCAAAATTCGTACCCGTCTGGTTATCAAAGTATTGTTTGCTCAGACTCGACCAAGGAATGGTGAACTCCAGCTCCGTGAGTGCGTTGAATGGCAGATCCTGGGCTGGTTGAGCGCCGTATGTCAGGCTCACTACGTCGGTGCCGATTGTATCTACCAACCGGCTGACTTTTACCTTCACACCTGCACGCGCATCTTTTAAATCGATCAGACCATCTTCGTTTGCCGGGACGGTAATGACGCCCAGTTTGGGCAGTGGCAGAAAACGCACGTTTTTGAAATACACGCCCCATGCGCTCTGGTTGCCAGCAGCGTCAGTAATGATGAACCAGATGAAGGCCCGGCCGCTCGTTACCTTGCGTAGCTCTGCGGTCGGGATGGACAGCTTGCCATCGGTGGGCATCGGTCCGTTGAAAAAAGTGGGCACCTGCGGAGGGTTGGTACGTGTACCTGCCACGTACAGGGTCAACGTGTCATCCGGCTGAACGTTGGCGTAGCCTGTATCAATTTGTACCTGCAATCCCCCTTCGTTACCTGGCTGACCCGCCCATGTGTCATCCAGATCCCCGGGGGCATTTGGAAACGTGGCTGGCGGAATTGTTCTGGCGCCTGGAACCTGTCCTGGATTTGTACCTGTTTGTGCAGGTTTCGCTTGCCAGGCACCAGTACGGTCGATAAAAAACTTCATCACAGGACCGGTCAGCGGGTTGAGCCCCCGCTCATACAGCACGCTACGCACCCAGATCGGCGTCGGCCCCACCGGGGTTGCATCCTCACCCAGAAATTCGGTAGGCACTGTGATCGGAAAATCTACAGGACGGCTGGCCACGTCGCCGAGGTTTACCCTGTTTAACCGCGTGAAGTCTGTCGGCAGCGGATTGGCAGGAGGCTGGGTTCGCGTAACGTCAAGGGCGATCTGATCTCTGCTGTTAGGATTCGACCACACATTGGTCTTGACCATAAGTGTCAGCGCGGCGCCCACAGGTATCGCAGCTATCGGAATGATGTCCTTGTTCGTGCCGCGCCCGTCTGGCAATTCGGGGGTAGGTGCGACCAGAACGCCCAAGGGTGTGCCTGACTCCGCAGTTTGAATACTTGTCATGTGCCTTCTCCATTGCGTAGAAAATGTTTTTTGATCCATGCATCTTCGACAATGACGAATGTCGCCAACTGCAGTCGTAATATCGCTGCTACTGTTGCGGCCTGATCACTTCATCCAACTTGCATCCGAGCAATACTTGCTTTCTCCCGGAATTTTCCTGTCTACCTTCACCAGCCCGGTAAACGAGCGAAAGATAGGTACACCGTCGCGCAATAGTTGGTAATTAACTAAGGCCGAATCGTTTTCCTCCATGGGTTCTATATGTGAAGCAAAGGGCTTGATTACAATCTTCACTGGCTCCTTGGTCACAACATCTGTCACAACCTCAGTAAAGTTAAACACCTGTGTCAAAGGGTTTCCCGACCCGTTTAAAGAATCCCATGCCTGCCAATCCAGGCTGAGGACATCCGCAAGCTGAAACAAGTCATCGAAAGGAATTTCGATACGTACCCCTTCCCAGATAAACAAGGCTTCCGGATCGCCGGGATGGTTCTTGTAACATCCGATATATCCCCAAGCATCCGCATCGGGAAAAGTAACCTCCTTCAAAAGTTGCGGCGGCTTAACTATCGCAAAAGTCAGGCGTCGTGAAGGTGACGTAGTAGGGTTGATCGAACGTACTGTGTAGAAAAGCTCAAACGAAGCCACATCCGGAAGTTTCTCGGGAGCTACTGGAATACGAAACTCCGGTGCATCGTCCGCGGCCCCATACTCGCCAAAGGCGACGAAATCAGGGTTACCAACAATGAAAATTTCAACACGATCTTTATTCACGCCTGAAACAGGAAAGTTCGGCCAGCGGTCAATAATACAAACGATGCCCACCTGTTTTGCGTCCGGCGGCAATGTTCCGGCCGGGTCAAGCGGATCGACGCCTTCCACTCGTGGCAGGCTCAGAAGCACGCCGGGATTCAATGGATTGCTGGAGGTAGTCGGCGTTTCGATCGGCATGGAATTTCTCACTGGCTGGTCATCTAGGCCTGAAAGAAATTAAGCGCTGGTATTGGAAAGATGCCTACTGTCAGATCTGACAGGTAAAGCAACCGTTTGTCGGAAATCCATTTTGCCGTGACTGCTTCCGCTGCATTTGAAGGTTGACGGCTCAAGGTCAGATAGTGTCTTCTGAAACCGGTTTCAGCGGTATCCATGCCGTTAAAACGCTACATTTCAAAAATAAGGTCTGCCCCATTGAACGACTTCTCCGCCGCCCAGCGCAGCCGCGTGACCATGCTTGATGTTGCCGAACGCGCTGGTGTATCCAAGGCCAGCGTCTCGCGCTTCATTGGCGACGACCGCGCGCTGCTCTCCGATGCCATTGCCCGGCGCATCGAGCAGGCGATTGATGAACTCGGTTACCGCCCCAACCAAATGGCCCGCGGCCTGAAACGCGGGCGCACTCGGCTGATCGGCATGCTCGTCGCCGATATCCGTAACCCCTATTCGATTGCCGTGATGCACGGGGTGGAAACCGCCTGCCGTGCGCACGGCTACAGCCTGGTGGTGTGCAACACCGACCGCGATGACGAGCAGGAACGCCAGCATCTGGCGCTGTTGCGCTCTTACAACATCGAAGGGCTGATCGTGAACACGCTGGGCCATCACCGGGACGAACTGCATGAGCTGCGCCGCGAGATGCCTATGGTGTTGGTGGATCGCAAGGTCGACGGGCTCGACAGCGACATGGTCGGACTGAATAACCCGCAAGCGGTTGAAATGGCACTCACACACCTTGAGCAGCGCGGATATCGGGACCTATTGATGGTCACCGAACCGTTTGACGGCACCAGCTCGCGGATCGAACGGGTCAGCAGTTTTCAAGCGCAGATTGCCCAGCGCTCGGCCCTGACCGGGGCGGTGCTGGAAACCGGCGATGATCTGAAGGCGCAACTGCAAACTTTTCTAAGCACCTCCGGTGACGGTCCGAAAGCACTGTTTTGCGCCAATGGCGTGGCGGCGCTGGCGGCGACTCACGCGTTGCGCGCACTCGGTGTGCGCTTGTTCGAGGATGTCGGGCTGATTGCCCTGGATGATCTGGATTGGTATCCGCTGGTGGGCAGCGGGATTACCGCGCTGGCACAGCCGACGCAAGAGATAGGCGCGCGGGCGTTTGAGTGTCTGCTCAAGCGCTTGCGCGGGGATGATGAGGTGGCGCGAATTGTGGATTTTGCGCCGGTGCTGATTGAGCGGGGTTCGACCCGAGGGATTGGCGGCGTCTGATCTGGCGCTTTCGCGAGCGGGCTCGCTCCCACAGGTGACCGTGTTGCAAATGTGGGGGCGAGCCTGCTCGCGAAAGGGCCTGCAAAAACACTACAGAATCACCTGATTTTTTTTGAACAAAAATGAAACCGGTTTCAGAGGTCAATAACAATGAATAAACCCGCCGTTTCCATCAGTCTGTCCAGCTACGGTGCCGAGCTCGTGCGCCAGCGTGGGCAAGATTGTTTTATCGACATCCTCGCGGCAGCCGGGGCGAATCGCATCGAGTGGCGTGAAGAGCTGCTGACCCGTGAAGACCCGGCGCAACTGGCTCAGGCTACCCAGGCGCAGGGCCTGCAAAGCATTTATTCCTCACCCACCGAACTCTGGCTCGCAGGGCAAGCGCAGCCAAATCCCGAACTGATTACCGCGCTGCAACAGGCCCAGGCATTCGGCTCGAAATGGCTGAAAGTGTCCCTCGGTTATTTCACCGACAACTCTGACTTGCAGGCACTGGCCGAGCGACTCAAGCAAAGCCCGGTGCAACTGCTGGTGGAGAACGACCAGACCTTGCACGGCGGACGTATCGAACCGTTCCAGCGTTTCTTTACCGCCGTCGAGCAACACAACCTGCCGATCAAGATGACCTTCGACATTGGCAACTGGCACTGGCAGGACCAGTCCGCCGCCAGCGCCGCACGCGCGCTCGGCCGTCACGTCGGTTATGTGCATTGCAAAGCCGTTGCGCGCCGCGCCGACGGCAAACTGATCGCCGTACCGCCGGCCATCAGCGATCTGCATCTGTGGGAACAACTGCTGCGGCACATGGACCAAGGCGTTATGCGCGCCGCCGAATACCCGCTGCAAGGCGATGACCTGGTGCAACTGACCCGCGAACACGTCGCCGCCCTCGCCCGCCTCGGTCAATCGCGCCTGGAGCCAGCTCATGTCTGAGATCGATATTCTTTCTTTCGGTGAAACCATGGCAATGCTCGTCGCCGAGCAGACCGGCGATCTGGCCAAGGTCGAGCAGTTTCACAAACGGATTGCCGGGGCCGACAGCAACGTCGCGATCGGCTTGTCGCGCCTGGGTTTCAACGTCGCGTGGCTGAGCCGGGTCGGTAACGATTCGCTCGGACGCTTTGTGGTCGAGACGCTGATCAAGGAAGGTCTGGATTGCAGCCACGTCGAAGTCGATAAAAACCAGCCAACGGGTTTCCAGTTCAAATCGCGCAACGACGATGGCAGCGACCCGCAGGTCGAATATTTCCGGCGCGGTTCGGCGGCCAGTCATTTGTCGCCGCACTCCATCAGCGACAACCTGCTGAGCGCCCGTCACTTGCACGCCACCGGTATTCCGCCGGCGCTGTCAGGTACCAGCCGGGAAATGTCCTTCGAGCTGATGACCCGGATGCGCAACGCCGGGCGCAGCGTGTCGTTCGACCCGAATCTGCGCCCGAGCCTGTGGGCCAGCGAGGGCGAGATGATCCGCCAGATCAACCGCCTCGCCGCCCTTGCCCACTGGGTCCTGCCGGGGTTGAGTGAAGGTCGCTTGCTCACCGGTTTCGACGACCCGGCCGACATTGCTGCGTTCTATCTGGATCAGGGCGCCGAGGCCGTGGCGATCAAGCTCGGGCCTGCGGGCGCTTATTACCGCACGCAGCTGGATCAGGGTTTCGTTGCCGGCGTGCCGGTGAGCAACGTGGTCGATACCGTGGGTGCCGGAGATGGCTTTGCGGTCGGCATGATCAGCGCCCTGCTCGAGCACCAGAGTTTTGCCGAGGCCGTGCAGCGAGCGAACTGGATTGGCAGTCGCGCGGTGCAGAGTCGTGGCGACATGGAGGGGTTGCCGACTCGCCAAGAGTTATCGGTTGAATTTGAATCCGCCTTCGCGAGCAGGCTCGCTCCCACATTTGGAATGCAATCCTCTGTGGGAGCGAGCCTGCTCGCGAAGAAGCCCGCCTGATTACCGCAAATCAATGAACCTGCTGCGACAAAAACAACAAGCTCAGGAGTCACACCGATGAAAACCGCTACCCTCGCCACCCGCCGCTGGTGGTACATCATGCCGATTGTGTTCATCACATACAGCCTGGCCTATCTTGATCGCGCCAACTACGGTTTTGCCGCCGCGTCGGGCATGGCCGAAGACCTGATGATCACACCGGGTCTGTCCTCGCTGCTTGGTGCGCTGTTCTTTCTCGGTTACTTTTTCTTCCAGGTTCCCGGCGCGATCTACGCGCAAAAGCACAGCGTCAAGAAGCTGATTTTCGTCAGCCTGATCCTCTGGGGTGGTCTGGCCACGTTAACCGGCGTGGTGTCCAACGCCTATTGGCTGATCGTCATTCGCTTCATGCTCGGCGTGGTCGAAGCGGCGGTGATGCCGGCGATGCTGGTGTATCTGTGCCATTGGTTCACCCGTGCCGAACGTTCGCGGGCCAACACCTTTCTGATCCTCGGTAACCCGGTGACGATGCTGTGGATGTCGGTGGTGTCGGGCTATCTGGTGCAGCATTTCAGTTGGCGCTGGATGTTCATCATTGAAGGTCTGCCGGCGGTGTTGTGGGCGTTTATCTGGTGGCGTCTGGCTGATGATCGACCAGCTCAGGCCAAGTGGCTCAATGAGCAGGAAAAACACGATCTGGAAAGCGCGCTGGCCGCTGAGCAGGTCGGGATCAAAGCGGTGAAGAACTACGCCGAGGCGTTCCGTTCGCCGAAGGTGATCATCCTGGCGCTGCAGTTTTTCTGCTGGAGCATCGGCGTCTACGGTTTCGTTTTGTGGCTGCCGTCGATCCTCAAGGCCGGCGCGCAGATGGACATGATCGAGGCTGGCTGGCTGTCGGCGCTGCCGTATCTGGCGGCGGTGATCGGCATGCTCGCGGTGTCGTGGGGTTCGGACAAATTGCAGAAGCGCAAACGCTTCGTCTGGCCGCCGCTGCTGATCGCCTCCATCGCGTTCTACGGCTCGTATGCCTTGGGCGCCGAACACTTCTGGTGGTCGTACACGCTGCTGGTGATTGCCGGCGCCTGCATGTACGCGCCGTACGGGCCGTTCTTCGCCATCGTCCCGGAGATCCTGCCGGCCAACGTCGCTGGCGGCGCCATGGCGCTGATCAACAGCATGGGCGCGCTCGGTTCTTTTGGCGGCTCGTATCTGGTCGGTTATCTGAACAGCTCCACCGGTTCGCCCGGCGCTTCCTATTTATTGATGAGCGGCGCGCTGTTGCTGTCGGTGGTACTGACGATTTTCCTCAAGCCCGGCGCCAGTGATCGCGTCGTCGCCAAAGCCGTCGCCACGCCGCGTGTGCCGGCGCATTCCTGAAAGGACTTTTGCCATGAAAAAACAGGTCGTGCTGTACAAGAAACTTTCGCCCGCGCTGATGGCGCGCCTGCAAGAGCAGTTTGACGTAACGCTGATCGAAAGCCTCGACGCCGACGGCCTCATGCAGCTGCGCGATGCCCTGCCCCGCGCCCACGGTTTGCTCGGGGCCAGCCTGAAACTAGATGCCGCGCTGCTGGATCTGGCGCCGCAGCTGGAGGCGATTGCCAGCGTCTCGGTGGGTGTTGACAACTACGACATCGAGTATCTGAATCGGCGCAAGGTTCTGCTGACCAACACCCCCGACGTGCTCACCGAAACCACCGCCGACACCGGTTTCGCCCTGATCCTCGCTGCCGCGCGGCGGGTGGTCGAACTGGCGAACATGGTCCGTGGCGGGCAGTGGAGCCGCAACATCGGCCCGGCGCATTTCGGCACCGATGTGCACGGCAAGACGCTGGGCATCATCGGCATGGGCCGCATCGGCGAGGCCCTGGCCCAGCGCGGGCATTTCGGTTTCGGCATGCCGGTGATCTACCACAGTCAGTCGCGCAAACCGGCGGTCGAGGAGCGTTTCGACGCACAATATCGCAGCCTCGAAGAGTTGCTCCAGCAGGCCGATTTCATTTGCCTGACCTTGCCGCTGACGGCGCAGACCGAACGTTTGATCGGCGCCGAGCAATTTGCGCTCATGCGGCCGGAAAGCATTTTCATCAATATCTCGCGGGGCAAGGTGGTTGATGAGGCGGCGATGATCGAGGCGTTGCGCAGCAAGCGGATTCGCGCGGCAGGGCTGGATGTGTTCGAGCGCGAGCCGTTGAATCATGATTCGCCATTGTTGCAGTTGAGCAACGTGGTGGCGACGCCGCACATGGGCTCGGCGACCCACGAAACGCGTGAGGCAATGGCGCGGTGTGCGGTGGAGAATCTGTTGGCGGCGTTGAATGGACAGCGGCCGGCGAATCTGGTGAATCCTTGATGCTGATCGTTCCCACGCTCAGCGTGGGAATGCAGCCCGGGACGCTCCGCGTCCCTTCCGAAAGTTGGAACGCGGAGCGTCCCTAGAGGCATTCCCACGCGGAGCGTGGGAACGATCAGCAAGGCGCCGGTTCAGGCAATGCAAGACCCTCAGGCACTGCGCGCCTGCAACAGCTGCACCGCACACAAGGCAATCCGCGCGCAGGCATCCGCCAGTTTGACCCGATCCCCCACCAGCCCGATACGAATATGTCCCGCCGCGCTCGGCCCGAACGCTTCGCCGGCCAACACCGACACGCCGTAGCCTTCCAGCAAGCGCTCGGCAAATGCCTGGGCGCCGAGGCCGGTCTGACGAACGTCGACCATCACGAACATGCCGCCATCCGGGCGAATCGGCTGCAACCCAGGGCAACCGTGCAAACGCTCGCACACCAGATCGCGGCGCAAGCGGTATTCCTCGCGCATCTGAGAGACTTCCGGCAGATCACTTTGCAGCGCTACTTGCGCGGCCTTCTGTACAAAATCCGGCAGACCGAAGAGCATGCTCAGCGACAGATTCACCAGATGCTCGGCCAAGGGTTTCGGGCCGATCATCCAGCCGATGCGCCAACCGGTCATTGCATGGGATTTCGACAGACTGTTGATCGTCGCGGTGCGCTCGGCCATGCCCGGCAGGCTCGCCGGGCTGATGTGCTCGCCTTCATATAACAGCTCGCTGTACACCTCATCGCTGATCAGCCACAGGTCATGGCGAATGCACAGCGCTGCCAGTTCCTGCCAGATCAGCAAGGACAAACTCGCGCCGCTGGGGTTGTTCGGACTATTGAGCAGCATGGCGCGCGTTCTCGGCGTGATGCGCGCAGCGACATCGGCCGGGTCGACACGAAAACCGTTCTCGGGGCGAACCGGCACCGCAATCACCTTGGCACCGCAGGCGCCAAACACACCTTCGTAAGTGACGTACATCGGCTCAGCGACGATCACTTCATCGCCCGGATCGAGCAGACACTGCGCCACCGAGTACACCGCGCATTGTGCGCCGGGCAGGACAATCACCTGATCAGGATCAACCCGTTGACCACTGCGCTGGCGATGACGCTCGGCAATCAGCCTGCGCAGCTCGAACCGCCCACGCACGTCGGCGTAATGGGTATCGCCGGCCAACAGGCTATCGATCGCGCCATGGACGATCGGCAACGGCGTATCGAAATCCGGATCGCCGACGCTCAACAACAAAACATCAACGCCCTCGGCGCGCAGTTCCAGCGCTCGGTCGTGAATCTGCCAGGCAGCGGCACCCTCCCCGGCGATTCGTTGGGTCAAGGCTGAATAGCGCATGTACGTCTCCTGTTAGCGCGGTTTCCAGCCTTCACCGTATCTCAAATCACGAAACGCGCCACCATCGCGTTCAAATCCACTGCCAGTCGCGACAGCTCGTGGGTCGCGGCGCTGGTCTGGTTGGCCCCGGCGGCCGATTGCGTGGCGAGGTCGCGAATATTGACCAGGTTGCGATCGACCTCACGGGAGACTTGCGCCTGCTCTTCCGACGCGCTGGCGATGACCAGGTTGCGTTCGTTGATCTGGTGAATCGATTGCGTGATCTGCTCCAGTGCCACGCCAGCCGCGCGGGCCATTTCCAGAGTGGACTGGGTACGCTGGTTGCTTTGCTGCATCGAGGAGACCGCTTCACCGGTGCCGTTCTGGATGCCGGCAACCATTTTCTCGATTTCCTGGGTCGACTGCGCGGTGCGATGGGCCAAGGCTCGCACTTCATCAGCCACCACGGCAAAGCCACGGCCAGCCTCGCCGGCACGCGCGGCTTCAATCGCAGCGTTGAGCGCCAGCAAGTTGGTCTGCTCGGCGATGGCACGAATCACGTCCAGCACCTTGCCGATGTCACGGCCCTGCGCGGCGAGGCCTTCGATCATCTGCGCGGTGTTCTGCACGTCGTGGGTCATGGTCTGGATCGCGTCGACGGTTTTCACCACTTGATCGCGACCTTCGCGGGCGGCGTGGGTCGACTGATTGGAAGCTTCGGAAGTCGAAACGGCATTGCGCGCCACTTCTTCCACCGCAGCGGTCATCTCGTTGACGGCCGTGGCGGCCTGTTCGATTTCGTTGTTCTGCTGCTGCAACCCGCGCGACGCTTCTTCGGTGACCGCGCTGAGTTCTTCGGCAGCGGCGCCCAGTTGCGTGGCGGAACCGGCGATCTGCTCGATGGTTTTGCGCAGGTTGGTCTGCATCGCGGCCAAGGCTTCGAGCAGGCGCGCCGGTTCGTCCTTGCCGTCGACTTCGATGGCTTTACTGAGGTCACCGCCAGCAATGGTTTGCGCAGCGAGCACGGCGCGGTTGAGCGGCGTGACGATGCTGCGGGTCAGCAACCAGGCGAGCAACACGGTGGCCAGCGCCGCAATCACGGCGACGATGATGATCCCGGTGATGGCGCTGTCATAGTTTTCACCGGCCTTAATGGCCGCCGCTCTGGCCCCGGCGGTATTCATGCCGATCAGCTTGTTGAGCTGCTCGCCCATCTGATCGGTGCCTTCCTTGATGCGCGTGTTGATCAACGCGCGCATCGCTTCCAGATCGCCCTTGCGCGACAGCTCAATCATCTGATTCTGCGCTTGCAGGTAATTATCGAGCGTCGTCGAAAACGTCTGGAAGACCGCGCGCTCTTCAGGGCCTGCCGGCAACGCAGCGTAGCTGGCCTGCGCTTTGCGCACCTTGTCGACGAGCACCGCGATGCGGGTTTCTGCCTCTTGCAGGCTGGCCGGTTCGCGATTGACCAGCACACGGAACGAGAGAATGCGCATGCGCAGGACGTTTTCCGTGACCACGCTGAGGTGGGTCACGCTTGGCAATTGGTTGGTGTCCATGTCGACCGACGCCTGACGAATGACCGTCATGCGGCTGACCGCGAACACGCCGAGGACAATCACCAACAAGGCGATAAAGGCAAAACCGAGGAAAGCACGTGGCGCGATATTCAGGTTACGCAGGGACATGGTCGGACTCTCGAAAGAAAGAAACTACGAGCGTCCATGCCGTGAGCACTGGCCCATAGCGGGCGACAGTCCGGCGGCACTGAATTGTGGTTTTGTGTGCGCCTGACCGTTGTATCGGCCAGGCTTGAGGAAGGTTTCGGGTCTGCGGTAAATATTTTTCAGGACGTGGCAACAATCAAAAACTGCTCCGCTGCCCTTGGTAGGAGCTGTCGAGTGCAACGAGGCTGCGATCTTTTGATCCTGCTTTTAAAAGTCAAAAGATCGCAGCCTCGTTGCACTCGACAGCTCCTACATAGGCAAGCCGATCAGCGTTGGGCGGCGAGTTGCCAGACCCGAGCAATATCGGTGGCGCGTTCACGCAGCAGGCGCGGTGCTTCGGCGCAGGCTTGTTCGAGTGTCATCGGTCCGCTGGTCACGGCGAAAGCGGCGTCGATGCCGTGTTGATAGAGTTCCTGGTAGCCCTCGCCCAAGGTCCCGGCGATCACAATTACCGGCACAGCGTGTTGTTTGGCAACTCGCGCAACACCGAACGGCGTTTTGCCGCGAAGGGTTTGCGCATCGAAGCGGCCTTCTCCGGTAATCACCAGATCCGCACCCTTGACCGCGTCAGCGAGCCCGACCAGTTCCGCTACCACCTCGACGCCCGCCTGAAACTGCGCACCGAGAAAAGCCTTGGCCGCAAACCCCAGACCACCCGCCGCGCCGCTGCCCGGTTCATCGCGCACGTCCCTGCCCAATGCTTGCGCGCAAAGCTCGGCGAAGTGCCCCAGCGCCTGATCGAGCTGCTCAACCTGCGCAGGCGATGCGCCCTTCTGCGGGCCGAAAATGGCCGAGGCGCCGTGGGGGCCGCAGAGCGGATTGTTGACATCAGCGGCGATGTCGAAACGCACATCGGCCAGACGTCGATCAAGCCCACTCAGGTCCAATCGCGCCAGTTGCGCCAAGGCCAGGCCGCCGGGCACCAGCGACTGATTCTGCGCATCCAGCAACTTCACCCCCAGCGCCTGCATCGCCCCGGCGCCGGCGTCATTGGTCGCGCTGCCGCCAATCGCCAGAATCACCCGTTGCGCGCCGGCATCCAGCGCTGCACGAATCAATTCACCCGTGCCAAACGTGCTGCTTATGCAGGCATCGCGCTGTCCCGGCGGGACCAGTTGCAGACCGCTGGCCTCGGCCATTTCGATGATCGCGGTGTGGTTGTGCGGTAGCCAACCCCAAGCAGCATCGACCGGCGCGCCCAGTGGACCGCGCACGCGGGTGCGGCGTAACTCACCTTCGCAGGCTGCAAGAATCGACTCGACCGTGCCTTCGCCGCCATCGGCCATCGGGCATTTGATCAGCGTCGCCTGCGGCCAGACCTGCGCCAGTCCGAGGGCAATGGCTTCGGCAACGCCTTGGGCACTCAGGCTGTCCTTGAACGAGTCGGGGGCGATGACGATTTTCATGGGAATTCTCCGGTTGCAGTGGCGTTCATGCTGCCAGCGGTCGTGAGCGTTGACGCCAGTCGGGTGCACAAGTGGCGTCGACGTTTATTGTTCATTTCCACAAAAGATATGTGTTGGTCGTACCGGCCTCATCGCTGGCAAGCCAGCTCCCACAGGGTTCTGCGGTGGCTATGGAAGTTATGAACGCCTTCTGACCTGTGGGAGCTGGCTTGCCAGCGATGGCGGCCTCAAGGACAACTCATGGCAATGGATCAGTCTGCGGCAGCAGCTGCACCCCAAGATACAACGCCAGCATCCCGTCCAGCTTCAACGGATCAACCCCGCTCAACTCGGCAATCCGCTCCATGCGATAACGCAGACTATTGCGATGAATGCCCAACGCCTCAGCGCAGGCCTGACTCTGCCCGTCGTGCTCGCACCAACTGCGCAGGGTCGCCAGCAACTGGCCGTTGCTGTCCTTGGCGATGACCTGGCGCAGCGGCTTGAGCAGTTCGTCCAG
Source organism: Pseudomonas sp. 1L-E-NC-VB-C3 (assembly GCF_057291535.1). Taxonomy (NCBI): domain Bacteria; kingdom Pseudomonadati; phylum Pseudomonadota; class Gammaproteobacteria; order Pseudomonadales; family Pseudomonadaceae; genus Pseudomonas; species Pseudomonas sp. 1L-E-NC-VB-C3. The sequence continues at coordinate 164,995 of NZ_JBXAWD010000002.1, read as the reverse complement.
CGCATCATCGTTGCGATGACGCCACAGCATGACCGGCAAGCGATAACGATTGAGCGTCAGCAGTCTCGAATTCGGCAGCACGTCACGACCATAAGCGAGCAAATCGCCGACTCGTCGGTAACAGCGACGCAACCCTGCCAGACCATCCGCCTGCCCGCCGACGGCGATGCGCAAAATCTTCCAGCCGAGGCCATCGAGTTTTTCCAGCAGGCGATCATGCTCGACGTTCTGGCTCGCCGGGCGACACCACAACAACGAAGACTTCGCCGAACTCACGCACCAACTGTCCGGATAACGCGAGGTCAGCCACGCACTCAGTGCCTCGACGGTTTGCCCTGGGCCGTGCTCGAGCCCCAGTTCAAACAGATACGGCACCCGGGTCAATTGCGGCTTGAGCCCAAGCTGCTGCGCCTCATCGATCAGACGCGGCGAATCCCCCGCTTCGCTCAGCAGCAACGCCAGCAGATCATCGCAACGCTGCCGTCGCCATTGTTGCTCGGCCTGCTGGTTGCGCTGGCCGACCAGCATTTCAGCGGTCATGCGCACCAGCTCGGCGTAGGTGCGCAATTGCTCCGGCTCGCCGGTGATGCCGAGCACGCCGATCAAGCGCTGATCGAGCAGCAGCGGCAGATTGATCCCCGGTTGCACACCTTTGAGATGCACCGCCGTCTGCGCGTCGATTTCCACCACACGCCCGTTGGCCAGCACCAGTTGCGCGCCTTCATGACGGGTGTTGATGCGCTCCGGTTCGCCGCTGCCGAGGATCAGGCCCTGACTGTCCATGACGTTGACGTTGTACGGCAAAATGGCCATGGCCCGGTCGACGATGTCCTGGGCAAGGTCGTGATCGAGTTCGAACATAGCGGCGGCAATCCTTCAGTTCAGGCACGAACGGTTGTTCAGCCGCACAGGGTCTGGCGGCAAACCCTGTGCTCAGGCACAAAGACAATCCGGCCAAAGGTGGCCGAGACTCTCAGGGCGATCAACGTTACCCTTTGCATCGCAAAAAATCATAATAAAGAGAGAGCCGCTATGTCGCAGAGCGCCGCAGCTACCCAGACCATCGACGACGGTAAAAACGCCGTCTACAAACGCATCACCCTGCGTTTGATTCCCTTCATTTTCATCTGCTATCTGTTCAACTACCTCGACCGGGTCAACGTCGGCTTCGCCAAACTGCAGATGCTCGACGCACTGAAATTCAGCGAAACGGTGTACGGCCTCGGCGCCGGCATCTTCTTCATCGGTTATGTGCTGTGCGGCGTGCCGAGCAACCTGGCACTGACCCGCTTCGGTCCTCGGCGCTGGATTGCCTTGATGATGATCACCTGGGGCACGCTGTCGACCTGCCTGTTGTTCGTCACCACCCCGACCGAGTTCTACACCCTGCGCTTTTTCACCGGTGCCGCTGAAGCCGGTTTCTTCCCGGGCGTCGTGCTGTATCTCTCGCAGTGGTTCCCGACCTTCCGCCGTGGCCGGATCATGGCGTTGTTCATGTCGGCAATCCCGGTCTCCGGTTTGCTCGGCAGCCCGTTTTCCGGCTGGATTCTCAACCACTTCGCCGCCGGCCAGGGTGGCCTGGCCGGCTGGCAGTGGATGTTCCTCCTGCAAGGCATTCCGACGGTGATCCTCGGTGCGCTGGCGTATTTCCTGTTGAGCGACAGCTTCGCCAATGCCAAATGGCTGACCGCCCATGAACGTTCCGTGCTCGAAGCCGACCACGCCGAAGACCTCGCCAACAAACCGAAAACCGCCACCGACTCGCTGCTTGCGGTGTTCAAGAACCCAGCGATCTGGGCCTTCGGCCTGATCTATTTCTGCATCCAGAGCGGCGTGTATGCGATCAACTTCTGGCTGCCGTCGATCATCAAGAACCTCGGCTTCAGCGATAACCTGGTGATCGGCTGGCTGAGTGCGATTCCGTATCTGCTCGCAGCGGTGTTCATGCTGGTCGTCGGGCGTTCGGCGGACTTGCGCAAGGAGCGCCGCTGGCACTTGGTGGTGCCGATGCTGATGGGCGCTGTCGGGCTGGTGATCGCAGTGAATTTCGCGGCCAATCCGGCGATTGCGATTCTCGGCCTGACCATCGCGACCATGGGCGCACTGACCGGCCTGCCGATGTTCTGGCCGGTGCCGACCGCCATGCTGAGCGCGGGCGCAGCGGCTGGTGGGCTGGCGCTGATCAACTCGATGGGGCAGATGGCCGGGTTCCTCAGCCCGTACCTGGTGGGTTGGGTCAAGGACAGCACGGGTTCGACGGATGCAGCGTTGTACGTGCTGGCGGCGGTGATCGTCGGCGGGAGTCTGCTGGCGTTGCGGATGACTCGGACGTTGCGGGCCTAATCAGACGCGCAGATCAAAAGATCGCAGCCTTCGGCAGCTCCTACTCTGGAATGCGTTCCCTGTAGGAGCTGCCCAAGGCTGCGATCTTTTGCGTTTAAGCGATGCAATCATGCATAGCGCCAGCCGACGCAACATCTATGCTGAATCTGCTGGCCTCTTCGCGAGCAGGCTCGCTCCCACAGGTTTTGTGCTTGGCTCCAGGATGTGGGAAATAATGAGCATCCGCTCAATATTCAGCACAAAAACCACGTATCCTGCGCGCCCCGTTCAACCATCACGTCGCGAGGACAGTTTGTCTAAAGGTATCGCTCTATCGGTTTCAGCCTCCGTGCTGTTTGCCGTCATGTATTACTACACGTCGCTGCTGACCCCTCTGAGCGGCGTGGAAATCTTCGGCTGGCGCATGCTTCTGACCGTGCCGTGCATGACGGTGTTCATGCTGGTTTCCGGGGAATGGCGGCGGGTGCTGGAGCTGTTCCGATTGATGGCCGCCAGGCCGAAGCTGATCGCCGGGCTGCTGGTTTCTTCAGCCCTGCTCGGGGTTCAGCTGTGGCTGTTCATGTGGGCACCGCTCAATGATTACAGCCTGGATGTATCACTGGGCTATTTCCTGTTGCCACTGGCGATGGTGCTGACCGGGCGGATTGCCTATGGCGAGAGCCTGTCTTACCTGCAGAAAATCGCGGTATTTTTCGCCAGTCTTGGCGTGTTGAACGAGCTGTATCAGGTTGGCGGATTTTCCTGGGCGACGCTGGTGGTCGTGGTCGGTTATCCGCTGTATTTCGTGCTGCGCAAATACCTGAAAACCGACAACCTCGGTGGCCTGTGGGTCGACATGACCCTGATGCTGCCGGTCGCCTACTGGTTTGTGCAGGGCGGCGAACAGGGTCTGGCCGTGTTCGATCAATATCCGGGACTGATGTGGCTGATTCCACTGCTCGGCCTGATCAGTGCGTCTGCGCTGGTGGTGTATATCATCGCCAGCCGCTTGCTGCCGTTCAGTCTGTTTGGGTTGTTGAGTTATGTCGAACCGGTGCTGTTGCTCGCGGTGGCATTGTTGCTGGGAGAGAGCATCAAGTCGGGCGAGTGGCTGACTTACATCCCGATCTGGCTGGCGGTTGTGGTGCTGGTGTTCGAGGGCTTCAAACACTTGATGCGCCAACGCCGCTCTTGAATGCAACACAAGACAAATGTGGGAGCGAGCCTGCTCGCGAAGTCGTCAGACCAGTCAACATGAGTGTTGAATGAAAGTCCGCATTCGCGAGCAGGCTCGCTCCCACAGGTTTTGTATGAAGCAAAAAAATCCCGGCCCTGCATTTCTTCAGGCCGGGATTTTTTCATTTCAGATTACTCGGTGGTCAACACACCACGACGCACCTGGTCACGCTCGATCGATTCGAACAAGGCCTTGAAGTTGCCCTCGCCGAAACCATCGTCGCCCTTGCGCTGGATGAATTCGAAGAACACCGGCCCCATCAGGGTTTCCGAGAAAATCTGCAGCAGCAGACGCTTGTCGCCCTGCTCCGATGCGCCATCGAGCAGGATACCGCGCGATTGCAGCTGATCGACCGGCTCACCGTGATTCGGCAGGCGACCTTCGAGCATTTCGTAGTAGGTATCCGGCGGCGCGGTCATGAAGCGCATGCCGATTTTCTTCAGTTGATCCCAGGTCTTGATCAGGTCGTCGGTGAGGAATGCGACGTGCTGGATACCCTCACCGTTGAACTGCATCAGGAACTCTTCGATCTGCCCGGCGCCCTTGGACGACTCTTCGTTGAGCGGAATGCGGATCATGCCATCCGGTGCGGTCATGGCCTTCGAGGTCAGGCCGGTGTATTCGCCTTTGATGTCGAAGTAACGGATTTCACGGAAGTTGAACAGCTTCTCGTAGAAGTTCGCCCAATAGGCCATGCGACCGCGATAAACGTTGTGGGTCAGGTGGTCGATGATCTTCAGACCAGCGCCAACCGGGTTGCGATCAACACCTTCGATGAACACGAAGTCGATGTCGTAAATCGAGCTGCCTTCACCGAAACGGTCGATCAGGTACAGCGGCGCACCGCCAATACCCTTGATTGCCGGCAGGTTCAGCTCCATCGGACCAGTCTCGATGTGAATCGGCTGGGCGCCGAGCTCCAGCGCGCGCGAGTAGGCCTTCTGCGAATCCTTCACGCGAAACGCCATGCCGCAAACGGACGGGCCGTGTTCGGCGGCGAAGTACGAGGCGACGCTGTTGGGTTCGTTATTGAGGATCAGGTTGATTGCGCCCTGACGATACAGGTGCACGTTCTTGGAACGGTGGGTCGCGACTTTGGTGAAGCCCATGATCTCGAAGATCGGCTCCAGTGTGCCAGGAGTCGGCGCTGCGAACTCGATGAATTCAAAGCCCATCAGGCCCATTGGGTTTTCGTATAAATCTGCCATGGTGACGCCTCATCATTTCTTATCAATTAACCAGGGTTATTTGTCAGGAAAGTGATGTGGAGGGCGGCGCACAGGAGATGCCGCGCACGCTGCGCGCGAGGAAGTCTCCGTAGATCAGTTGAAACCCGAATATCTTCATTGTCGACCCAAGGCTTTTGCGGGCGAGGCTTCTGCTGCCAGAAGACGATTATTATTGTATGCGTAACCCGATTCTACACAGCGTAACCAGACCTGTCTGCCCTCTGTATAAAATCCGCTTTTTTACCTACGGCACAAGCGCCATCTGCCATCTATTCTCCCCTCTGGCCCAATTGTTTATCGGGTCGGATTTCTAAACCACAGGATGTGCCCATGCCATTGACCCACAGATCCCGCCGCAAACGCAGCACCCGAATCGCCGTGACTTTGCTCAGCGGTCTGCTGCCAATCGTGCTGGGCAGTGGGATTCTTTATATGCAGGCAAAACGAACGCTGGAGCAAAGTGCCGGGGAAACGGCCGAACAAGCGTTGCAACAGTTCGATCTGATGCTCGACAACAAGGCAGAAGCCGCCCGGGTTCTGCTGCCTCTGGCCGGGAAAAATTGCGAAGACGTGAAACTGGCCCTGCGCGAACAAGTGACCCGACGCCCCTTCGTGCGCTCGACCAATCTGGTCTGGGACAACACGCTCTACTGCAGCTCACTGTTCGGGCAGTTCAAGGAAGCGGTCAATGCCGGGGACTATCATCAAGGCAAACTGTGGTTGATGAACGGCAATCCCGTCACTCCCGACACGGCATTGTTGATCTACCGCCTCAGCGACGGTCGTGGCGGCGCGCTGACCACGCTTGATGGTTATCACCTGAGCAACATCCTGCGCCTGATCGGCCGCCAGACATTACTGATGTTGCAAGTGGGCGATAACTGGCTGTCCGCCGACGGCAGAGTGCATCAAGGGTCCCTGCCCGCTTTGCCAGTCGCGCATAGCATGCTCGAATCCGAACGATACGGTTTCAACGTGTCGGCGGGTTTTCCCGAGGGAGAGACCTGGCGTTACATGGCGGCCAACTACCCGCCGTTGTTCAGCCTGCTGATATTTTTCGGCGTGATCTCGGGCGCCATCGGCCATGTCGTGCAGAAACGCTCGAACTCGCCCAGTCACGAAATGCTTCGCGCACTCGAGGCCGGGGAATTCATTCCTTATTTCCAGCCGGTGGTTCACGGTGACAGCAAGCAGTGGTCCGGCGCTGAAGTGCTGATGCGCTGGAATCACCCGAAAGAGGGCCTCGTACGCCCGGATCTGTTCATTCCATTTGCCGAGCATTCAGGCTTGATCGTGCCGATGACCCGCTCGCTGATGCAACAGACTGCCGCCCTGCTGGGACCGCATTCTGCGGTCTTCGCCAAACCTTTCCATATCGGCATCAACATCACTGCCAGCCATTGCAAGGATCTGGAACTGGTCGAAGACTGTCGCGACCTCCTGGCGGCGTTTGCGCCCGGCAGCGTCGAGCTGGTGCTGGAATTGACGGAGCGCGAGCTGATCGAACCGAACGACATGACCCTGCAACTGTTTGAGCAATTGCACGCACTTGGAGTGAAAATCGCGATCGACGATTTTGGTACAGGCCACTCAAGCCTCGGCTACTTGCGCGCCTTCAAGGTCGACTTTCTCAAGATCGATCAGAGCTTTGTCGCCATGATCGGCATCGATGCGCTATCACGGCATATTCTCGACTCCATCATTGAACTGTCGGCAAAGCTGGATCTGGCCATTGTTGCCGAAGGTGTCGAGACACAGGCCCAAGCCGATTACCTGACGGAGCATCAGGTGGATTTCATGCAAGGTTATTTGTTTGCCAAACCGATGCCGGCAGCAGATTTCATCAGCGCATTAAGTGATCGTTAACTCATTAGCATAGCCCGTCCAACAACCGCACCAAATTGATACAAAAAGTCATTGTTGTTACATGGCGACAACATCAGGATTTACTCTTGTCGCATTAACTACTACAATTTTTTCAACCTGAGCCAGACTGACAGGTGAGCCAATTATCACCGAGTCGCTTCCAGGCTCTTGGCTTATAGCTTTGTTTGCGGTTGGTATCAGCCAAACACACTATTGGAGTAAAGATATTGTCCAGACTCGCTGAATTTCGCGCAGCTGAAAAGGCCCTTCAGGAACAGCTCAAACAGCTGGAGTCACTGAAGAATGACGCCGGGCTCAAGAAAGAAATCGAATTCGAAGAAAAGCTCCAGGGACTGATGAAAACCTATGGCAAAGGCCTGAAAGACATCATCGCCATCCTCGACCCGAACCCGGCGAAGTCCGGTCTGCAGGCCGCCCCAGCGCCGAAGACCCGCCGCGCCCGCGTCGTCAAGGTTTACCAGAACCCGCACACTGGCGAGCTGATCGAAACCAAGGGCGGCAACCATCGCGGCCTGAAAGCCTGGAAAGAACAGTACGGTGCGGCCACCGTGGATTCATGGTTGCGCGGTTAATCTGACGCCAACAAAAAGCCCTGCGCGATGCAGGGCTTTTTTATTGACAATATCTAACAAATGAAATGATTTTCATCGAACAAGTTGGAAAATTGTGTAACGTTACTGAGTCATCACGCTAAACATTTTGCTGCGCGATGTTGCTGCAAACGATGAATCAAACTTTGTGCTTAATCCTTTCCGGCATTCAAAACACCGCGAGTTAGTACGGACGTTTATAATTTCAGGCTGTTACGTGCCGCCTCTATGTCGTCGGCGCTCGCCTTATAAACCTCAGCCTGACCGGCATATGAAAGTACATAAGCCTTGTCTGTTTCCACGGCAGCCACCAGCGTTTGTGATAATACGTGCCGGCCGTTCTCGGTGATCGTGCAGGTCGTCTCCAGCCCGGTCAATGATCCGAGCGCAGCCGGATGGATTCGGTTGCAGACGCTCTGATAACCACTGCGGAAGAAATCCTTCTGGATGGACTTGCGCATCTCCAGCAACACGCCTTGCAAATTGACCTGATGCCCCGCCTCCACTTGCGTCATGGTCAACTCCATCACCATCACCTGATTGCCGTCGGCATCGAGCTTCACCGCCCTTTGCCGCGAGACTGGCGGCGCGGTATCCGGCAACATTTCAACCTTCCAGCCCGCCGGCCAGGTGATGCTCGGTTCGGCCATGGCCGGGAAAACCACGGCCAATGACAAAGCAAAAAAAACAAACACGGATTTGAACAGTCGGATCATTGCCGGACGCACTCGAAGGTAGAGAGCAAAGTCTGAGCCCCGCCCTCGCGCAGGGCAAGCCCGCCTTGCATTTGGCGATGCCGGCCGGCATGCGTATCATTGCGCCCATTCACTCGCCCATTGTTATTGGAGGGCCCATGAGCCTCAACGAACTGAACACTTTCCCCGGTGTGACAGCCACGCCAGACAGCGCAACCCGCAACTTCGTGTTCAACCACACCATGCTGCGCGTGAAGGACATCACCAAGTCGCTGGATTTCTACACCCGCGTCCTGGGTTTCTCGCTGGTCGAGAAGCGTGATTTTCCGGAAGCCGAATTCAGCCTGTACTTCCTTGCGCTGGTCGATAAAGCGCAGATCCCGGCCGATGCTGCTGCGCGTACCGAATGGATGAAATCGATTCCAGGCATTCTCGAATTGACCCACAACCACGGTACCGAAAACGATGCCGACTTCGCCTATCACAATGGCAACACCGATCCGCGTGGCTTTGGTCACATCTGCATTTCGGTGCCGGACATCGTCGCAGCGTGTGCACGCTTTGAAGAGCTGGGTTGCGATTTCCAGAAGCGCCTGACCGACGGCCGGATGAAGAGCCTGGCGTTCATCAAGGACCCGGATGGCTACTGGGTCGAGATCATTCAGCCTGCGCCGCTGTAAAAGCTGAAAGCCCCTCACCCTAGCCCTCTCCCAGAAGGAGAGGGGACTGATTGCGGGATGTTGGAGAATTACGCCGACTTGAACGATTGGCGGTGAATCCAAAATCGACCGGCTCTCTCAGGTCGATGGATGACTTCAGACACCTCACCCCAGCCCTCTCCCTCGGGAGAGGGCTGGGGTGAGGTGTGGCTTTCCACGCGCAATAAAAAACCCATGATCGCTCATGGGTTTTTTCGTTTTCGACCTGGCAGTTACGCCGGGGCCGAAGTCCGGATCAGGTGATCGAACGCACTCAGCGAAGCCTTGGCGCCCTCGCCCACTGCAATCACGATCTGCTTGTACGGCACAGTCGTCACGTCACCCGCTGCAAAGATCCCCGCAATGGAAGTCTCGCCACGATTATCGACAATGATCTCGCCACGCGGCGACAGCTCGATGGTGCCCTTCAGCCAATCGGTGTTCGGCAGCAGACCGATTTGCACGAAAATGCCTTCCAGCTCAACCGTGCGCAGTTCATCGGTAGTGCGGTCCTTGTAGCGCAGGCCGTTGACCTTCTCGCCATTGCCGGTGACTTCAGTGGTTTGCGCACTGGTGATCACGGTAACGTTCGACAGGCTGTGCAGCTTGCGTTGCAGCACGGCGTCGGCACGCAGTTGCACGTCGAATTCCAGCAGCGTTACGTGCGCCACGATACCCGCCAGATCGATCGCCGCTTCAACGCCGGAGTTACCGCCGCCGATCACCGCTACGCGCTTGCCCTTGAACAGCGGGCCGTCGCAGTGCGGGCAGTACGCCACGCCTTTGTTGCGGTATTCCTGCTCGCCCGGAACGTTCATTTCGCGCCAGCGTGCGCCGGTCGCGAGAATCACGCTCCTGGCTTTCAGGGTTGCACCGCTGGCGAAGTGGACTTCATGCAGCTCGCCATTCTTGCCCGGGATCAGCTTGTCAGCGCGTTGCAGATTCATGATGTCGACGTCGTACTGCTTGACGTGTTCTTCCAGCGCCGTGGCCAGTTTCGGCCCTTCGGTTTCCTGCACGGAAATGAAGTTCTCGATGGCCATGGTATCCAGCACCTGACCGCCGAAGCGCTCAGCCGCGACACCGGTGCGGATGCCTTTACGTGCGGCGTAGATAGCGGCCGAAGCACCCGCCGGGCCACCGCCGACGACCAGCACGTCAAAGGCTTCTTTGGCGCTGATCTTCTCGGCCTGACGCTCAATCGCGCCGGTGTCGAGTTTGGCAAGGATTTCCTCCAGGCCCATGCGGCCCTGGCCGAAGTTTTCGCCATTGAGGTAGATGCTCGGCACAGCCATGATCTTGCGATCGTTGACTTCGTCCTGGAACAGCGCGCCGTCAATGGCGACGTGGCGGATGTTCGGGTTGAGCACGGCCATCAGGTTCAGCGCCTGAACGACGTCCGGGCAATTCTGGCAAGACAGCGAGAAGTAAGTCTCGAAGCTGAACTCGCCTTTGAGCGAGCGGATCTGCTCGATCACTTCAACGCTGGCCTTCGACGGGTGGCCACCGACTTGCAGCAGAGCCAACACCAGCGAGGTGAATTCGTGGCCCATCGGAATACCGGCGAAACGCAGACTGATGTCGGCTCCAGGGCGATTGATCGAGAACGATGGCTTGCGGGCATCGTCACCGCTGTCGATCAGAGTAATCTGGCTCGAAAGACTGGCAACGTCTTTCAGCAGGTCCAGCATTTCACGGGATTTCGCACCGTCGTCGAGGGATGCAACGATCTCGATCGGTTGGGTGACCCGTTCCAGGTACGATTTCAACTGGGCTTTAAGATTGGCGTCCAACATACGGGCGATTTCCTTTATTTGAGGCGAAAAAAAGCCCGAGCGAATCTCGCCCGGGCATTTTTATTGGGCGGTGCAGCTAACTTAAGAAGGTGCGGCGTGCCGCCCTGCGTTGCATGGCACAGACTTAGATCTTGCCGACCAGGTCCAGCGACGGAGCCAGAGTGGCCTCGCCTTCTTTCCACTTGGCCGGGCAAACTTCGCCTGGGTGTGCAGCGACGTACTGAGCAGCCTTGATCTTGCGCAGCAGCTCGGAAGCGTCACGGCCAACGCCGCCATCGTTCAGTTCAACGATTTTGATCTGGCCTTCAGGGTTGATCACGAAGGTGCCACGGTCAGCCAGACCAGCTTCTTCGATCAGCACGTCGAAGTTGCGGGAGATGACGTGGGTAGGGTCGCCGATCATGGTGTATTCGATTTTGCCGATGGCTGGCGAAGTGTTGTGCCAGGCAGCGTGAGCAAAGTGGGTGTCGGTCGAAACGCTGTAGATTTCCACGCCCAGCTTCTTGAACTCAGCGTAGTTGTCAGCCAGGTCTTCCAGCTCGGTTGGGCACACGAAGGTGAAGTCGGCTGGGTAGAAGAACACTACGGACCACTTGCCTTTCAAGTCAGCATCCGAGACTTGAACGAAGTCGCCGTTTTTGAACGCGGTAGCTTTGAACGGTTTTACTTGGCTGTTGATGATAGGCATTGATGACTCTCCGTCAGGGGTTATGAAGTTGATGGGTGAATCCTACCCACTCACTCGACGGAAGGCTCATTGGCAAACCTGATACTGCTGATTTGTTTTCGCTATTAGCTGACTGTATTAATAGAAGAAAACGATCTCTACGGCTGATCCGGCTTATCCATAATCCGAGCCATTCCCTGGAATGGGCTGACCTCAACATAGCGCATGGCGGATTTCATGTCCTTCCAGCCAACATAACTCATCAACGATTTCAGATCCCAGCCGCTTTGATGCGCCCATGTGGCAAAGCCACGCCGCAGTGAATGGCTGGTGTAGTTGGCGGCGGCAATCCCGGCGCGCTGCAACGCCTGGCGCAGAAGCGGAATGATGCTGTTGGCGTGCAGGCCCTCCTCGCTCAGATTGCCCCAGCGATCAATGCTGCGGAACACCGCGCCGCGCACCAGCGCAGCCTCTGTAATCCAATCGATATAGGCCTGCACCGGGCACAGCTTCAGCAGCGCCGGGGCCTGATAAGTCTGCCCGAGGTTCTCCCGGTCGCCCTTGCTGCGCGGCAAATACAAAGTGATTCCTTTGCCAGCACTCGCCTGCACATGCTCGATCTGCAAGCGGCACAACTCGTCGCTGCGAAAGCCGCGCCAGAAGCCCAACAGAATCAGCGCGCGATCCCGATACGCCTTGAGCAAAGTCGGGCGGTCCTGTTCTTCCCGGGCCGTCTGCGCCTCCTGCTCAAGCCAATCGATCACGCGCTGCAGATCCTGCAGTTGCAGCGGCTCAGCCTGTTTTTCCTGCGCAGGGTGCAAAGCACGAATGCCCTTGAACACCTTGCGCACCACTGGCGCCTTGGTGGGATCGGCAAACCCCTGACTGTTGTGCCACTGCGCCAGCGCCGACAGACGCAGCTTCAGCGTGTTGATCGACAGCACGCCAGCGTGCGCCACCAGATATCGCGCAACGCTATCGGCAGTAGCCGGCAAAAATCCGCCCCACGTCACCTCGAAGTGCTCGATGGCCATGCGATAGCTGCGGCGAGTGTTGTCCCGGGTGGCGGCTTGCAGATATCGATCAATCTCACTCATGGGCAGTTTTCTCGATGGCGTACGGGTTCAGGCATGCAGATGCGCATTTTGCCCCCTGACATTGGGTAATACCAGTATATCCCGCGTGTTTTAATTCAAATATTTACCTATATTTTCAGCATGGTACACTGCGTACTTTAGTGGCATGTACCACAGTACGTAAACGTAGGAGTTCACATGGCCCGTGGCGGCATTACCAAAGCACTGGTGCAAATCGCACGCACAGCGATCCTAGCTCGCGGCGAACACCCAAGCATCGATGCAGTACGCATTGAAATGGGCAACACCGGCTCGAAAACCACGATCCATCGCTATCTGAAAGAACTGGACGACGGTGCCCAGCCGAATGAGGCGTCGGCAGAACCGATCGATGATGAGCTCACCGCCCTCGTCTCTCGACTCGCCCAGCGCCTGAAAGAACAAGCACAGGAACCCATCGAGCAAGCCCGCGAACAGTTCGAGGAACAACGCCAAGCACTGGAAGCCGAGCTGAAGCAGACGCGCCAGGCGCTGGAAAAACTCGAGCATGAGCACGACATTCAAGGCGCCGCGCTGCAACGCGAATCCGAAGCGCTGAGCAACACCCGCTCGATGCTGCAAACCGAACAGACGCGCAACGCCGGCCTCAACCAGGCATTGGCCGACTTTGAATTGCGCTTGCAGGACAAGGACGAACAGATCCGCTCACTGGAAGAAAAACACCTGCACGCCCGCGATGCGCTTGAGCATTACCGTAACGCCACCAAGGAACAGCGCGAGCAGGAGCAGGCCCGCCATGAAGGGCAACTTCAGCAGATACAGGCAGAATTGCGTCAAGCCCAGCAGAGCGCGTTGGTGCGCCAGGACGAGATCACGCAGTTGCACCGCGACAACGAACGCCTGCTTACCGAAAACCGTGGCACCCAGCGCGAGCTGAATCTTGTGCAGGATCAGCTCAAGCACAGCAATCAGCGTCAGGATCAGTTGCTCGAGCAGGCCACGCGCATGGACAGCGAGCGCACCCTCCTCCAGGAACGTCTGCGCGTGGCGGCACTGGAAAGCCAGGCGCTTAAACAGAGCGTCGACGAGCAGACGCAGCTCAATCAGTCATTGGAAAAGGAGTTGCTCAAGGTTCAGGCAAGCCTTGAAGACAGCCAGCGTCTGGCGGCTACCGTTGCGGCAGCGCCAGACTCGGCCAAAGCGACAGACGCTTAAGCGCTGACCGGCGTACGCATGGTGACGAACTCTTCGGCGGCCGTCGGGTGCACCCCGATGGTGTCGTCGAAGTCGCGCTTGGTCGCGCCGGCCTTCAAGGCGATCGCCAGACCTTGCACGATCTCGCCAGCGTCCGGGCCGACCATGTGGCAGCCAAGCACCCTGTCGGTTTTGGCGTCGACCACCAACTTCATCAGGGTTTTCTCCTGGCAGTCAGTCAGGGTCAGCTTCATCGGCCGGAAGCGGCTCTCGAAAATAACCACCTCGTGGCCGCATTCGCGCGCTTCCTCTTCGCTCAAACCGACCGTGCCGATGTTCGGCAGGCTGAACACGGCGGTCGGAATCATCTTGTAGTCCACCGGACGGTATTGCTCCGGCTTGAACAGACGCCGCGCCACGGCCATACCTTCGGCCAGAGCGACCGGGGTCAGTTGCACGCGACCAATGACGTCGCCCAGCGCCAGAATCGACGGCTCGGTGGTTTGATACTCGTCGTCGACTTTGATAAAGCCCTTGTCGTCGAGCTGCACATCGGTGTTTTCCAGGCCCAGATTGTCCAGCATCGGACGCCGGCCGGTGGCGTAGAACACGCAGTCGGCTTCGAGTACGCGACCATCCTTGAGCGTCGCCTTCAAGCTACCGTCGGCCTGCTTGTCGATGCGCGCAATGTCGGCATTGAATTGCAGATCGAGGCCACGCTTGGTCAATTCTTCTTGCAGGTGCTTGCGCACCGACCCGTCGAAACCACGCAGGAACAGATCGCCGCGATACAGCAGCGTGGTGTTGGCGCCGAGGCCATGGAAAATTCCGGCGAACTCGACGGCAATATAACCGCCGCCGACCACCAGCACACGCTTGGGCAGCTCTTTGAGGAAGAACGCTTCGTTCGAACCGATCGCATGCTCATGCCCGGGGATTTCAGGGATCTGCGGCCAGCCGCCGGTGGCGATCAGAATGTTTTTCGCGGTGAAGCGCTCGCCATTAACCTCGACCTCGTGCGGCCCAACGATTTTCGCGTGCGCCTCGTGCAGGGTCACGCCGCTGTTGACCAGCAGATTGCGATAAATGCCGTTGAGGCGATTGATTTCACGGTCCTTGTTGGCGATCAGCGTGGCCCAGTCGAAGTTGGCTTCGCCCAGGTTCCAGCCGAAACCGGACGCCTGCTCGAAGTCCTCGGCAAAGTGCGCGCCGTAGACCAATAGCTTTTTCGGCACGCAGCCGACGTTGACGCAGGTGCCGCCCAGGTAACGGCTTTCAGCCACCGCCACTTTCGCCCCGAAGCCGGCGGCAAACCGCGCAGCCCGCACACCGCCGGAACCGGCACCAATTACATAAAGGTCAAAATCGTAGGCCATTTCTATCTCCTCGGCAGGCCATCAGCATACCCGCAGCCATTCATTGGGCAAGCACTGCCATCCATATAAGGGCGGAAAATGAAAAAGCCACCCGAAGGTGGCTTTCTTTTGCAGACGAGGCAGATGCTATTAGTAAGCTTTGCCAGTCTTGTAGAAGTTTTCGAAGCAGAAGTTGGTCGCGTCGATGTAGCCTTCAGCACCACCGCAGTCGAAACGCTTGCCCTTGAACTTGTAGGCCATGACGCAGCCGTTCTGGGCCTGCTTCATCAGGGCGTCGGTGATCTGGATTTCGCCGCCCTTGCCTGGCTCGGTCTGTTCGATCAGGTCGAAGATGTCCGGGGTCAGGATGTAACGACCGATGATCGCCAGGTTCGACGGCGCGTCTTCCGGCTTTGGCTTCTCGACCATGCTGTGCACGCGGTAGATGTCGTCGCGGATCATTTCGCCAGCGATGACACCGTACTTGTTGGTTTCCTGCGGATCGACTTCCTGGATCGCGACGATCGAGCAGCGGAACTGCTTGTACAGCTTGACCATCTGGGTCAGTACGCCGTCGCCGTCGATGTTGACGCACAGGTCATCCGCCAGGACCACGGCGAACGGTTCGTCACCTATCAGTGGGCGGCCAGTCAGGATTGCGTGGCCCAAACCTTTCATTTCGGTCTGACGGGTGTAGGAGAACGAGCACTCGTCCAACAGCTTGCGGATACCGACCAGGTACTTTTCCTTGTCGGTGCCCTTGATCTGGTTTTCCAGCTCGTAACTGATGTCGAAGTGGTCTTCCAGAGCACGCTTGCCACGGCCGGTGACGATGGAGATTTCCGTCAGGCCCGCGTCCAGTGCTTCTTCAACGCCGTACTGGATCAGTGGCTTGTTTACCACCGGCAGCATTTCTTTAGGCATGGCTTTGGTCGCTGGGAGGAAGCGAGTGCCGTAACCGGCTGCTGGAAACAAGCATTTCTTGATCATATAAGTCCTTGAAAAGGCTGTGTGTACGAGTTTCGGGGCAGTCTAATCAGGCGGCGTGCGCCTTACAATGCCCCGCGCTGGCTAACCGATGCCAACATAGAGAAATATTCGCGCGGATAGTTCCATCCGGGTATTTCAGCGGCGGAGTCAGCGTAGCTCAAGATCCGGGCAAACAGGATCACCATACGCTTATCAGCCCCCATTGCGAGCATTTGCCGCTATCATGGCGCCTTTGAACCAGCGAATGAGACAGACTAGATGGCTGCGGTAAAAATCATCAACGGGTATGTGATCGACAAGAAAGACGGCAAGTGGACGCTGACCACTACCAATGGCGAACATATCGCCGGGCCTTTCGACAGCGAGCAGATGGCGACAGATGTGGCCTCGGTGTTCACTGATACGCCTGCTTCTTCCAAGCGCCGAGGCAAAGATCAGGACTGATCCTTTTAGCACTTGCGCCAAGCCCTGCCAGCATGCAGGGCTTTTTTGTGCTTTGTTGGCAAACAAGTGGCCAATCGCTATAACCTTTTCATCGCGGCGCTGTCAGAGCAACCAGTCCCCCACTTGAAGACCTCGCAACCATGAACCTGAACAAACTGCAGCCGCTTTTCGCGGTATTGGTACTGAGCGGCTGTGCCACTTCGCAGCCCACCTATCTGAACAATGGCGAACAGGGTCTGAGCATCGACTGTTCCGGCGAAGCCAACTCATGGGCCATGTGCTACGAAAAGGCCGATGCCTCCTGCGCCGGCACCGGGTATCGCATCGTCGGCACTGATGGCACACCGGCGCCCAAGGAAGATGACAAAACCCTGGGCGTTGACGTTGGCAATTACAAGACCCGTAACGTCGTGGTCGTCTGCAAATAAGCCTTACATGTGGATTTCAGCGAACTTGATCCCGAGGCCACGGACGACCTCGATGAGATCGTCGAGCCGATTGAAGGATTCGACTTCATCATTGTCATCCACCAAAAAGTAGCTGCGCCCTGCACTCTTCTTGAAAAACACGATCCATTCACCCGGATTCGCCGGGTTCTGGATGACATGAGTGGCAGAGATAAGGCCCTCTGCGTGGCGCTCCCGCACGTGCTCTCGCTTCATTGCGACTCCATAAATGACAATGCCGCCACAGCAGGGCTGTGACGGCATCGGGTGCTGATGTTCGATAGTCTATCAGCCGGAAATACAGGCGTTCGCAGCTTTCTGTACATCGCGAGGGCGAACCGGCACGTTGGACATGCGCTCATGCAGCTTGATGCTGCTGCCGCCGGCGCGATCTTCGATATCAAACACGGCTGCCGGGCCTGACGAAAGTTTGCCGGGAACGATGACTCGTACACCGTCTTTCTGCGGCTGGACTTGCAACGCACCACGACTGTCAGCGAGCTTGTCGGTCAGACACTGCGCATACTCCTGGGGCTTTTTGCCGGAGATCACGCTCATGGTTGGCAGCGTTTCATTGATTTCGGAAACATTTGCACAACCGGCCATCGCCAGAATCAACGGCACACACACCACACCCCACTTCATATAAATCCTCCGTTAAAGACCGTCCGACAGCACAAATGCCGCTTTTCTCCGGGGCCTTGTGCATTTAACCCGCCCGCCATGGCGAAGTTCTGTTCAAAATTTGTCAAAGCAACGCCCGACGGCCAGATAATAACCCGTGCGGGCTGATAAACTGCGCCCATCGACAAGCTATCGTTTTGATTTAGTAGAAAAAGCCCTTCTGGAGGCGCCCATGAAATTCATTCACCAGCGCGAGCACCTCAACGAAGACGACATCGTCGTCATTCAATGCTCGCAGATGTGCAACATCCGTTTGATGAACGACGCCAACTTCCGCAGCTTCAAAAACGGCGGCCGTCACACCTATCACGGCGGCGCGTTCGACACGTTCCCGGCACGCATCACCGCACCGAGCACCGGCTTCTGGAACATCACCATCGACACCGTCAACCGCCGCGCAATCAGCGTGACGCGCAAGCCGACGCTGACCCACTCGATCAAGATCATCCGTCGCTCCAGCACTAAACTGAGCTGAGACGCGCAGCCTATTCTGCAAGGGAAACATGACCGTGGCGCAAAAAACCAAATACGTGATCAAGTACAAACTGGACGGTGAACAGCGTTTCGAATTCGCTGAACTGGAAACCGGCACTGACGAGGAAGCGAAAGCGGCGCTGAAGAAAATGCACGCTGACGAAGAACTCAGTGACATCAAGGTCAGCAAAGCGCTGTAACCGAGTCATGCAACCGACCACGTTTGACCTGTTCGCCGACAACGAACCCGTACAGCAGCCCCGCGCCGAGCAGATCGGCGAACAATCGTGGGTGCTGCGCGGATTCGCCTTGCCACAGGTCGAGCAACTGCTGACCGAGCTCGACGCCATTCTTGCCGCCGCCCCGCTACGCCACATGGTCACGCCCGGCGGTTTCAGCATGTCGGTCGGCACCAGCAGTTGCGGACAGCTGGGTTGGATCACCGATCGCAGCGGTTACCGTTATTCCAGCGTCGATCCACTCAGCGGCTTGCCGTGGCCGTCGATGCCGGCGGCGTTTGCCGATCTGGCGCACGAGGCGGCGGAACGCGCCGGGTTTACGGATTTTCAAGCCGACTCCTGCCTGATCAACCAGTACGTCCCCGGCGCCAAGATGTCGCTGCATCAGGACAAAGACGAAAAAGGTTATGCCGCGCCCATCGTTTCGCTGTCGCTAGGTTTGCCGGCAATGTTTCTGTTCGGCGGCTTCGAACGCAGCGATAAAACCCAGCGTATTCCGCTGTTGCATGGCGACATGGTGGTCTGGGGCGGCGTGGACCGCCTGCGCTATCACGGCGTGCTGCCAATCAAACCTGGCCGTCACCCGCTCTTGGGCGAGCGGCGCATCAACATCACCTTCCGCGTCGCGGGCGCTCAATAAAAGTTTGACCGCAAGGCGCGGAGTGTTGCGGGTTACGATGCTGGTTAACCTGAATCAAACAGGTCAACGGATTCCCTCTCATGGACAAGCTTTCGAAGACAATCAGCATTGAACACGATCCCCGCTGGGCCGCTGTGGTGGCGCGCGATCCGCGTGCCGACGGGCAATTTGTCTATGCGGTCAAAACCACTGGCATCTATTGCCGGCCGAGCAGTCTGGCGCGCCTGCCGAAACCGCAGAACGTCGAGTTTTTCGACACCGCCGAACTGGCCGAAGCTGCCGGATACCGGCCGAGCAAACGCGCCAGCAAGGACCAGAATGACGCGCAACATGCGGCGATCATCGCAGCAGCCTGCCGGCAGATCGAAGCGTGCGAGACATTGCCCGCGCTCGACAGCCTCGCCGCCACCGCTGGCCTCAGCCCTTTTCATTTCCACCGGCTATTCAAAGCCGCGACCGGCCTGACGCCCAAGGCTTACGCCACGGCGCATCGCTCACGCAAACTGCGTGCGCGCCTGGCGGACGGCGGCTCGGTGACCGACGCGCTGTATGACGCTGGCTTCAATTCCAACAGCCGCTTTTACGAATCAGCCCATCAACTGCTGGGCATGAAGCCCACCGATTACCGCGCCGCCGGGCAGAACAACGACATTCGCTTTGCCGTTGGCCAATGCTCGCTGGGGGCGATTCTGGTGGCGCAAAGCGAACGTGGGATCTGCGCGATTCTGCTCGGCGACGATCCGCATCAGCTGGTCTGCAACCTGCAGGATCAGTTTCGCAAGGCCAACCTGATCGGCGCCGACCGCGAATTTGAACAGTTGATCGCCAGCGTCGTCGGCTTTGTCGAAGCGCCCGCGACGGGCCTGAAATTGCCGCTGGATATACGCGGCACAGCGTTTCAGGAGCGCGTCTGGCAGGCGCTGCGCGAGATCCCGCCAGGCAGCACGGCCAGTTACGCCGAGATCGCGCAACGCATCGGCGCGCCGACTTCGATGCGTGCGGTGGCCCAGGCTTGCGGGGCCAACCGTTTGGCGGTGGCGATTCCCTGCCACCGCGTGGTGCGCAGTGACGGCAATCTTTCCGGCTACCGCTGGGGCGTCGAGCGCAAACGCCAACTGCTTGAGCGCGAACTCAACGATTGACGTCGACCACCACCCTGCCCCGCAGTTGCCCGGCGAGTAATCTGGGCGCGGCCTCAAGGGCTTCGCTCAAGCTGATTTCGTGACTGATCAATTGCAATAACGAGAAATCCAGATCCTTGGCCAGTCGGCCCCAGGCCTCGATACGGCGCGCCTTGGGCTGGGTCACGCTGTTGATCCCGGCCAGCGTTACGCCGCGCAGAATGAACGGTGCTACCGAGGCCAGGAAATCCATGCCTTGCGCCAACCCGCATGCCGCGACCACGCCTTCCGAGCGTGTGCTGGCGCAAGCATTCGCCAGCGTATGACTACCGACCGAATCGACCACCGCCGCCCAGCGCTCTTTCGCCAACGGCTTGCCCGGTTCGGACAAGGTGGCTCGATCGATGATGTCGGCAGCACCCAATTGCTGCAGGTATTCATGCTCGGACACCCGTCCGGTGGATGCCACCACGCGGTATCCCAACTTGCTGAGCAAGGCGATGGCAAAGCTGCCGACCCCGCCATTGGCGCCGGTGACCAGCACTTCGCCGTGATCCGGTGTCAGGCCATGGCGCTCCAGCGCCAGAATGCACAGCATTGCCGTGTAACCTGCGGTGCCGATGGCCATGGCTTGCGCCGGGGTGAAAGCTTCGGGCAGTGGAATCAGCCAGTCACCGTTGAGCCGAGCCTTTTGCGCCAGTCCGCCCCAGTGGCTTTCACCGACGCCCCAACCGTTGAGCAGCACCCGATCGCCCGCCTTGAAATCGGCATGCGAACTGGACTCGACAGTCCCCGCCAGGTCGATCCCCGGTACCATGGGAAACTTGCGCACCACCGGGCTGCTGCCGGTGATCGCCAGGCCATCTTTGAAATTCAGGGTGCTGTACGCGACGTTCACGCTGACGTTGCCTTCGGGCAGTTGCTGCTCATCGATTTGCTGCAGATTGGCGCGATAACCGCTGTCGTCTTTGTCGATCAGAATGGCATTGAACATGACGGCCCCTCGAAAATAATGGGAAGAAAGCGTGCCCTGAAATAACACATCGCAACACATTGCCACACTCGACTTTCGCTAAGCCACCCGCACCGACGCTGAAAAACTGCACGTAATGTTCAGAATTTCAGACTGGCCCCGCAGCCGGTTTTGCTGCTAAAACCGCTTGCCGTCCCTGCCCGTTTCATCGTTCGGAGAATTGCTTTATGAGCCAGTGGCCAGACACCCGTATCCTTGATCTTCTCGGTATCGAACTGCCGATCATCCAAGGCCCGATGGCCGGTGCGACCAATTCTTCGATGGTGATTGCCGTGTGCAATGCCGGCGGCCTCGGTTCAATGCCGGCAGCGATGCTGAGCATCGAGCAACTGCGCGAAGAACTGAAGACGATTCGCCAGCACACCACCAAGCCGTTCAACGTCAATTTCTTCTGCCATCAGCCACCGGCGCCTGATGAGCAGCGAGCCCGGGACTGGAAAAATCTGCTCGAACCTTACTACCGCGAACTCGGTGCCGATTTCGAGGCGCCGACGCCGGTGTCCAACCGTGCTCCTTTCGACGAGACTGCGTGTGCCGTGCTCGAAGAATTCCGCCCCGAAGTGGTGAGTTTTCATTTCGGGTTGCCGGAGAAAAATCTGCTTGATCGGGTCAAGGCAACCGGGGCGAAAATCCTTTCGTCTGCGACTACGGTCGAAGAAGCGATCTGGCTGGAGCAACACGGCTGCGATGCGATCATCGCCATGGGTTATGAGGCGGGCGGGCATCGCGGGATGTTTCTCAGCGATGATCTGAGCAGCCAGGTCGGCACCTTTGCACTGGTGCCGCAGGTGGTCGACGCGGTGAAGGTGCCGGTGATTGCGGCTGGTGCGATTAGCGATGCCCGAGGCGTAGCAGCCGCGTTGATGCTCGGCGCCTCGGCGGTGCAAGTCGGCACGGCGTTTCTGTTTACCCCGGAGGCGAAGGTCAGCGCCTCGCACCACAAGGCCCTGCGCACCGCCAAGGAAAGCGAGACCGCCATCACCAACATTTTCACCGGACGTCCGGCGCGGGGCATTGTCAATCGGGCGATGCGCGAACTCGGCCCGATGTCAGCGCAAGCGCCAGCCTTCCCGTTGGCCGGCGGTGCGCTGATGCCGCTGCGGGCCAAGGATGACGCCGATTTTGCCAATCTGTGGGCCGGTCAGGCGCTGACGTTGGGCAAGGATATCGGCAGCGCTGAACTGACCCGGCAACTCGCCGAGGGCGCATTGGCGAAACTCAACCGTCATTGAATTTACGCGGCGAGCGGATTTATTCCCTCGCCACTTGGCGGCATATCGCTATATATTTCCGTATACAGCGATTGCGCCCGTGTATCGGCGTTATCCAAAGCAAAGCATTCAATGCCGATCACGGAGCCTTTACATGACACTTGCTGCCACACGCCTCGCCCCTGCCTGTCTCGCCTCATTCCTCGCATTTTTCAGCATCGGTGCCGCGCAGGCTGACGAAGTGCAAGTGGCGGTCGCCGCCAATTTCACCGCGCCAATCCAGGCCATCGCTGCCGACTTCGAAAAAGACACCGGGCACAAACTGGTCGCCGCCTATGGTGCAACCGGCCAGTTCTACACCCAGATCAAAAACGGCGCGCCCTTCCAAGTGTTTCTCGCCGCTGACGACAGCACCCCGGCAAAGCTCGAGCAGGAAGGCGAAGCCGTCAAAGGCTCGCGCTTCACCTACGCCATTGGCACGCTGGCGCTGTGGTCGGCAAAAGAAGGTTATGTGGATGCACAGGGTGACGTGCTGAAAACCAACCAATACCAGCACTTGTCCATCGCCAACCCGAAAGCCGCGCCATACGGTCTCGCCGCCACCCAGGTGCTGGAAAAACTTCAGTTGAGCGAAGCCACGAAAAGCAAAATCGTCGAAGGCCAGAACATTACTCAGGCCTACCAGTTCGTCTCCACCGGCAACGCCGAACTGGGCTTTGTGGCGCTGTCGCAAATCTTCAAGAACGGCAAAATCAGCAGCGGCTCGGCATGGATTGTTCCGGCCACCCTGCATGATCCGATCAAACAGGACGCGGTGATCTTGAACAAAGGCAAGGACAGCGCTGCTGCCAAGGCCCTGGTCGATTATCTCAAAGGGCCGAAAGCCGCTGCGGTGATCAAGTCCTTCGGATATGAACTGTAAATGTCGCTGACCAGTGCCGACTTCGCCGCGATCTGGCTGACCCTGAAACTGGCGTCGCTGACCACCGTGATCCTGCTGGTGATCGGCACACCGATCGCGTTATGGCTGTCGCGCACCTCGTCTTGGTTGCGCGGCCCGATTGGCGCCATCGTCGCCCTGCCGCTGGTGCTGCCGCCGACGGTGATCGGCTTTTATCTGTTGCTGGCGCTGGGGCCGCACGGTTTTCTCGGCCAGTTCACTCAATGGCTGGGGCTGGGCACGCTGACGTTCAGTTTCACCGGGCTGGTCATCGGCTCGGTGATCTACTCCATGCCGTTCGTGGTGCAACCGCTGCAAAACGCTTTCTCGGCAATCGGCACCCGCCCGCTGGAAGTCGCCGCGACGTTGCGCGCCAATCCCTGGGACACGTTCTTCAGCGTGATCCTGCCGCTGGCGCGCCCCGGTTTCATCACCGCAGCGATCCTCGGTTTTGCCCACACCGTCGGTGAATTCGGCGTGGTGCTGATGATCGGCGGCAACATTCCCGACAAGACCCGCGTGGTCTCCGTGCAAATCTACGACCACGTCGAAGCACTGGAATATGCCCAAGCGCACTGGCTGTCCGCGGCGATGCTGGTGTTCTCGTTTCTGGTGTTGCTGGCGCTGTATTCCAGCCGCAAAACCCGCGCAGGCTGGAGCTGATCGATGATAGATGTACGCCTGAAACGCACTTATCCGGGGTTCGAACTGGATGTTGATCTGCAAGTGCCGGGCCGGGGCGTCACCGCGCTGTTTGGCGATTCCGGCTCCGGCAAAACCACCTGCCTGCGCTGCATCGCCGGGCTGGAGCGCGCCGAGCAGGGTTTTGTGCAGATCAACGACGAGGTCTGGCAGGACAGTGCCAATGGCATCTTCGTCCCGCCGCATAAACGTGCGCTTGGCTACGTGTTTCAGGAAGCCAGCCTGTTCCCGCATCTGTCGGTGCTGGCCAATCTGGAGTTTGGTCTCAAACGCATCGCCAAGTCGCAACGCCGGGTCGATATCAACCAAGCGACCGAACTGCTCGGCATCGGCCATTTGCTCGAGCGCCATCCGCAGCATCTGTCCGGCGGCGAGCGGCAGCGCGTCGGCATCGCCCGCGCCCTGCTGACCAGCCCGAAACTGCTGCTGATGGACGAACCACTGGCGGCTCTCGACAGCCGGCGCAAGAGCGAAATCCTCCCATACCTGCAACGCCTGCATGACGAACTGGATATTCCGCTGCTGTACGTCAGCCATGCCCAGGATGAAGTCGCGCGTCTGGCCGATCATCTGGTGTTGCTGAGCGATGGCAAAACCCTCGCCAGCGGCCCGATCGGCGAGACCCTGGCGCGTCTGGATCTGCCTTTGGCGCTGGGCGATGACGCCGGGGTGATCATCGAAGGTCAGGTCAGCGCCTACGACGCCACCTATCAATTGCTTAGCCTGCAACTGCCGGCCACGGACATGAATATTCGCGTCACCCATGCGCACATGGCCGTGGGTCAGGCCCTGCGCTGCAAGGTGCACGCCCGCGACATCAGCCTGGCGCTGAACAATGATGCGGCCAGCAGCATTCTCAATCGTCTGCCCGTTACCGTCATCAGCGAACAGGCCGCTGACAACAGTGCCCATGTGCTGATCCGCCTCGATGCCGGCGGCACGCCGCTGCTGGCGCGGATCACCCGCTTCTCGCGTGACCAATTGGGCGTGCACCCGGGCCAGCGGCTGTGGGCGCAGATCAAGGCGGTGGCGGTGCTCGCGTAAATCATTCGGCACGACGGCCAGCGCCTGCGGTCAATCAGTTACAGACTGCCGTATGACCGAAGGAAACCGCCATGCCCGATACCGTGCTGACAGATGCCCTGCCCGCCGATCTGCATTACGTCGATGACACTCAGCCTGGTATCACCCGGAAAAAACTGCGCGGCAAGTTCGTCTATTTCGAACCGTCGGGCCAGCGCATCACCGACCCGGACGAAATCAAACGCATCAACGCCCTCGCGGTGCCGCCGGCTTACACCGATGTGTGGATCTGCGCCGACCCGCGCGGTCATCTGCAAGCCACCGGCCGCGATGCGCGCGGGCGCAAGCAGTACCGTTATCACGCGCGCTGGCGCGAAGTGCGCGACGCCGACAAATACTCGCGCCTTCGCGAATTCGGCCTGGCCCTGCCCAAACTGCGGCGCCAGCTTGAGGCGCTGCTCGACGCCCCGGGCTTCAGCCGCGACAAGGTCATGGCCACGGTCATCACCTTGCTCGACGCCACGCTGATCCGCGTCGGCAATACCCAATATGCGCGGGACAATCGCTCTTATGGCCTGACCACGTTGCGCAGTCGGCATGTCGAGGTCAACGGCAGCGCGATCCTGTTCCAGTTCCGTGGCAAGAGCGGCATCGAGCACCAGATCACCGTCAAGGATCGGCGTCTGGCGCGAATCATCAAGCGCTGCCTGGAGATTCCCGGGCAAAACCTGTTTCAGTACCTTGATGAACACGGCGAACGGCACACTGTCACCTCCTCCGACGTAAACGCCTATCTGCAAAAGCTCACCGGCGCTGAATTCACCGCCAAGGACTACCGCACCTGGGCGGGCAGCGCATTGGCTTTGGCAGTGCTGCGCGAGCTGCAGCATGAGTCGGAAACCGAGGCCAAGCGCCATGTGGTCGAAGCCGTGAAGAACGTCGCCAAACAGCTGGGCAACACGCCAGCGGTGTGCCGCAAATGCTACATCCACCCTGCGGTGCTCGAACATTTCATGCTCGGCGCGCTCGCCGAACTGCCCCGCCCGAGAGTGCGCAAAGGCCTGCGCGCTGAGGAAGTAGCCTTGGCGATGTTTCTCGAGCGGATGTGTGAGGTGAGCGAGGCGTCCTGAGTCGCACAAACCCCCTGCAGGCTCACTCCTACAAGATTTGCCGATGAGCTGAGCCGGGTATTTTTTGCACGATCGCGCAGGGCTTCTATAGTTGATCTGAAGGTTCGCGCCATGCGGGCTTTTTGTTGCAACTCAGCCGTTTCAGCGAACGGAGGTGTTTCATGTCCGAGAAAGAGTCCATCACCACCCTCCTCACCCTGCTCGACGCCCGCCAGGCGCGCCTGGCAGCCGCCTGCAAAGAGATCGCCGACTGGGTTGATCATCAAGGCGGGCATCCGACAGCACTGCGCATCCGCGATCGACTGCACGACATCGAGAAAGATACGCCGCTGATTCGCGATACGCTTTCGACGCTCAAGCCAATTGATCGGCCGTTGCCACGATTCAGATAGTCGAGGTTCAATTAACTTCAACAACCGGCTCGGCATCGGTGTAAGTGTTTTTCTTTATTATCCAATGCGATTGAGCGTAGCCCTTTTAGTTATATGTGCACTACTGGCCGATACAAGTTGAAAGTGCAGGCACCGCTCATCGGATCAATTAAAAAAAATCAAAACACCGTGAACCGATATGTAATCGAAGTAGGTGTCCATGACGAAAACGGACATCACTAGCGAAACGTTAATAGATATCGGAGAGCTATCATGACCACCGGAAATAAAAATACAGGTAACGCCGGCAACGATCGTGACAAGATGCAAGAGTCCGGAAAAAAAGGCGGACAGTCTGGCGGCAACTTCGCCAACGATCGTGAAAAAGCATCCGAGGCTGGTCGCAAAGGCGGACAATCCAGCCACAGTGGAGGTCGCAAGTCGTAAATGAGCGGTACAAGGGCAGCCTCGCTGCCCTTGTAATATTCGACGGAGCGCATAGATGACCACCTCCACACATACTCCTCCAAGCCAGTTACACCAACGCGAAGGCGCTGAAGTTGTACAAGAAGCGACGCGCAGCTCTCCGGAGAAACTGCCGGACGACGCTGGGTCTTCGTGCATTGAAAGAAAACCTGGCCACCCGCAGCACAGCGATCGTGCACAACATGAATGTTACGAGCGCAGGCAGTTGAACGTTGACTCTGAAAACTCTCGAGAAACGCAAACGACGCCAACGTACGAACGCTGCTCCTGACTGACGGGCACCAGTCCTTGCGCAAAGAGCCCGTTCGCAGAGCCCCGGCCCGTCGAGGAAATTGCCATGCCTGTTCACGTGATTAACTTTACCGGCCCGATCAATGCTTCAACCTGCGGTCAGCTGATTGACAGAGCCTCGCGTGCGGTAAAGGAAGATGCACCCAGGTTGATTCTGAACATCGCTACCATGGGTGGCGAATGCAGTTACGGTTTCACGATGTACAACTTTCTGATGGCGCTGCCCGTCCCGGTACACACGCATAACCTGGGAACGGTCGAGTCGATGGGCAATATCGTTTTCCTCGCCGGCCAGCGCCGCACTGCGTGCACTCATAGCAAGTTTCTGTTTCACCCTTTTCATTGGCACTTGCAGGGAGCGGTTGATCATTCGCGCATGTCGGAATATGCCATGAGCCTGGATTACGACTTGCATCTGTACGCGCAGATTGTCGCCGAGCGTACCAGTAACGGGAAAAATGCGTTGGAGACAGAAAAATACCTGACAGCGGCTCCGCGCATTATCAATCCTGAAGAAGCTTTGCATGCAGGTCTGATCACAGCGGTTGAAGACACCGAGATTCACGCAGACTTTGTCTGCTCATGCATTTACTCCTGAAGCCCCTCCTGAATAACGCGCCGTTTTAGATGCGTTTCATTCTAGTGAGATCGCCACTCTCAGCAGCGACATTACAAGATCATGTAGTGCATTGGCGCATCAACTTGTACACGCCCCAACGGCCGGTATAACGCAAAACAAGCGGCGTATGCCGGTCATCCCAGCCAAAAGAATTTTCTCTGAATTATTTATTTCGCCAGACATCCCTCTTTTTAACAGCCGGAGGAAATGTATGAGCGCAGTGGACTTGTACGTGATCGAGTACCTGTTACATGGAAAGCCCAGGTCATTCGTCATTCGCACAAAAAACATGAACAACGCCGAAGCGTGGCAGTGGGCAAGTTGCGACGCAGGAATCGCGCCCATCCCGCGCCCCGGTCGGCCTCCGTTGAAACGTTTTTCCAAACCAATGGCGGAACGCTTCGGCGTAACCGAGGTGCAATGGCGCGAGTCGGTGCCTCTGGTGTGGGAGGAGGATCACGCAAAATGAATGAGCGCACGTTGAAATTCGGTTTCGGCCGATCGTGGGATGACGAGATGGCAGAAAACGCCGCGATGTTCCGCGAGGCCGACCTGCTGGAAGAGGCGGCCTACAGAATCATTGAGCATGACGCCGACAGCCCTGAGTCTTGGGCTCGCTTCAGCGAAGCAAAAGCCTTGGCCGACGCCAAGCGAACGGCGGCCTATCAGGATTGGATGCGCATCAAGCGCGCAATGAGCAAGCCGCGCTCGAAATAGCAGCCTGGCAGGTCATGGTTTGAGGATCAGCAGCGGCTCGCCTTTCGGCACGACGTAAGTGGCCAGTTCCACGCCCTTTTCGCTGCCAATGTTTTTCGCCACATGCGCCACGCCCGCCGGAATGAACAACGAATCACCGGCCTTGAGTATTACCGGCGCCCGCCCTTCGAGCTGATACTCGAACGTGCCGCTGATGACATAGGCCACTTCCACGCCGGGATGAGCATGCCGAGGCGAGGTGACGCCAGCGTCGAAATCGATACGCGCCTGAATCACCTCGCGATTGTCAGCGCCGAGATCCTGGCGAACCAGATCAGTACGGCTCAGACCTTTCTGCCAGCTCGTCGCCGGCGCATCTGCCGCATGGGCGAAACCGGCAAGGGAGGCGAAGACAACGGCAGAAGCCAGAAACAGTGGACGGTACATGGTGGTGCCCTCTTGAACGTAGTGTTGGTGTGAGGGCTACTTTGGGCTCGGCATGTAAGGCGGATGTGTCTCGAAAGCGCAGTTTGGTGTTGCCGTGTGTATCCGCTGAGGGCTGATACACGCTTATACAAACGTGTCGCGGTCCCCGTCCGGGCCATGGTGGGAAAGAATCTGTAAACTGCCGCAATCTTCATTCACCCAAACAAGAGATGCCCATGGCCAATCAAGACATCATCTTCACGCCTGATCCGGACACCGATTCGATTTCTTCCGACGTCGCCACCTTTGGCGGGATCATGGTCTCGACGCAAATCCCGACCCGCGCCGATGGCAGCCTGGAACTCGGCGGCATCACCGAGCAAAGCGAGTGCACGCTGCAAGCGCTGAAAGTCGCCTTGGAACGTGCTGGCAGTTCGATGGACCGGGTGCTGCACCTGACCATTTACCTCACCGACATGGCTGATCGCGCGGCGTTCAATGAAGTGTACAAACGCTATTTCGCCAAGCCTTGGCCAGTGCGGGCAGCGGTGGGCGTCGCCTCGCTGGCGGTTGAAGGGATGCGTGTGGAGGTGACGGCGATGGCGGCCAAGGGCTGATTTGCGGAAATACTGCGTAGGCTGCCGCCACGATTCCGGTTGCGGCGTACGCAGTGAAAATGCTTAAGGGCGCGCGCCAAACACAGCAGCCACCAGGATGCGGCCGTTTGGCATGCGCTGGCTCGCTCGTTGAGCGAATTGGCGTCAACGGTCTATTCACAAAACTTAAAGGGGACCGCTAGCTATAACAAACAGTTTACCTTCTGATACCCGGTATGTTTGCCCGCGGTGCTCGATTTCAAAATTGAATGTTGCCGTAATCGAATCGATGCCTTCTTCGTGTTTGCGAGCAAACTCTATTGTTCCTGTTTTCGCATATAAGATTTCATGCGACATAGTCATCAATCCCGCGACAGGGCTTCCGAACCCGCCAATTTCATGCGTACCGTCCGTAAGGGAGCGATCTATCACAAATGAAATGATCTCACCCACCTCGTCCGTAAAATATTGACCAATAACGCTAAACGTCTCTTTTGTGCCGAAATAAAGATGCCGAGTAGCGGAGAATATTGGCTTGCCTATGCCCGGATGATCGGGTGACACGACCGCTTTGTAATACACTTCGGCCGTCTTGCGAGGACGCGGTTTAAACGACGCGAAATCCGAGATACCAATCGTCGCGAAGGCGTTATTACCTTTCATGATATTAATCTCCAATGTCTTGCGTGATATAGGCCAGAGCGACTTTCCCGCTCCCACCTGATGTTCACGCTTTGGACGCGGACGGACAACTGACAGTCTTTACAGTTATGCATTGCCTCGTATTGTGCTAGGTCCTTCGTACCTGATATCGGCACGCTGATGCCGCCCAAGTGTTTCACAGGTACAATGCGCCCCTTGCCCGTGACCGCCTGACTAAAAAAACTATGTCCTTGCCCAAGCATCACCTGGAATTGCTCAGCCCTGCCCGCGATGTCGCCATTGCCCGCGAGGCCATCCTGCATGGCGCTGACGCCGTGTACATCGGCGGCCCGAGCTTCGGCGCACGCCACAACGCCTGCAACGAAGTCAGCGAAATCGCCGAACTGGTCGAGTTCGCCCGCCGTTACCACGCACGCATCTTCACCACCATCAACACCATCCTGCACGACAACGAGCTGGAGCCGGCGCGCAAGCTGATCCATCAGTTGTACGACGCCGGCGTCGATGCGCTGATCGTTCAGGATCTGGGCGTAATGGAGCTGGACATTCCGCCGATCGAGCTGCACGCCTCGACCCAGACCGACATCCGCACCCTCGAGCGAGCGAAGTTCCTCGATCAGGCCGGTTTCTCGCAGTTGGTGTTGGCCCGTGAGCTGAACCTGCAGGAAATCCGCGCCATCGCCGATGAAACCGACGCGGCCATCGAATTCTTCATCCACGGCGCGCTGTGCGTGGCCTTCTCCGGCCAGTGCAATATTTCCCACGCGCAGACCGGCCGCAGCGCCAACCGGGGCGACTGCTCCCAGGCTTGCCGCTTGCCGTACACCTTGAAAGACGAAAAGGGTGGCGTGATCGCTTACGAAAAGCACCTGCTGTCGATGAAAGACAACAACCAGAGCGCCAACATCCGCGCGCTGGTCGAAGCAGGCGTGCGTTCGTTCAAGATCGAAGGTCGCTACAAGGACATGGGCTATGTGAAGAACATCACCGCCTATTACCGCCAGCGTCTGGACGACGTGCTCGAAGACCGCCCTGACCTGGCCCGCGCCTCCAGCGGCCGGACGGTGCATTTCTTCCTGCCCGACCCGGAAAAGACCTTCCACCGTGGCAGCACCGATTACTTCGTGACCGATCGCAAGATCGACATCGGCGCCTTCGATTCGCCAACCTTCACCGGGCTGCCGGTCGGCACGGTGGAAAAAGTCGGCAAGCGTGACATGCAGGTTGTCACTCACGAGCCGCTGTCCAACGGCGACGGCCTGAACGTGCTGGTCAAGCGCGAAGTGGTCGGTTTCCGCGCCAACATCGCCGAGGCCAAAGGCGAGTTCGAAGAAGACGGCGAGAAGCGCTACCGCTACCGCGTCGAGCCGAACGAAATGCCCGAGGGCCTGTTCAAGCTGCGTCCGAGCCACCCGCTCAATCGCAACCTCGATCACAACTGGCAGCAGGCGTTGCAGAAAACTTCTTCGGAACGTCGCGTGGCCCTGAGCTGGTTCGCTCGTCTGCGTGAAGAACAGCTGGAAGTGACCGCGACCAGCGAAGAAGGCATCAGCGCCAGCGTCACCCTCAACGGGCCGTTCGGCGTTGCCAACAAGCCGGAGCAGGCGCTGGAGCAACTGCGCGACCTGCTTGGTCAGCTCGGCACCACGCAGTACCACGCCACCGACGTCAAGCTGGATGCGCCGCAAGCGTTCTTCATTCCCAACTCGCAGCTCAAGTCGCTGCGTCGCGAAGTGATCGAAGCGCTGACTGCGGCGCGTGTCGCCGCGCATCCGCGTGGCAGCCGCAAGGCCGAAACCACGCCGCCGCCGGTGTACCCGGATTCGCACCTGACCTTCCTCGCCAACGTCTACAATCAGAAGGCCCGCGACTTCTACCACCGTCACGGCGTCAAGCTGATCGACGCGGCGTACGAAGCTCACGAAGAGCCAGGCGAGGTGCCGGTGATGATCACCAAGCACTGCCTGCGTTTCTCCTTCAACCTGTGCCCGAAACAGGCCAAAGGCGTGACCGGCGTGCGCACCAAGGTCGCGCCGATGCAGTTGATCCACGGCGATGAAGTGCTGACGTTGAAGTTCGATTGCAAGCCGTGCGAGATGCACATCATCGGCAAGATGAAAGGCCACATTCTGAACCTGCCGCAGCCGGGCAGCGTGGTCGGCCACATCAGCCCTGAAGACCTGATGAAAACCATCCCGCGCGCACCGCACTGAGTGACCGGCGTGCGCGGTGCTTCGGCATCGCGCACGCATGCCTGGCTCGAGCGCGGTAAATCGCAGGCATAAAAAAACGCCAACTTCTTGCGAAGTTGGCGTTTTTTCGTAGATGGCAGGGGCGGCTGGATTCGAACCAACGCATGGCAGGATCAAAACCTGCTGCCTTACCGCTTGGCGACGCCCCTGTAGCTCTGATCAGCGGCTCCGTTAGGATCGCTGTGAGAACGGGCCGCAATTTAACAACATTCATTTCATTTGGGAAGCCCGAAATAAAATTTTTTTTGTTTTAAAACAGCGACTTATTATTTTCGCGCGAAAACTCACCGTTTCATCGCCATGTATCACACTGTGTACGCGCCCCGCTGCTACACAACCCAATGCAAAAACGCTCTCTGGCGACACAGAGCAGATACCTCGCCACGCTTCAATGCACCCAGGGTTTCAAGGGTTCATCCAGCCCCTTGGCCACAGGCTCGCAAAGGAGACGTCAGCATGAAACAGGCTCTGCACACCTCTAAAATCACCGCCGCGCTCGGCTTGTCAGTCCTGGCGCTGTCACTGTTCGGCGCCGTCGGCAGCGCTCAGGCGCAAACCACAGAACCGGCCGCCGTCAGCTATTCCGCGCCCTCGCCCTTCGGCCCGCTGAAGCACATCAAGGCTGGCTTGCTCGACGTGGCCTACGCCGAAACCGGCCCCGCTGATGGCCCAGTGGTGATTCTGCTGCACGGCTGGCCCTACGACATTCACAGCTACGACGATGTCGCACCACTGCTGGCGGCCAAGGGTTATCGCGTGTTGATGCCGTATGCGCGGGGTTATGGCGACACGCAGTTCCTGTCCAAAAACACCCTGCGCAACGGCCAACCGGCGGCGCTGGCCAGCGACGTGATCGACTTCATGGATGCGCTGAAGATCAAGCAAGCAGTGCTTGGCGGCTACGACTGGGGCGCGCGTTCGGCGGACATCGTCGCAGCATTGTGGCCGGAGCGCGTCAAGGCGTTGGTGGCGGTCAGCGGCTACCTGATCGGCAATCAGGCCGCCGGGCAAAACCCGCTGCCGCCGAAAGCCGAATTGCAGTGGTGGTACCAGTTCTACTTCGCCACCGAACGCGGCCGTGCCGGCTATGAAAAGAACACCCACGACTTCGCCAAACTGATCTGGCAGCTGGCTTCGCCGCAGTGGAAGTTCGACGACGCCACTTTCGACCGCAGCGCCCAAGCGTTGCAGAACCCCGATCACGTCGAAATCACCGTGTTCAACTACCGCTGGCGGCTGGGCCTGGTGCAGGGCGAGGCGAAATATGCCGCGCTGGAAGAAAAATTGGCTACTGCGCCTTCGATCAGCGTGCCGACGATTACCCTGGAAGGCGACGCCAATGGTGCGCCACATCCCAAGCCTGAGGACTATGCCAAGCGTTTTACCGGGAAATATCAGTTCCGGTTGATTGAGGGTGGGGTTGGGCACAATTTGCCCCAGGAAAGCCCGGCGGCGTTTGCGCAAGCTGTAATCGATGCTGATCGTCTCTGACAGACCCGCCCTCAATACCCCTCACCCTAGCCCTCTCCCGGAGGGAGAGGGAACTGATTGGGGGATATTCGAGATTTACGCCGACCTGAAAGCGCTGTATTGAATCCAAAGTCGACGTCCATCTTTCAGGTCGATGTACAGCGCAAGATACCTCGGTCGGCTCCCTCTCCCTCTGGGAGAGGGCTGGGGTGAGGGTTTTTGGGGATTGCACCGGTCGATCTATTTAACTAGCCGTTTTTCCTTCGAAGGCCGATAACCAAAATACGAGCTGTAGCACTTGCTGAAATGGCTCGGTGAAACGAAACCACACGCCACCAGCACTTCCACCTGCGACAGCTCGGTATGTTGCAGCAGGCGCCGTGCTTCGGTGATGCGCAGTTCCAGGTAATAGCGCTGCGGCGTGGTGCCCAGTTGTTCCTTGAACAAGCGCTCGAGCTGGCGCCGCGAGCGGCCGGCGTAGACCGCCAATTGTTCCAGCTCCAACGGTTCTTCGAGGTTGGCGTCCATCAGCTTGATCACTTCCCGCAACGGCGCGCTGACGCAGATGTTTTCATCCGGTTTGATCCGCCGGTAGCGCGATTCCTCAAACGCCAGAATGTCCTCGACACCCTCGACCAGCGCCTTGCCGTGCAGGCTTTTGATCCAGTCCAGCGCCATGTGGAAAGCCCCCGATGGGCTCGACGCGGTGAGACGGTCGCGGTCGATCACATAAGGCTCGCTGCTGACGTGCGTAGCCTTGGCAATTTCCGTCAACGCGGGGCGATGTTCCGGGTGAATCGCGCAACGGTAGCCGTCGAGCAACCCGGCACGCCCGAGAAACCACGAACCATTCCACAACCCGGCCAGACTGACGCCCCGCTCCGCCGCCAGTTTGAGCAAGTGCACAAACCCATCGCTCGCTCGCAGTTCAGTGCGATAACCGCCGCAGACCACCAGCAGATCCAATTCCTCGAGCGCTGCTGAGTCCAGACGCGCATCGGGGCGGATCACCAGCCCCAGGTCGCTGATGACCTCGCCCTCACCCAGCCCGAAGGTGCGCGAGGTAAACAGCCCCGGGCGCAACAGATTGGTAGTCACCACGGCGTCCAGCGTCTGCGTAAAGGCCGGTAGCGAAAAGTGTTCGAGCAGCAGAAAACCGGTGCGCGTCAACTGCGCGTTATCGCTTTGCTCATTCAGATAGCGGAGGTTTTTCCCCTTCATGCCTCCGCTGAATTGGCGTCGTTCGGTCAAGTTTCAATCCATCGGTCACATTGTTGTGCGCCGATAGTTGGCCGGAACCGGTAAAGAGTCAATCACGTCATCAGGCCACACCTTCAAACAACCCATGGCCGTCGCCCCGGGTATCTCAAACGATCGTATTCAACCCCGCCCCGAGCCGACCTTCGAGGCGCCCAAACAGGACGTAGTGTTGATAGCCACTGGAGAAGGCGCCTGTGGCGATTGCAGTCTTTACGTCGGCATTGAGGCGCAAATATTGCTCCTCATCGAAGTGCTCGGCGCTGACTTCACCTGTACGGCCCAGACGTTCGCTATCGATCGGCTGTTCGAGAATCGTGCGTCGTTGAAAGTCGATGATGCGATTGACCGCATGACTTTCCAGCGGCCCCTTGTTGGGCGATGCGGAGTAGATGTGCAGACCGTTCTTCGCGCAGCGGTTGCACAAGTCCACGCAGTTCTTTTGCGTGGATTTGCGACTCATCAATTCCTGTACCGGCATGTCCAGATACTTGCCGACGCTGTATTCCGCCTGATTGAAAATCGTGCAGCACAGCACGGTATTGCCATTGCAATCGAGTACCAGCCAATCATCTTTCAGGGTGCACGCCTGTTTGGGGTATTGCTTGACCAGATTGACCAGGTCTGCATACGGTGGCAACGCCAGGCGCTTGAGGGTTTCCCGGTCCGTGTCGGTGACCGAGGCATCGTCTTCGACGATAGCGAAGGTTTTTTCCAGCGGCATCATCACCGAGTAGCCGGTGGAGAAATTGAAACCCAGGCGCTCGCTGAACTCGCGCATCAGCCCCTCTTCTTCGAGGTTATCCAGATAGCGGTGGTAATAGACCTCGATAAGCGTATTCAGGCCGTGACGCTGCTTGAGGTCATGCAGCTTGATCATGTTCTGCTTGACCACTTCGATGTCGCCGCCGACATGCCCTTGGCGGTAGGTGTCCTGGTGGAACCCGGACAGGGAGACACGGAAGAACCAGGGATTGGCGAGCATCGCGCTTTCAATGTTCTTGGCCAGGTTCAGGTTGGAGCTGATGCCGCTTTGCAAACCTGCAGCGTTAATGATTTCGACGAACTCACCGATGCGCGGGTGAATCAACGGCTCGGTCCAGTTGTACAAAAAGATCGCCTTGACCCCTTCACGCCGTGCCTTGTCGACAATCTGCGTGAACATCTCGAGCTGCATGGCTTTCTTGAAATTGGCATTTTCCGAATTACCCATCGGGCATGACGGGCAGCTCAGATTGCAGGCGCCGACGATATCGATGTACATATTCATTACGCGCATAGCTCCTTGGGTCGAACGTGCGCCTCTCATCACGAGCACGTTCGGGTCGCCGGGTTGGTTGTTTTTCTGACGACCTGCCTTCACGTAAAGCAATAAGCGCACCAGAGCCCTACGCCATTAACGCCACAATCCAGTCGATAAATACCCGCAATTTCAAGCTGACATGCCGGTTCGGCGGATACGCGACGTAAAGCGGCATGCTTTCCAGGCGCCAGCCCTCAAACAACGGCACGAGCTCGCCGCGCGCGACATGCGCATCGGCCATATACGTCGGCAACCACAACACCCCCATGCCCGCCAGTCCCGCCGCTAGATAGGCATTGCCGTCATCTACCGCAAGCACATGCCGGCCCTTGATCTGCAAGCGCTCGGTGCCGTTGTGCAACGTGTACGGAAGAGGTTTACCAGTGCGAGCCCAAAGAAACGCGACCACCCGATGATGGGAGTCTTCCAGTTCGCGTGGATGGTCGGGCGTACCTTCGCGAGCCAGATAAGCCGGCGCGGCAAATACCCCCAATGGCAGATCGGCGAGCTTGCGCGCCATCAGCGATTGATCGAGCAATTCGCCGCCGCGCACCACGCAATCGACGTTCTCATCGATGATGTCGACGATGCGGTCGCTGACGCCCATGTCGATCTGGATGTCCGGGTAGCGCGCATGAAACTCCGGCAACGCCGGCACCAGAATGTGCCGCGCGAACGGGCTCGGCACGTCGATGCGCAAGCGCCCCCGTGGCCGTGCGGCGGCACCGGGCAGGCTGGTTTCGGCGTCGTCCATGTCGGCCAGCAACTTGATCACCCGCTCGTAATACGCCGCACCATCGGCGGTGACGTTGACCTTGCGCGTAGTGCGATTGAGCAGCTTGACCCGCAGCCGCGCCTCCAGCTGCTGCACCAGTTGCGTCACCGTGGTCTTGCTCATGTGCAGGGTTTCGGCAGCTTTGGTGAAACTGCCCGCCTCGACCACCCGGGCAAAGGCCTGCATCGCATCGAACCGGTCCATCCGCGCCCCTCGATTGTTTGGAATTTGCAAACAGTGAACGCCAAGCTTGCGCGTTTATCCAGCAGCTGCAAACACCTAAAGTCACCCCATCAACCACTGATGGAGTCAGCCCCATGTCCAAGCGCGATGTAGTTTTTCCACCTGCCCGCCACGCCCTGTATGAACGTCACCGTTACTCGCCGGCGATTCGCTCCAACGGTTTCCTGTTTGTCTCCGGACAAGTCGGCAGCCGTGAGGATGGCTCGCCCGAGGCCAATCTGCGCGATCAGGTGCGCACCGCCTTCCACAACCTCAACGCGATCCTCGCTGCGGCCGGTTGCAGCTTCGATGATGCGGTGGATGTCACCGTGTTCATGGTCGATCCGCACTCGACGTTCGAAACGATCTGGACTGTGGTGCCGGAGTTTTGGGGCGAAGCGCCGTTTCCGACCATCACCGCTGTCGGCGTGACCTGGCTGGCGGGTTTCGATTTTGAAATCAAGGTGATTGCCAAACTGCCGGAAGCGGCTTGACCGCAACCGTACACAAACAGACACACCGCGCCGGCACGGAGGCTGGCCAATCTCCTCGCGAATGCGTATAACCTCGCCGTTTCGTCTACCCTGACGTGGCGCGCCGCCCGGTAGCGGCTGCCCTTCGAATGTTGACGCTTACGAAACGGAGAATTCTATGTTCAAGCGTACCCTCGCCCTCACCGCCGGTCTGGCGCTGTCCTTTTCTGCCCTGATGACGCAAGCCGCTGATGTCCTGCGCGTCAGCGCGATTCCCGACGAAGCCCCGACCGAGCTGCTGCGCAAGTTCGAACCACTGGGCGCTTATCTTGAACAGCAACTGGGCATGAAGGTGCAGTTTGTGCCTGTCGCCGACTACCCGGCGGTGGTTGAAGCGCTGGCCACCGATCGCCTCGACATGGCCTGGCTCGGCGGTTTCACTTTTGTGCAGGCACGTTTGAAGACCGACGCCACTACACCGGTGATCCCGCTGGTGCAGCGCGAACAGGATGCGCAGTTCACCAGCAAATTCATCACCGCCGACCCGAACGTGAAAAGCCTCGCCGACCTGAAGGGCAAGACCTTCGCCTTCGGTTCGGTGTCGTCCACCTCGGGCAGTCTGATGCCGCGTTACTTCATGCTGAAGAACGACGGCATCAAGCCTGAAGGCTATTTCAGCCGTGTCGCCTACTCCGGCGCGCATGACGCCACCGTTGCCTGGGTGCAGGCCGGCAAGGTCGACGCTGGTGTGTTGAACGCCAGCGTCTGGCAGAAACTGGTCGACGCCGGCAAGGTCGACACCAACAAGGTCAAAGTCTTCGCCACCACCCCTACCTACTTCGATTACAACTGGACCGTGCGCGGCACCCTTGATCCGAAGCTGGCCGCGAAGATCAAGCAAGCCTTCCTTGACCTCGACCCGGCCAATCCTGAGCAGAAGAAGATCCTCGATCTGCAGGCCGCCAGTCGCTTCATCGAGACCAAGCCCGAGAACTACAAGGGCATCGAGGAAGCCGCCCGCGCCGCCGAACTGCTGAAATGACCCTACGCCTCACCCAGGGCAGCCTGCGCCATGCCAATGGCGTCGATGCCCTTCGTAACATCGACGTGCAGATTGGCGCTGGCGAACAGGTCGCAATCATCGGCCCGTCCGGCGCTGGCAAGTCGAGCCTGCTCAATCTGCTGGCCACCGCGCTCAAGCCCAGCAGTGGCGACATCGAAGTGCTTGGCGAACGCGCCTGGCACTTGTCGGCGCACCAGCGGCAGCGCCTGCGTGCGCGCATCGGCCTGGTGCATCAGGCGCCGCCGATTCCGCCGCGTCAGCGGGTGATCACAGCGGTGCTGGCCGGCAAGCTCGGTCAGTGGAGTCTGGGCAAAAGTCTGCTGAACCTGCTGCATCCGCTGGATGTGGCGGGCGCTCGCGCGGCGTTGGCGCGGCTGGATCTGGGCGACAAACTCTTCGCCCATTGCCAGCAGTTGTCCGGCGGGCAGTTGCAGCGCGTCGGCATTGCGCGGGTGCTGTATCAGGCGCCGGAAATATTGCTCGCCGACGAGCCAGTGTCAGCGATGGACCCGGTGCTTGCCGGCCACACGCTGTCGATCCTGTCGCGCCACGCCCGTGAGCACAACGTCACGCTGGTGGCGAGCCTGCACGCGGTGGACCTGGCGCTGGCGCACTTTCCACGGATCATCGGCCTGCGCGACGGGCAGATTCTTTTTGATTGCCCATCCGATCAGGTCAGCCGCGACAAGCTCGATGCGCTGTACGCCAATGAACAACTGCAATCGCCTGCGCCGGCGGTCGCGCCTTTGATTGTGCAGATTCCGCGATGCTGAAAGCCGATTCACGGGACCCGGCGGCGTGGCCGCGATTGTTGCTGACGCTGCTGGCGCTGGCTTTGCTGTGGCCGGGCATTCAGCTCAGCGAACTGGACTTGGGCGTGCTGTTTCAGGCCGATAGCCAGAACGAAATGGGCCGTTTTGTTTCGGCATTCTGGCCGCCGGCGCACGATCAGGCGTTCCTGCAACTGTTGCTCAAAGCCACCCTGCAAACCCTGGCGATTGCCACAGCGGGAATGGCCCTGGCGTTGCTGCTGGCAGTGCCGGCAAGCCTGATCGCCAGTCGCGCGTTGTCGCTCTCGGCGGCGTCACGGGGCGGCGTGCCGAGCCTGCCCGGGCGCTTGCTGCGCTGGCCGGTACGCGGCTTGCTGATCTTTTTGCGCAGCGTGCCGGAGATCGTCTGGGCGCTGTTGTTCGTGCGCGCGGTCGGCCTCGGCCCGGCGGCTGGCGTGTTGGCCATCGCCATCACCTACAGCGGCATGCTCGGCAAGGTCTACGCAGAAATTTTCGAATCCACCGACCAACGCCCGGCGCACGCATTGTTGCAGGCCGGCAGCGGTCGACTGGCGGCGTTTGCCTACGGCACGCTGCCGAATGTCGCCGCCGAACTGCTCTCGTACACGGTGTATCGCTGGGAGTGCGCGATCCGTGCCTCGGTGGTGATGGGCTTTGTTGGTGCCGGTGGGCTGGGGCAACAGATCGACTTGTCGATCCGCATGTTTGCCGGCGGTGAAGTCGCCAGCATGTTGCTGACGTTCCTGCTGCTGGTGCTGTGCGCCGATCAACTCAGCCGCCTGCTGCGCTGGAGGCTGGCATGAGGCGCCTGATCAACCTGCTGCTGCTCGCCGCCATTGCGGTCGCGGTGGTCGCCTCTTTTGCCTATCTGGAACTGGATCTCGCCGAACTCGGCAGCGCCAACAGCCTCAAGCAGATGGGCAGTTATGTGCAGCGTTTTCTAAGTCCCGACTTGAGCGCCGGCTACCTGAAAGCCATCGCCCACGGTTCGCTGGAAACCCTGGCCATGTCCGCGTTGGGCACCCTGCTTGCGGCACTGATCGGCATCGTCCTCGCGCTGCCCGCTGCCGGGCGTTTCGGCTGGCCGCTGCAAAGTGCGGCGCGCCTGCTGCTCAACGGCTTGCGGGCGATTCCAGAGCTGGTTTGGGCGG
This sequence comes from Pseudomonas sp. 1L-E-NC-VB-C3, assembly GCF_057291535.1. NCBI lineage: Bacteria > Pseudomonadati > Pseudomonadota > Gammaproteobacteria > Pseudomonadales > Pseudomonadaceae > Pseudomonas > Pseudomonas sp. 1L-E-NC-VB-C3. Next base: position 124,267 of record NZ_JBXAWD010000002.1, on the reverse strand, counting down.
CGCTGATGGTGCTTGCCGCCGGTCTCGGACCGAACGCCGGCACCCTCGCCCTTGCCCTGCACACCACTGGGGTGCTCGGTCGGCTATTTGCCGAAGCATTGGAAAACACTCCGCCACAACCGGCCGAGGCGATCCGTTTGCAGGGCGGCAATCCGATCCTCGCGTTCTGCTACGGCACCCTGCCTAACCTTGCCCCGCAACTGCTCGCCTACTGCCTGTATCGCTGGGAAAACAACATCCGCATGGCCAGCGTGCTGGGCTTTGTCGGTGCTGGCGGCCTGGGCCAGATGCTGTATGTCAGCTTGAGTCTGTTCCAGGAAGCCCAGGCCAGTACGGTGATTCTGGCGATGCTGTTGCTGGTGTTTCTGGTCGATTGGTTGAGCGCCTGGAGCCGGCAGCGTTGGGTCAAAGCGTAGGCCGAGTGGATATCTGGCAAAAGCTGATTATGCTTCAGGAAACCTTGCAGCCCTGCGAGGCGGTCAGACTGTGCAAGCTTCACGCTAGAGCAACGGCGGCAGATGCCAACGGGCCAGAGTGCGACAGGCAGTAACGGGGGACTCCGGCCTACAACAATAAGCACGACGGAGAACACCCATGGCCACAATCGACACAGCATCCACCGGCACACCGCCCCGCAGCGGCGGTATCACGAAGGAGGAGCGCAAGGTCATCTTCGCTTCCTCGCTGGGCACGGTTTTCGAGTGGTACGACTTTTACCTCTACGGCTCGCTGGCGGCGATCATCGCCAAACACTTCTTCGCCGGTGTCAACGAAACCACCGCATTCATCTTTGCCCTGCTGGCCTTCGCCGCCGGGTTTGCGGTGCGGCCGTTCGGCGCCATCGTCTTCGGGCGCCTGGGTGACATGATCGGGCGCAAACACACGTTTCTGATCACCATCGTGATCATGGGCGTGTCCACAGCAATCGTCGGTTTGCTGCCCGGCTACGCCACCATCGGCGTCGCTGCCCCGGTGATTCTGATCACCCTGCGCTTGCTGCAAGGCCTGGCGCTGGGTGGTGAATACGGCGGCGCGGCGACCTACGTCGCCGAGCACGCGCCACGCAACCGCCGTGGCTTTTTCACTTCGTGGATTCAAACCACCGCCACCCTCGGTCTGTTCATGTCGCTGCTGGTGATTCTCGCCTGTCGCACGGCGCTGGGTAACGAGGCGTTCGAGGCTTGGGGCTGGCGGATTCCGTTTCTGCTGTCGATCATTCTGCTGGCCGTGTCGGTGTACATCCGCCTGCAACTGAGCGAGTCGCCGGTATTCCAGAAAATGAAGGACGAAGGCAAGGCCTCGAAAGCGCCGCTGACTGAATCCTTTGCACGCTGGGACAACCTCAAAGTGGTGATCATGTCGCTGCTGGGCGGCACGGCCGGGCAAGCAGTGGTCTGGTACACTGGGCAGTTCTATGCGCTGTTCTTCCTGTTGCAAACATTGAAGATCGACGCGCAAACCGCCAACCTGCTGATCGCCGGATCGCTACTGATCGGCACACCGTTCTTCGTGATTTTCGGCAGCCTGTCCGATCGCATCGGGCGCAAACCGATCATCATGGCCGGGTGCATTCTGGCTGCTTTGACCTACTTTCCGATCTTTACTGCGCTGACCCAGTACGGCAACCCGGACGTGTTCGTCGCTCAGGAAAAAAATCCGGTCAAAGTGATCGCCAATCCTGATCAGTGTTCGTTCCAGTTCGATCCGGTGGGCAAGGCCAGATTCACCAGTTCCTGTGACTTGGCGAAAACCTTGCTGGCGAAACGCGCGATCCCGTACGAGAACGTCGCCGCCGAACCGAACACCGTCGCGCAGGTGCGCATCGGTGACCGCGTTGTCGAGAGCTTCGAAGGCAGCGCCCTCACCGCCGCCGACTTCAAGGCCCGCAACGACGCCTTCACCGCCAGCCTCGGCGCGGCGTTGAAAGACGCCGGTTATCCGGAAAAAGCCGATCCGGCGAAAATCAATTACCCAATGATGCTGCTCCTGCTTACCGTGCTGGTGATCTACGTGACCATGGTCTACGGCCCGATCGCCGCGTGGCTGGTCGAACTGTTCCCGACGCGCATCCGCTACACCTCGATGTCGCTGCCCTACCACATCGGCAACGGCTGGTTCGGCGGCTTCCTGCCGACCGTGGCGTTCGCCATGGTCGCCGCCACCGGTGACATCTACTACGGGCTCTGGTACCCGATCGTGATTGCAGTGGCGACGGCAATACTCGGCACGTTCTTCCTTCCGGAAACCAAGGATCGCGACATTCTCAAGGACTGAAAAAAGCCGCAGCGCCCTCTCCTGCCGGAGAGGGCCTCGCAGCTGAAAAATTTCGAACGTCTGCCGCCGCGCTGTCTCCAATGTGTACACCCACAGGAGGCCAGCGCCATGAACCCCAACGACGACAAAACTCCCAACGCCCCACCCACCGATGCCAACGGCAAACCGGTGAACGTGGTCGAGCGCGATCTGCAGGACCGCGACGGCAAAACCGAAGGCGTGGACAAAATCATCACGCCGTCTTCCACTCGGGTCAAAGAGCAGGAAGCTGAAGAGCTACAGCGCAAAGTCGATGAGATCGAGCGTAAGGTTGCAGACGGTAACTGAGTGCAGCGTGGCTGTGGCCGCGGCTTTGAGCGGCGGCTGTCAGTCCGGTGACCAAAAGCTGATTTCCTACAGAATTGAACTACACAGCTGATCGACTTCACGTGCATCACAAGCGAGGCGTCTGACAGATTTGCATCGTCTGTTTGCGGATGATGTCTCCCTCGTCCCGCCAGTGACGACAACGAGCCCACATCCCCTTAGACTGCTTCACATTGATCATGGAGGTCATGATGAGCGCTGAACTTTCACTTATCGTTTCAGACTTCGAAACCGAAGAAGAGGCTGCGGATTACGATCTTTGGTATCGCGCCAAGGTACAAGCCGCACTTGATGATCCACGTCCGCCTATCCCCCACGATGAGGCAATGGTGCTGCTAGGTCAGATGCTGGAAGAGAGACGCAAGAATCGACGCGCTGCCGGTTAGCTGGAGTAAACCGGCTCTTGGAGACCTGGCTGACATCATCGAATACGTAGAACAACGCAACACTGTCGCTTCAGTTGCACTGCACCAAAAGCTCAGCGCCGCAGCGCGAAGGCTTTCCTGGATACCGCATGGTTTCCGCTCCGGCCGAATACCGGGCACTCGCGAAATGGTCATCAACTCGAATTATTTACTGGTCTATCAGGTGACAGACCACATCAAAATTCTGACCGTGTTGCACGCCCGTAAAAAATATCCATAACCATTCATAAAAAAAGGCGGCCAACCGGCCGCCCAAACGTACTGCACGAGAGCCTTTTACAACGTCAGCTGCCCACGCTCCTCCTCGGTCAGCTGCTGCTTCGCCTGTTCATCCAATGCCCCGGCGCCTAGCACCTGCACCGGGCTGTCCGGGTTATAACCCGTCGCTGGCGCGCGACTGGCACCATCACGCGACGGCGCCAGTTGCTCGTTGCCGAAGCTGAGTACCTGCACGGTGAACACCGAGGCCTGGTTCTGCCGCGCCGCTGCCTGTTGCTGCCGGGCGACGTCTTCCGCCGCTTGCGTAGCGGAGGATGCCGCCGAACTGGCCGAGGTGATCGCGCCGGTGTTCACCGCCGACACCACCGGCACGCCGGTTGCCTTGCCCTGCACCGAAATGTTCGCGGCGTTGACCACCGTCAGCGCGGCGATGTTGACGTTGCCCGACACGCGAATCCCCGCCTCGCCGGCATCGATGGTGCCCAGTGGCGCGATCAGGTCGATGTTGCCCGGCGCCACTTCGGCGATCGGGTTGAGCGTGGCGATACCGGCGCCGGTGCTCGGCACCGACGGCGACAGCGTGACGTTGCCCCAGGTGTCGTAGACACGTTTTGGCGGTGTGTAGACCACGGTGGTTTTCGAGCCGCGACCGGCGTTGATATCGCCCTCGGCGGACCAGCCGAGAATCGAGCCGCCGAAGGTGGTCATGATCCGGCTCTGGCCGAGCAGGATGCTGCCTTGCGAGTACAGCTGAATGTCGCCCGAGCCTTGGGTGATGATCCCTGCCGTCGACGGCGGCGCCGCGCCTTCGATGCCGAACACCTGACCACCGCCCGGCGTGAGCATCTGGATATCGCCGCCAAACAGCGTCTTGACCCCGGCGCCGCCGTACATCGTGATATCGCCGTCGTAGCGAATCGGATTGCCGGCGACATCAGTGGTCGGGAACAGCGCCGCAATGGCGTTGCGACCGCGCAGGTAACTGCCAGTGCGTGGGCCATCGGCATCGGTGTATTCCAGGCCGCCGGCACGCAGTTCGGCGAAGTACACCTGGCGGGCGAAGATCGCCTGTTCGGTACTCGGCAGTGCGGCGAAGAAGGCTTGCGCCTGTTCGTCGCTACCCTTGAAGCCATAACCCAGGCTCAGCCAGCTCCGCAGTTCTTCGACGTAGGTCTTGACCACTTTGCCCGGCTGCGAGCTGAGGGCCACCGCTGAATCCGCTACGTTTTGCGGGTTCAGATAACGCGCAATGAACCGTGAGTAATCCGGCCCCTGCGCGCCCGCACCCGCTTGCATCACGATGCTCGCACCGGCGCGCTGATCACCTGCCACGACAGGGCCGAGGCTGGTGATGCTGGCGCGATCTTCCATCAGGATATTGCGCCCGGCATTGACGTCCAGAACACCCGGGCCGGCAATGTCGAAGCTGCTGTAGAGAATGTCTCGCCCGGCCGAAACCCGCGAAATGTCGCGCGCATCGTTATGCACGAACAGATTGCCGGTAGACGCGATCTGTTCGTTATTGCGACCCATGCCCCCAACGGGCGCAAACGTGGGTTGCCCCAAATTGGTACCGGACGCCACGATGTCACGCCCCGCCACCATCCACACCGGGCCTGCCGATTCATACCAGGTGCGCTTCGTGGTCGCGAACGCCAGCGTTTCGCCCGTGCGAATTCCTACCAGGTCACCGGTCAGTGCATAGAAGCGCGCCGGCCCCTGAACACTGCTAGACCCCGAGTAGCTATCGGGACCAAAGGCAAACAGTGGATAGCGCGAATTGGTTTGCGCCAGCACACCATCGCTGCCGGCGTTGGTCGTGATCGGCCGAGCGGACTGGTTGTTGCCGTAGCCATTGAACGCGGGTGCAAACGGTGTGGCGAGCGCCGCCGGGCTGGCCCCTGACTGGTTGATGGCGTAGCCGCCGGCATAGATCGAATCCCCAGCGATCAGTTCAAGCTGCCCCGCGCTGGAAGGTGCCAACAGCAATGACCAGGCCAGAGCCGGCGCCGGGTTGCCTATGCCGTAGGCCGCTGATGGTCCCGCATAAATCGAGCCCTGGCCGGCCACGGCACGCAATATCGAAGGAAAGACGAAGCGGTCATCGGTCGGTGACCCGTTAAGCCCGGCGACGGGGTCCTGCCCGGTGGTTTCCATCAACTGGGTGCTGGGCGTCAGGTTGCCGCCGGCCGAGAACAAATCGATGGCCGTGTGATCGGTCCACAGCGAGAAACCACTCAAACCGCCACCGGCATGGTAAATGCCATCCGCCGTGGTAAACGGTGTGGAGTTCTGCAACCTCACGCGGCCCGGATCGGCGGCGCCACCCAACACCAGATCGCCGCGGGTGTTGAGGCGCATGCCGGAGTCACCGGGAATCAGCACCAGCCCACCACTGGCATTACTGGCCGTCGAGTTGAACGGGTCGAAGGCGCGCGTTTCCCGTGGGTCATGAAACAGCGCCGAGGCGCCGTACTGCAGATTGATACCGCCCAACGCGGCGCCCGTCAGTTGCGCCGCACCGCGCAGGTTGATAAGCGCGCCCTGCAAGTCGTGCGTCGGCGTGCCGGTACCCGCCAGGCCGGCACGTGCCTGCAGAGACGGATTAAGGACACCGCCCAGACGAATATCCAGGTCTCCGCCACCGGTCAGTTGCAGGTTCCCGTCACTGTCCACGCGGCCCGTACTGCCGACAGCCACGATCAACCCCTGACTGCGAGGGTACGACGCATACCTGTCGTCGCCCATGGTCTTGAGCATGCCAGCATCCCCGCCGGCGCTCAGACTGATGTTGCCGCCGCCCAGCGTACCGAACCCGGTAAAGCCCACCAGATAAGGTCTGGTTTCCTCGCCCAGCGCTGGCAATGGCTGCGCAGCGTAGCTGCCGAAATTGATCCACCAGGCAGTCGGTACATCGTTGTTGCCGGTACCTTGGCGCCAGAGCCAATTGCCCACCGCCACACTCGGCACCTGCTCCCGCGTACCGTCGCCCGTGGCGACCGAACGACGGCCAAGCACGTCACCGTGCACAGACCCGCCGGAATTGATCGTCAGGTTACCGCCCATCTGCGGATACCAGGCCTGATAGAGGCTGGCACTGCCGCCATCGACCCATTTTTCGTAATCGCTGCCAGCGCTGCCCAATACCGAGCCATCAGCCGACAGCCTTCCGCGGGGCTGGTTATAACGCGCGTCGACGTCTGCCGATTGGGTGCCGGCGGTGTAGACGCCGAAAGGTGAGGCCATGCTCAGGTTACCGGCCGCCATCAAATCCAGGTCGCCGGTGCCAGTACGCAAAACGCTGAACATCTGCGTGTGGGCCTGGGCGCTCTTGCTCGGATTGTTTTCAATGCACAGTGCCGGGTCGATGGAGCACCAGAACAATTCGTCATCGTTCATCGGTGTGTAATCCGGCATGCCCATCCAGTTGCCAGGCGCCCACACACTGCGCGCCATGGGCGCGCAAGAACCGGGAGCGATATCACAGAGCACAAGGTATTCCTCGGGAACCGGTTCGTACGGTGTAAAGCCATACTCGTTATCCACCGCCCAGACCAGTTTGCCGGCCACCTCGATCATGCTCACACCATAGTGAGTGTCGGCCATCTGCAAGTTGCCAACGCTGGCCTGAGGTTTCACGCTACGGCTGTCGGCCGCGGTCAGATCGGCCCCTGCCACCATGCGCATCGACCACGACGCACTGCCCGCCGGCAGCATGCTGGCGATCGCCCAGTTTCGACCTTGCTGGTTTCCATTGGCAGGACGCAGGTCGAGGAATACCGTGCCATCGGCGAGCTTCACGTTGGTCATGGAGGGGATCAGCGAACCCCGCAACAGCGCCAACGTTCCGTTCAACACAACACCCACCGTTTTATTGTCGGCATCAACCGCACCCGGCAGCGGCACGCCTTTGGGCCAGAGCAGGGCCTGCAGTGCGGTGGCGTTGTGCAAGCGGATACCTGCACCCAAACGACTGCCGGCCGGCAGGGTCACAGCGTTGTCGAGCAACGTACCGGCGGCATACATCAGGTTACCCGCCGCGTCATGCACATCGCCGGCCAGCACCGTTCCACCCTGTAACACGTAAGGTGCGGCCAAAGTGCTCTGAACCGGCAACACCGTGCCCGCGGCCAGTGTGGCGGCTTGAATCGGCAGGTCGTAATTCAAGGTGGCGCCAACCGGAAAGAGCGTCCCTTCGGCAAGGCTGACACCACTGCCCGGTACGATCAGGTCACCGCCGAAAGGCTGTATCCCCGGCAACAGTTTCCAGCCAGCGTCGTCCACGGTTTCCGGCGGCGGTGCGAAACCGTCGTTGATGCTGCCGTAGATATCGAGGTTGCCACCGGCACGGATCAACAGGCTGCCCGCTTCCCCGCTGCCATACACCGAGGTCCGTCGAGTGGGCGGGTTGAGGCTGGCGTAACGGTAGCCGGACAAGTCGAGATCGCCCTGCACCACCAGATCGCCGTCAGCGGTTTTGCTGACGATTTCCACCCCCGGGCGCAGATGAAACGCATCGGCATAGGTCGCATTGTTGAGGCCGGCCAGTTTGCGTTGTAGCAGATCACTGTTACCCAGCGCCGCATCGATAAAGCCGCTGCTGTCTGAGTGAATGCGATCCAGGTAGGCTTGATCGATCACTTGATACGGGCGACCGCTGGCCGCCGGATCGGTGCCATCGGCAGCATCACTGTAACTTCGCACGGCATTCAGCCCGATGGAGCGGGCACCTTGGATACTCAACGTACCGCTGGCATCCACCGCAATGTCACCGCCGCCCAGACGCGGTGCATTCAGCTCCAGCGTCCCACGCAACACGTCATCGCGTTGTCCCGCCTGGTTTCCAGGCACGGCATCGGTGCCGTGACGCAGATCAATCCGTACACCAGCGGCCAGCGTGAGCACGCCGTCACCTGAATTGAGTTCAACCATGGCGCGGTTCGGTGCGTCGATGATTTTGCCGTAGCTGTCGACGCGCAGTACGCGGCCATGGGCATCGAGCAGCGCGTTGCCTGTCAGGTTCAAACCGTTTTTGCCGGCAAGGCGAATGCTGCCGACCCGTTCACCACTGGCATCGATCACCCCGTCCACGGTCAGGTTGCCATTGTCCACCGAGACATTGACTTGGCCCGCTTTGAGTTCGTTACCGATACGCAGATTGCCCTGCTTGAACTGGAAGCTTCGACTGCCCACTACCCCGCCGGCATTCAAGCGCAGGTTAAGGCTGGCAAAGGCCTCGCTCAAATCACCCGCCAGGCGCTGGGCGCGAATGTCCACGCCAGCGGCCTTGTACGGCACCCACGTACCGCCCGCGTCGTAATAGCCACTGCTGCTGCCGACAATCTGCCCTTGCAGATCAACCTGTCCAGCGTCAGTGGCCAGGGCCACAACGTTCAATTGCCCGGCCTGATTGTTGACGGCGGACAGATCGATTCGCGAGCCCGCCGACTGACGAATATTGCCGTTGTTGCTCTGCAACGACACGTCGCCGCCCCAGCTGTATTTCTGCACATCATTGAACGGCAGAACCCGGCCCGCCATGTCCACCTGCGCGCCGCTGCCAAGCAGCAGATCATCTTCGGCATTGACCAGCAGCTTACCGCTGGCGAGGACGATGCGACTGTCGAGCACAACACTGCGTGCCGTCAGGCTCAGTTGCGCACCGAGGGCATCCGCGGCAGCCGTTGTGGCGCTACCACTCAGAGTCAGGTTGTTGCCCGCCTTGAGTTCACTGACCGAGGCGGCCTCGCCGGTCAGCAATGGCGTGCGCAGATTGAGATTGCCGCCGCTGTAACTGAACCCCTTGACCGCGTCATAAGCTCCTTGGGATTCGTACACCGCCAGGCTGCCCTTGTGGTTGGCGGTGATGCGCTCGCTGGCGTTGAAGTTGACGTCGGCAAATCCCAGGGCCAGTCGGTTATTGCGATCCAGGCCATTGGGCTGCGGGTTCGGGCCATAACCCAATTCGATCCGCTGCGCCTGAATATCCAGCGTGCCGTGCCCGTTGCCGGCGCCGTCGTTGACCACCGTACCCGGGGCCTGAGTCGCCCCGTTCCAGATCAGATTGCGGGTGCGGATCGTCGCGACATCGGTGGCAGCGCCCGAGCCGTAGATAGCCGGGCTACCCAACACCAGATTCTGCAAACGGCTCTGGCCGGTCTGCGGATCAATGGTGTCGAGGGTCACGCTGCCGAAAAAGTTGAACGCATCGCGGGCCACCAGACTCAGGGTTTCCAGCGCGGGGGCGCCAGATTGCGTGTCGCCCTGCAACAGGCGATCCAGCACGTTCTGGTTAAGCGTCAGGCCCGCGGGTGTGCGGCCGCTGGCTGCGGCCAGTGCTTGCGGACTGCCGGCATTGACCACACCGACTGAAAGCCCGAGTTGGCGAGTGCCAAAGCGCACGCTTTCGCCCAGTTCGAAGTTTTTGTCAGTGGCGGCGATGATGCTGCCGTTGGAGTACAGCAACGCCGCAGCGGTGCAATCGGCCGTCGGACAGTTGCCGATACGAATGCTCCCGCCCCCGCCATCGGAGGGCGCAAGCACCGGCGTCCAGCCGTTGGACACCACCAGCAGGCTGGAGCGCCCCGGTTCGTAGACGAAACCGGCTGCGGCATCATACGGGACGTTACCTCGCCCCAAGGTATTGACCCCCGCTCCCGCATCGATGGTGATGCCGCCATTGGCGCTGTTACTGCTCAACACAACCTCTGGCGCCGAGAGGATCGCGCCTTCGCGCAGACGAATCGCCGAGGTATTGCCGATCACCTTGATCGAGCCGCCCTCCGAACCGTAATACACGGTTGGGGTGCCACCGATGGTCAAACGTCCGGCATTCAAGCGGTTGAGGGTGTCGGCGTACAGCGATACACCGTCGAACCCTGGCGTTCGCGTATGCCCGGCACCGAGAATTTCAAACTCTGCGCCGGTATAACCGCCCTGAACGACCGCCGTACCAATAACCCCGCCGCTGGCAGGTTTGAACAGCACCTGCCCGTTGAAATCCAGGGCTGAGTCGTGCTCGCCGCCACTGACCATGCGCAGGTGCAGCGTGTTGCCGTCCAGCGGCGTGCGGGCGCGCGGCAGACCGCGGCGGGCAGCATCGTTGAGCACAAATTGGCTGAACCCGGTTTCGTTGTACTGTGAATAGCGCCGCAGCACATCGGCAGACGTCACGATGACCTGGCTGGGCAAACTGTCGCGGATACCGGTGTTGGCAATCGACAGCTGTCCGGCCGTGGTCCACGAGCCATTGCGCAACTTCAACGCACTGTCCATCGGCCCCGCAATCGCTTGACCATTGATTTCGACCCGGAAGGCGCCCGGTAACAAGGCAAAGGTCGATGGCAACAAGGTGTAGGTGCCGGGTGCCAGTCCGGCAACGCCGGTCCCGAGGGTGATCTGCTGGCCGATACGCGGATCGACCGCGCCGGCCTCGGCCAGCATCGGCGCATAGCGGCTCTGGTCACCGGCCACGATTGCATACACGGGGTTATTGGCCAGCCCCGGCAAACTGAAGGTGCCATCGGTGGCATTGCGTACCAGCGGATTGAAACGCGCATCGGTGGAGCCACCTCGTCCGGAGACAAAACCGGCACCGCGCAAATCGCCGCCGCCCGAAAGGTCGATCACCGCCCCGGCCTGCACATTGGTGTATTGCGCATCAAGGATGACCCCGGAGGTCGCTCCGGCGATGCCATTCAACATCACCGACTTACCGTTGTACCGATAGTCGATACCGTCGGTGGTTCCTCCATAGGGCATGACCAGTCCGGCGGCGCTGACTGAAGTCACGCTGCCCGGCAGAAGGTGAAGTTCACGGGTTTTGACAATGACGTCATCACCCAGGGATATCAGCCCCAAGGGCGCACGAATGACGCCGCCCTGCTCGATCTGTCCCGCACTGAGTGTCAGGCTGCCGAACACCGAGTAAGGCAAAGCGGTCGGCGCCGCCCCGTGATTGCCGATACGCAACGTATGCTCCGGCACCGATCCGGCCATACTTTGATAGCCCACTCGCACCTCAGCCGAGACGCCACTGGCCGGGTAGATCTGCGCAGCCCGCATGTGCATGTCACCCGCAGTCCACAGACGGCTGCGCTGCTGTTCATCGGTTGGCGCGAGGAAGCGCAGGTCGCCCTGGCTGTCGAGCGTGACCAGACCAAAGCCACGGCGGCTGACCGTCAGCGCCGGTGCGGCCGATTGCACGAGAGTCCCTTCGGTGCCGAATGAAAGCGAGTTGCCCACGTCCAGCAGGTTCGCGCTGGCGGTGAATTGCGCGCCGGACAACTGCGCTGTCGGATTGCTCATCACCCGCGGACGCACTTTGACTTCCGAGCTCAAATAGGTGCCCAGCCCTGACAGGCGCAGGTAAGGTGCGCTGAGGTTGACCCGGGCGCTGTCACTCGCCGACTCGGCCAATGAAAGAGAACCGGCGAACAGGCTCAGGCCCTGCCCCATATGCAGGTCGACATCGCCATCGAACGTCATCAGACCGTTGCTCAGCAGACTCACGCTGCCGAAGCCACCGCTCATCAGTTGATCGGCACTCAAGCGTGTACGCCCGTAGCGTAAAAGTGGCGAAGCCTCACCCGCTCGCAGCGGCTGCGGCAGTGCCGGCGCTGGCCCTTGGCCAATGATCATTTCACGCGGCACGCGCACCGCATTGCTCAAGTTCGCGGGACCGTACGCCGGTGTATCCAGAGCGATCTCCAGACGCCCGCCCGCCGCACCTGCACCGCCAGCATTGGCCTGCAGACTGCCCTCGATGAACAGACCATTGTAGGAACTCAGGGTGATCCGTCCGCCATCGGTGGCCACACGAGCGGGGCCTTGCCCACCGCTATCGAGCACGGCTTGCGCACCGGACGCTTCCAGTCGCGCACCTTGGCGGATGATGACGTAAGCATCGGCAGCGGTCGCCGTGATTTTCTTCACATCAATCTCGCCACCGACAATGATCGAGCCACCCTTGCCAACCTGGCCGTAGACGCGGCCCAGCGCATCGACAGCGGTCGCTGCCCGACCGGCAACATCGATCAAGGCATGTTCACCGATCCAGATCGAACGGTTGTGCGGGGTAGGATCGGCCTCTTGCAAGGACGTCGCCACATCAATCGCGCCGAACTGCTGTTGACGGATATCGACAATACCGCCCCAGGCGTTGAGTTCACCATCAAGCGTGATCTGGCCTGCCCCGCGCAAACCGATGCGCTGGCCGGGATCGACACTGATCCGTGAGCCTTCGCCAATCGACAACGGACTGCTGGCGGGATCAATCAAGCCAGCAAGCGTCGCGCCGGCCTGCAATGCGACAGAAGCGCCGGCCCTTTGCGTCAAGACGCCCTTGAGCGGGTCTTCCTGGAATAACGCGGGCGTCCATAGCTCCAGCGCAGCGCGCGGCGACATACCGGAGACAATGGTCGAGGCGGATTCGCCAAATCGATAGACCGGCATCTGCACATCGATCGCGCTTTGCGCGGCGACCTCCAGCCCCTTCAGACCGATGATGTTGTAGGCGCTGAACCCCGTGCGGAACAGCTCCGGCGTCAGGCGCAGGGTCTGTTCTTCGGACACTTCGCCGGAAGCGCCGATCCGCACCTTGCTGGCCTGCACGGTCAAGGTGCCGCCGCCGTTCACGCCATAGCCCTGCACCTCGCCATCGAGCACCATGCGCGACTGGCCTGGCGCACTGTTGGCGCTGGATTCAAGCGTCACGTCGCCACCCTTGCCGCCACGCATCTTGCCGTTGGCCAATACCGCACCGCCCGACGAAACATCGACCAGACTGCCACTGGCCAGCAGAATGTCGCCGGTACTGCGGATCGACACCGTCCCGCCATTGAGGTACGCCAGGCCGCCCGCGTCGTCCGGGTTACTCGACAGGTTGCGCCACAGACCGCGCGTCTGCAGCTGCACACCCTGCGCAACCGTCACTCGCGCTTGCTTGCCTGCTGAAACCTGGAGACTGGTGTCATCACGCCGATCGGTGGCGAGCTGGTTCAAAACGTTGCCCAATTGCAGGCTGCCGCCTTGCGCAATCAGATCGGCATTGACCTGCACGTCAGGGCTGAACAGGGTGATGTTGCCACCGTGATCCACCGTCACGCCTTCATTGACTTCAATCGTGTTTTTCGCCGAAATCTTCAGCGCGCCCAGCGCGAAACCATTGAGCAGCCCGGCATCGAGGAACAGTTTGCCTGCGCGTTCTGCCGCGACCGCATCGGTCAGCCCTGCGTTCGCTACGCTGGCATGCGCGCCCCCCACTTGCACCTGATCGAGCAACGGGTCGAGTTGATAGAGCAGGCCGGCACTGGCAGCGACATAAGCAGCATCGTAACTGCCAACCACCAACTGCCCTCGCCGCGCCCGGGCGGTCTGGGTCTGGGCATAGCCGTCCAGACCTGCCCGCGGTGCCTGGATTTGCCGTTCGCCCTGAAACACCTCACCCAACAGCTGGCCATCCAGCACGGCGTTGCCCGTGGCGATCACCAACTGGCCGGCATCCCGGCCAACGGTGTACCCCGCCTCCTGGCGACGCGTCGGCGCGATCAGCGGGCTATAGAAATAATCCGTCTGGCCCCAGCGCTCGCTGTGACTTTCGTAACCTTTGTAAAGACCGTTGTAGAGAATATCGCCCGGCGCACGCGACACTTCGTATAACCGCCCGTCCGCACCGCGCAGCCAGCTCTGGCGAATCTCGCCGCCCTGCACATCAAGCGTGCCGCCGGACACATTGATCAGCGAACCTTTTTCGCTGATCACGTCCTTTCCGGAAAACCGCACCTCACCGCCCTGCGCCATCCATTCACCAACGCCATGGCCCTGAGTGCCGAGGTATCCGCCGACCTCCAACAACCCACCGGCGGTGTACCAGCGGTCGGTGGCGTAACCGTTGGTGCCCGCCGGCACGAATACCAGCTCACGGACATCGACCCAGATGTCGTTACTGTTGAGCGCGCCGCTCTCGCGATTGACCGGCGCATCACGCTGCTCGTTGCCCTGGACGTTGATCTTGATGTTGTTGTTTGCCATCGCCACTTTGACGCCGAGGGCGCCGGACACGTCGATCACCGCCCCCTCGCGCAATAGACTGCGCTGTCCGGCGGCAACCGCCACCTGCCCACCGGTGGCAAGGGTGATCGAGCCGCTTTTGAATTCGACGGTGCCGCCGCTGCCGATGTCGATGCGTGACTGATCGCTGCGGATCCGGTTGTTGGCATTGACGCCGGTCAGCGCCGCCTCGCGCTGGCTGTCCAGGGCCGTGAGATCACTGCTGTCGAGCAGAATCGCACTGACGCCATTTTCGCCCAGGGTCACACGGCCTTGGGCATCGCTGGCCGGATTGAGCAGATGCACGGTGCCGCGCGTCGCCACCGAAGTGCTCGCCAGCAGCACACCGTTTTGCACAACATCGCGGCCGGTCAGGGTGATGTCGCCGGTGGATGCCTGGATCAGGCCGGTGTTGCTGACTTTGCCCGAGCTGTCAGCCTTGAAACCGGGAATGACCTCACTGCCGAAAGTGGTTGAATAACCATTGCCGTCAGTGCCCGAGCCCTTGCGGATATAGAAACGGTCCCCCGCACCCAGCACCGTCTGACCTTTGGCCGTACTGATCGAGCCGTCGTTCTGCACGTCCTGGCCGAGCAGCAAGGTATAGCCGCCGGCGTCGGTGGAGAGCGCAGGTTGATGCGTTTGTATGGTTGCGCCACGCTCCACCAGGACTTTGCCAGCAGCGTCGGTAAAGGTTGGCTGACTGCCGGTGCTGTCGAAATACAGACCCCGATCGCGAAATTGTGCATCGGTCATGTTCGCGGCTGCCGCTACCAGATTTCGTACATTGACCTGGCTGCCACCGCTGAAGACGATGCCGTTGCGGTTGATCAGCATCACCGTGCCGTCCGCTTTGATCTGCCCCTGAATCTGGCTGGCCCGTGCGCTCGGATCGTTGACGCGATTGAGCACCGCCCAGTTGGCCTGCTGGGCAAATTCCACTGTGGTATTGCGGCCGACGTTGAACGTTTCCCAATTGAGAATCGCCTTGTCGGCGGTCTGCTCGATCTTCACCGTGGTCTTGCCGTCGGCCTGGGTTTGTTGCGGGCCTTTGGCGTTCATCCAGCCCTGGCTCAGGCTGTTATCGACCTTAAGGCCGCCCTCGCCCAATCCGTCCGGAACCACTTGCAAACTGCCCAATGCGGCGGCACGTCCAGCGGCTTGTGCGGCCTGCTGAGCGGCAATCGCTGCAACGGTGTTATTGAGTGTCTGCAAAGAGCGCTGCAACTGCTGGCTGGCCCGTTGCTGCTGTGCCAGCGGTGGGGTCATCCCCGGCAGACCGCTCCCACCCGGACGCGACGCCGAAGCCTGCTGCGCTGCGCCCTTCGCGGCAAACCAGGTGGAACTGAACGCTGTCGCCGCCTCGGCACTGCCCGCCACCAGACACAAGGCGACAGCTTGCGCCAATGGCTTGAGCAGCCACTGTGCGGGATCGCCCGCGCCACGTTTGATCGGCCGGATACGGTTACTGTGACGGGAGGTGCGAGCAAGCATCACTACAGGTCCTTTTGGGTGGCAGGTCGGATCAGCCCTGCTGTTACGACATAGGCAGTTGGCGAGCCTCACGACCGAACGGATGTCACACAAACTTCATGTTCGAGGAGTAAATCGGCAAAAAAAAACAGCAGCCCGAAGGCTGCTGCCGTTTCATTGCAGTTGAGACAAGGCTTACAAAGGACGACCAATGCCGTTACAGGCGTTGGCGTTGTTGATGTCCAGGTTATTGCCCGAGGTGTTGGTGATGAAGTTGGCGGTCACAGCGGTTTTCCAGTTGTTGGGAACCGGCGTGAAGCTGTGGGCGACGGTGGCGACGTTGTTGCCCGGGTTGCTGTAGTGGGTGGTCAGGAAGTTGCGCACGGCGGTGGCCACGGCTGCATCTTTGTAGCACTGGCCGAAGATGAAGTTGGTGTAAGCCACAATCGGGTAACCGCTTGCCGGGTTAGGCACGACCGGGGCCCAGCCAGCCGGGTTGGCAGGTGCGCTTGGCACCGGTGCAGTGCTCAGCGCCAGCGTCACGTTAGCGTTGGTTGGCTGGACGCCATTGACGCGGGCAACCACAGCGTTGCTGGTGGCGTTCACGCCGTCCGGACCCACATAGCCGATCGAACCGTCCACGGCGTTCACCGCAGTGGCCACATCAGCGGTGTTGGCTACGCCGACCCAAGTCGATGGCAGCGCGGAACCGGCCGGCAAACGAGCGTTGGTGAAGGTGGAGTTGACGGCGAATTTGCCTGGGCAAACAGCGTTCAGGTGGCGACTGAGGATCTCAGTGGTGCCACTGGACACGCTGCGGTAAACCACACGGATCGGCGTGCTGTCGGCGTTACCCAGCAGAGCGCCCCAAGTGGTGGCGGTGCCCGACAGCGCATCGCACAGTTGAGCGCTGGTCAGATTGAGCGCGGTCTGACCGGTTTTTTTGTACGGAATGGCAACCGAAGTGGCCACCGATGGCAGCTGGATCAACGGGCCGTACGAAGCACCGAAGTTGCTGGTGTAGGTGCTGAGTTCCGAAGCGCTGAGGATCGAGTCGCTAGCGGCGAAGTGCACAGTACCGGTGGTGCTGAACTGGGCAGCGTTGTTGGTCAGGAAAGCGCTTTTGCCAATGCCGCTACCGGTTACGGCGTAGCTGAAGTTGGCTGGCAGGATGCTGTTGGCAGAACCTTTGTACAGAGCGGCAGGCAGGGAAGCACCACCACCGGTTACGGCCATGGCCTGGGCGGAAGCCAGAGCGGCGACGGTCAGTGAGGCGGCGATCAGAGTGCGCTTGAACATGAAGAATCTCCTTTTCAACTTGGTTTGGAACACAGGTTTCGGAAGGCTTGCATGACACCGGGAGGGTCCACCGCAGTGGAGCCGCAGGGAGAAATTCGCAGCTTCCGGTGACAGATAAAGGAAAAAACCTCGGGAGCTGCGCGGGGATTTTGGTGCGGATTTCTCGGGTGTTTGCGGTGGGTTGCGGCGCGTCTGGATCGGGGGTTTGGCTGAATCGGGCTGGAGCCGTTGGCGGATGGTTGCAGATGACAGAATGGAGAACCCGAGGACGGGCGGATTGGGGCTCGGGTGAGGGTCAGGCCGGTGCAAAATATTTGAGTTTTGTGTTGTCGGGACTGGCGCTTTCGCGAGCAGGCTCGCTCCCACAGTTGAAATGCGTTCCTCTGTGGGAGCGAGCCTGCTCGCGAAGAGGCCAGCCCGGCCAACATCAAAAGCGGCTACTGCACCAACTGGTTGATCTCAATAATCGGCAACAACACCGCCATCACGATCACCAGCACCACCCCGCCCATCACCACAATCATCAGCGGCTCGAGCAACGCGGTCATGCCCATCGCCCGCCGTTCGATATCCCGCGACAAGGTCTGTGCCGCGCGCTCGAGCATCGGTGGCAGCGAACCGGTTTTCTCGCCGCTGGCGATCAGGTGAATCAGCACCGGCGGAAACACATTCTCCACCCGCAGCGCGGCGGCGAGGTTGACGCCTTCGCGCACCTTTGCCGTGGCCTCGCTGACGCTCAGGCTCAAGCGGTCGTTGGACAAGGTCTGCCGCGCTGCTTCCAGCGCACGCAACAACGGCACCCCGGCGCCGCCGAGAATTGCCAGGGTCGAGGCGAATCGCGCGGTGTTCAGGCCGAGAATGAAACGCCCGAACAGCGGCAACTTCAGAACCCGGTGATGCCAGCTCAAGCGCGCCGCCGGATTGCGCAAATACAGACGCCAGCTCCAGAACGCCCCGGCCATCAGCGCCGCACACAACCAGCCCCAGGCGCGAATGAAATCACTGGCGGTGAGCATCGCCAGGGTCAACCCGGGCAAATCCTGCCGCGCCTGAGAAAACGCGCTGACCACCTGCGGTACCACGTAGCTGAGCAGGAAAATCACAATGCCGATCGACACCAGCCCGACCACGCCCGGATAGATGAACGCGGTAAGAATCTTGCCGCGCAGGTTGTTGCGTTCCTCGATGTAATCGGCCAGCCGTTCCATCACCTGCGCCAGATCGCCGGACTCTTCGCCAGCGGCAATCAGCGCGCGGTAAATCTCGGGAAAATCCCGTGGCCGCGACGCCAGCGATTCCGCCAGACGCATGCCGCTGCGCACATCGGCGCGCACGGCGCTAAGGGTCTGGGCGATGTGCTTTTTCTCGGCCTGCTCGACCGTGGCGCTCAGCGCTGCTTCCAATGGCAGGCTGGCACCGAGCAGGCTCGCCAGTTGCCGCGTGGCCCAGGCGAGGTCGTTGTCGGAGAGTCTGGCGCTGAACAAACCGCCGCCGCCGTGTCGGGCGACGTTGCTTTCCTCGTGCACCGACAGCGCCGTCAGGCCACGCCCGCGCAAGGCACTGAACGCCGCGCTCTGGCTGTCCGCCTCAAGGTGCCCGGACTCGATTTTCCCGGTGGCATCCGCCGCTTCAAAGCGATAGCGATTCATCAGGCGTCCCGTGTCACACGAAGGATTTCTTCCGGCGCGGTGGCACCGCTGCGAATCCAGCGCTCACCGTCCTCACGCAGGCTGAACATCCCCGCTTTCGACGCCGCCGCGCGCAGGGCCTGCTCCCCTGCTCCTTGGTGAATCAGCGTGCGGATGTTGTCGTCGATGCAGAACAATTCGTGGATGCCGGTGCGGCCGCTGTAACCGGTGTGATTGCACGCTGTGCAGCCGACCGGACGCCAGGTGCCGGGCGTGGCCGGGTCTTCCTGTTTGCACTGATTGCACAGGCGTCGCACCAAGCGCTGCGCAAGCACGCCGAGCATGGATGACGCTAGCAGAAACGGCTCAACGCCCATATCGATCAGGCGATTGACCGCCGACACCGCGTCGTTGGTGTGCAGCGTGGCCAGCACCAGATGCCCGGTGAGCGAGGCCTGCACGGCGATTTGCGCGGTCTCGAGATCGCGGATCTCGCCGATCATGATGATGTCCGGGTCCTGCCGCAGAATCGCCCGCAGTGCGAGGGCAAAGGTCATGTCGATCTTGGCGTTGACCTGAATCTGGCTGATCCCCGGCAAATCGTATTCCACCGGATCTTCCACGGTGAGGATGTTGCTGGTGCTCGCATCCAGCCGCGCCAGCGCCGCGTAGAGGCTGGTGGTTTTGCCGCTGCCGGTCGGCCCGGTGACCAGCACGATGCCGTGGGGCTGGCGAATCAAATGGTCGAGTTTGGCCAACACCTGCGCATCCATGCCCAAGGTTTCCAGATGCAAGCGCCCGGCCTGTTTGTCGAGCAGGCGCATCACCACGCGCTCGCCGTGGCCGGTAGGCACCGTCGACACACGAATATCGATCGGCCGCCCCGCTACGCGCAAAGCGATTCGGCCATCCTGCGGCAAGCGTTTTTCGGCGATGTCGAGCTGGGCCATGATCTTGATCCGCGATACCAGCGCACCGTGCAATGCCTTGCGCGGCGAGACCACATCGCGCAGGGTGCCGTCGACGCGGTAGCGCACCACCGAATGGGTTTCGAACGGTTCGATATGAATGTCGCTGGCCTCATCGCGCGCAGCCTGGGTGAGCAAGGCGTTGATCATGCGAATCACCGGCGCGCCGTCCTGGGTGTCGAGCAGGTCGGTGATCTCCGGCATGTCCTGCATCAGCCGATCGAGATCGACTTCGTTTTCCGCAGCACCCACCACCGCCGCCGCACTGCCGGTGTCGGCGTAAGCGCTGGCGAGCAAACCGTCGAGCTCGTCATCACGCACCCGCTCGACCTGCGTCGCGCCGAACTGCCGACGCACTTCGCTGATCGACCAGCCCGGCGTCGACGGGCACACCGTCAGCACATCATCGCGCAAAAGAATCCGCTGCGCCTTGGCCCATGCGTACGGCAATACACTCATCGTCCATGCTCCCCACAATCCACCGTGGCAATGAGATCCCCTGTGGCAATGAGATCCCTTGTGGCGAGGGGATTTATCCCCGTTGGGCTGCGAAGCAGACCCAAACCTTGAGAATCGGTTTTTACAGGCAAATCGCGTGTACCGGTTTTACGACTGCTGCGCAGCCGAGCGGGGATAAATCCCCTCGCCACCGTCATCATCTCAGTCAAAACCGGGTGCTCCCTTCAATCGGTACCGTGGCAATGCGATCCCCCGTGGCGAGGGGATTTATCCCCGTTGGGCTGCGCAGCAGACCCAAAACCTGAGAACCGGTTTCTCCAGGCAAATCGCGTGTACCGGTTTTACGACTGCTGCGCAGCCGAGCGGGGATGAATCCCCTCACCACAATCATCATCTCAGTCAAAACCGCGTGCTCCCTTCAATCGGTACCGTGGCAATGGGAGCCCTTGTGGCAATGCGATCCCTTGTGGCGAGGGGATTTATCCCCGCTGGGCTGCGAAGCAGACCCAAACCTTGAGAACCAGTTTCTCCAGGCAAATCGCGTGTACCGGTGTTACGACTGCTGCGCAGCCGAGCGGGGATAAATCCCCTCGCCACAGTCATCCTCTCAGTCAAAACCGGGTGCTCCCTTCGATCGGTACCGTGGCAATGGGATCCTCTGTAGCAATGCGATCCCCTGTGGCAATGCGATCCCCCGTGGCGAGGGGATTTATCCCCGCTGGGCTGCGAAGCAGACCCAAACCTTGAGAACCGGTTTCTCCAGGCAAATCGCATGTGCCCGGTTTACGACTGCTGCGCAGCCGAGCGGGGATAAATCCCCTCGCCACAGTCATCATCTCAGTCAAAACCGGGTGCTCCCTTCAATCGAGACTGTGGCAATGGGATCCCCTGTGGCAATGAGATCCTCTGAGGCAATGCGATCCCCTGTGGCGAGGGGATTTATCCCCGTTGGGCTGCGAAGCAGACCCAAAACTTGAGAACCGGTTTCTACAAGCAAGTCGCGTGTACCGGTTTTACGACTGCTGCGCAGCCGAGCGGGGATGAATCCCCTCGCCACAGTCATCATCTCAGTCAAAACCGGGTGCTCCCTTCAATCGGTACCGTGGCAATGGGAGCCTCTGAGGCAATGCGATCCTCAGTGGCAATGAGATCCCCTGTGGCAATGGGAACCTCTGTGGCGAGGGGATTTATCCCCGTTGGGCTGCGAAGCAGACCCAAAACCTGAGAACCAGTTTCTCCAGGCAAATCGCGTGTGCCCGGTTTACGACTGCTGCGCAGCCGAGCGGGGATAAATCCCCTCGCCACAGTCATCATCTCAGTCAAAACCGGGTGCTCCCTTCAATCGGTACCGTGGCAGTGGAATTCCCTGTGGCAATGAGATTCTCTGGGGCAATGCGATCCCCTGTGGCGAGGGGATTTATCCCCGTTGGGCTGCGAAGCAGACCCAAACCTTGAGAACCGGTTTCTACAAGCACATCGCGTGTACCGGTTTTACGACTGCTGCGCAGCCGAGCGGGGATAAATCCCCTCTCCACAGTCATCATCTCAGTCAAAACCGGGTGCTCCCCTTCAATCGGTACCGTGGCAATGGAATCCTCAGTGACAATGCGATCCTCTGTGGCAATGGGAGCCCTTGTGGCAATGCGATCCCTTGTGGCGAGGGGATTTATCCCCGTTGGGCTGCGAAGCAGACCCAAAACTTGAAAACCAGTTTCTACAGGCAAATCGCGTGTACCCGGTTTACGACTGCTGCGCAGCCGAGCGGGGATGAATCCCCTTACCACAGTCATCATCTCAGTCAAAACCGGGTGCTCCCTTCAATAGGTACGGCTTTGATCGTGGCGCGTGGGCCTGATGTCGGCCCCGGCCCCGCCCCCGGCGCTGGCACGCCTTGCGCGGTGCTTGGCAATTGCGGTGCCTGCATGTCGGGCATCGCCCAGCTGCGTTCCGGTTGCAAGCCGCCCTGGGCGCGGCGCATGAAGTCGTAGCGGTTGAGGGTGATGCTGCGCCCCGCTTCGCTGTCGCGGATGATGTACGGGCGCAGGAACACCATGAGGTTGGTCTTGGTGATCGCCCGGCGTTCGTTGCGAAACAGCGCGCCGATGCCCGGCAGGCTGCCCAGCCACGGCACCGCATCATTGCTCTGGCTGTAACCGTCCTGGAGCAACCCGCCGAGAACCATGATCTGCCCATCGTCGAGCAGAATGCTGGTGTCGATCGCCCGTTTGTTGGTGACGATGCCGGCGGCGGTCACGCTGTTGGACGCGCGCTCATCGATGCTGCTGACTTCCTGATAGATATCCAGCTTCACCGTGCCGCCCTCGGAAATCTGCGGGCGCACGTTGAGCTTGAGGCCGACCTCTTCGCGGGTGACGGTCTGGAACGGGTTGTTGCTGGTGCCCCCGCCGCCGGTGACGTAGCTGCCACTGACAAACGGGATGGTCTGGCCGACAAAAATGCTCGCCGCTTCGTTGTCCAGGGTCAGCAGGTTCGGCGTCGACAGCACGTTGGTGCCGCCCTTGCTCTTCAGCGCCCGCGCCAGCACTTTCAGGTCGAGAATCTTGCCGATGCCGGGGATGTCGACCGTGCCGTTGACGTAGCCGAGGTTCAAACCCTGCGGCAGCACGTCGATGCTGTTCTTGGCCCCCGTGTTGAGGCCCGCGCCACCCAGATTGGCGCCACCGATCACGCCCTTGCCGCCAAGATTGCCGGTCTGCCATTGCACACCGAATTCGCTAGCATCGTCCTCGCCAACCTCGACGATCAGGCTCTCGATCACCACTTGCGCACGGCGCTGGTCGAGCAGATCGATAACCTCACGCAGGTTGCGATACAGCGGTTCCGGCGCGGAAATCAGCAGTGTGTTGGTGGTGGCGTCAGCCTGAATCGTCACACCGCCAGCGCTGAAAGCAACGTTCTGTTCGCTGCTCTGCGTACCGCCACTGCTGCTGCCGCCGCCACTGCCCTGCGCATAGCTACCGCCGGTTGCGCCGCTGCCAGTCGTCGTTGAAGTGCCAGTGCTCGGCGTGCTGCTCTGGCCGTTCTGCCCGGCATTGCCGCCGGTGCTGCTGCCCATCGCGCTGAGCACCGACCGCGCCGCGTCGCTGCTGCCGCTATCACTTTCGCCGGTGAGCAAACCGCGCAGCGCCTGCGCCAGTTTCGCCGCTTGGGCGTTGCGCAGATAAACCACGTGCAGATTGCTCGGATTGCTCTGCGCGTTGTCGAGTTTGTAGATCAGGTTGCGCGCCAGCTCGGTACGCTCGGGGCTGCCGGCGCGGATGATGATGGTGTTGGAGCGCGGGTCGCCGATCACGGCGATTTTCTGCGTCGGATCATTGCCCGGCGCGTCGAGCAAGTCGGCCACCATCGGCGCGATATCGGCGGCAATGCCGTTCTGGATCTGCACCACATCGGTGTCGATCGCGCTCGGCGTGTCGATGCTCTCGATCAACTGCGCGACGCGGGTGAGGTTCTCGGCGTAATCGGTGATGACCACGGTGTTGTTGCCCGGGTAGGCGTTGATCGGATTGTTCGGCGAAACGATCGGGCGCAGCACCGGGATCAGGTTCACCGCGTTTTCGTATTGCAGGCGAAACGTGCGCGTGAGCATGCCGTTGCCGGCCGGTTTGTCGGCGCTGTAGATCGGCCCGCCGAGAAGTTTGGCGTCGGCCTCGGGAACCACCTGCGCCACGCCGCCGACATCGACCACGCTGAAGCCTTGCATGCGCAACGCCGCGAGCAACATGTCATAGGCCTGACGGGCCGGCACCTGACCTTCCGAGACCAACGTCAGATTGCCCTTGACCCGTGGATCGACGAGAAACTGCTGCCCGGTGGCCCGCGACAGCGCCCGCACCACCGCCTGAATGTCCGCCTCGACAAAATTCAGCGTCACCGGTTGCTCGCCCAACGGATTGCGCGCAACCGCATTGCTCGGCGCAGCGCCACCACTGCGTCCGCGCTGGCTGATATTGTGCAGCTGCTTCGGCACCGGCCGCGCCTGAGCCTGCGCCCGTTCGCGATCGGCCACCGCATCGCCGCTGCGCTGGGTGTTGGCCAGCGGCCGCCCAAGTTCGCTGTCGACCAATAGCGGCGGCTGATTCTGCGGCGCCGTGGTGCTGTTGCACGCGCTCAATGCCATCAGCAACAACGGCAGCGCCAGACGTGCCGGTTTGCAGCGTGACTCCTTCATGAAGCTTCCTTAGCGCCCTGCGCCTGATCCATGCGAACGGTGCCTGACAATGTGCCGGCGGTGACATCGGTCGAGGTTTCGTTTGCGCGTTGCAACTGCGCCTCGACCACCTGCAGAGAAAGTTGTGATGGCTGGCTGAGCAGCCAGTCGAGCAGCGCATCGGCCGGCGCGGCGTCGACATTCAACTGCCACGCGCTGCCCTCCGCCGCTTGTAATTGGTAATGCCCGGTGAGCCCCGCCGCTTGCAGACTTTGCTCCAGCGACTGGTCAACGCTCTGCCCCTGCGGCCGCACATTGACGCTGCGCAACAGCACTTCCAGCGCCTCGGTTTGCGCGCGCAACTTGGGCGTCTCGCTCTGCCAGAAAGTGATCCTGGCCAGCGGCGGCTTGACCAGCGTCAGCCAGATCAGCAGACCGACAAGCACCAGCGCCATGCCGCCGACCATGCGTTTTTCACGCAACGCCAACGGCTGCCAACGCGCCTGCAACTGACTGCTGAAGCGCTGCCAGCGTCCACGGTAAATCGCCAGCGTCGCCCTACTCATCGTCTGCTCCGCTGTCGTCGTCTGCGTTGGTGTTGGCGCTGGATTCATCGCTCGGGCGCAAGGTCCAGCCTGCGTCATCGGCAGTGACGCTGATGCCGGCCTGGGCCAAGGTGCTTTGCCAGTCCTTGTCGTTGCCGCCACGGTTTGCATCGCTGAGCAACGCCAGCTGCAAAGCGCCGTCGCGGTAACTCAGGCGCTCGACACTGCCAGCCATGAACGGCATGCCCGTGCCGGCCTGCAACACCAGTCGATTGAAATTCTGCGCCGGGTCATCGACCGCGCCTTTTTGCCGCTGCTCCAGTTGCTGACGCGCCTGTTGCAGCGGGTTGAGAATCACCGGCAATTCGGGGAACGCCTGCTTCACCCGCTGACTCATCTGCGCCTTGAGCTGCTGGCCCTGACGCGCTTCGCGGGCGGCATAAAGATTCAGGCCAATCACCCAAACGGCCACCGCCAAAGCCAGACACCCGACAGCACGACCCCAGCCACGTTGCTCGCCGCCGCTTTGCTGCAGACCACCGTGCAAACCCCAACCGGGCAAGGGGCCGATCCAGCGTTGTGTCGCGTCAGCTGCGAACGATGCCTCATCAACTTCGTCACCGAGCAACGGCTCAACCTGCGCACTGTTCAAACTCTCGCGCCGGAGCAAATGCCCGTCCGCCACACAAGCGACAACCCCCGGCAGCACTGGCAGGCTGTACGGCGCCGGATACAAACCGCGCAGCTTCAACCCCGCCTGCTTGAGTACCACAGCCAGACGCTGCAAGTGCTGCCGCGCCACCCAGGCGATTTGCACCTGCCCACTCGCATCACGAGGGCTGTGGCCGATATGCATTTGGCTGCTATCACCGAGCATCAACGCCTGCGCCGCGCACTGCACAGCGGCCGCCGTTTTGTTCGTGGGCAGCGGCGG
Source organism: Pseudomonas sp. 1L-E-NC-VB-C3 (assembly GCF_057291535.1). Classification (NCBI taxonomy): domain Bacteria; kingdom Pseudomonadati; phylum Pseudomonadota; class Gammaproteobacteria; order Pseudomonadales; family Pseudomonadaceae; genus Pseudomonas; species Pseudomonas sp. 1L-E-NC-VB-C3. The sequence goes on along the minus strand of NZ_JBXAWD010000002.1, from coordinate 98,457 downwards.
CAGATCAATGCTGGCGAGCAGGCTGTCGGCCGGGTGCAGAAAGCACAGCAGCGGTGGTTGCTTCGGCCGTTGCCCCAACTCGCTCAGCGTAAGCCGCTCCTCACGACTGACCTGCCCCTGACTATCCAGCCAGGCGCAGCTCACTTCGCTGTGCAACTCCAGCTCCGCCAGCGGCGGCAACGCGACGCGCAACTGGCTCATGCGCCCACCCGCGACCAGATCACCTGCGGCAGCCGATCCTCGCTGCGGTGCAGCAAAGCGTCGAGACTGACCCGACGCTGATCGCGCCGCGCCTCACCACGCAAACGAAACCAGTCACTGGTGATGCCGACCTTGACGCTGCTCACTTCCAACTGCGGCATGCGCAAGCGGTTCACAAAATCGCCGCGATTGATAAACCAGCGCCCGGCGTCACGCTCCGCGATCAACGCCGTCGCCCGCTCCAGCGAAAGCCCCGGCACATACGCCGCCAGCAGCTGCGCCGTGGCGGTGTTGCCGTTGATCCACGTCGTCGCCGGAATCACCGTCACGTACGGCGCGAGTTGGCCGATCAGCGCATCGGTCACGCCTTCGACGCTGCGCAAATCATCCAGCGTGCGCAGCATCGGCACCTTCGGCGCTTGCGGTTTGTGATCGGCATCCGGCGAAGTGGCGCGGCCGCTGTCGAAACCGGCTTTGGCCGTCGCACCAATCTGCGCATTCAGCAGATGCGGATAACCGGCAATCACCCGCTGACGAATGCGCTGCCCGACAACGGCGCTCACACCGATCAACTCGCACAACCGCTCGAACGCCTGCACCTGCGCCTCATCGATGCGCTCATTGGCGACCAGATTGCGCAGGTTGAACTTGCCCTGCTCGTCCTCCAGCCGCCCGGCAAAACCCGCCGCCAGCAACGGCTGCGCCCAAGGCTGATCACGCCGGGTCAACGGATCACGCAGGCGCGCATCCCAGAGCAACTGCCGGCTGATCTCCAGACCACCCTGCGCGATCCAGCGCCCCTGCACCCGCTGCTGATCGGCCTCCAGCGCCCGGGTCGCCACGCTCTGACGCGTCAACATCCCCGCCGCAATCACCGCCACCACGGCGGCAATCAACAACGCGCTGATAATCGCCATGCCCCGTTGCTTCGCCCCGTTGAGCGAACCTGTGTTCACGGCCGGCCTTACAACTGCCAGGAACCGATATCGGCATTCACGCCATCGCCGTCAGGCTGGCCATCGGCGCCGAGGGAAAAGATATCGACCTCACCATTCGCGCCCGGGTTGAGGTACTGATAAGGCCGGCCCCACGGGTCATTCGGCAAACGCTCCAGATACGAACGCCAGTTGCTGTTCTTCGCATCCGCCGGCCGCTCGACCAACACCTTCAGCCCCTGATTCATGCTCGGATACGTGCCGTGATCGAGGCGATACAACTTCAACGCCTGCATCAACCCGCCAATATCCTGCTTCGCCGCCGTCGCCCGCGCCTGATCCGGCCGATCGAGCACCTTGGGCACCACCATCGCCGCCAGAATCCCCAGAATCACCACCACCACCATGATCTCGATCAAGGTAAAACCCTGCTGACTCCGCGGCATGCGCGGCGACTGACTGAGCGTTTTCAAAGGTGCGATATCCATCTCGACATTCCCTGGCTTGATCCGAATTCGACGCGCAGTGTTGCAAGAAGATATGTCAGGGATGTTGAAAATCCTCGGGTGTTTCCGTCGTCAAGCCGTCAAGGACGGGGGTTAGCGTCGAGGGCTGGGTTTTGGTTTTGGGCCATGTATGCGCGCGCGTTCGCGAGAGGAAGGATTCACCCTGATCGAAGTGCTGGTGGCACTGGCAATCATCGCCGTCGCCATGTCCGCCGCCGTACGTGTGGCGGGGTTGATGACGCAGAGCAGTGGGGTTTTAAGGGATCGGTCGGTGGCGATGATTGCCGCGCAGAGCCGGATGGCTGAGCTAAGGCTGGAAGGTCGATTGCCGAATGGGATGAAGGCTGTTGAATGTGATCAAGGACGGCTTATGTTGCGCTGTGAACAGATGATTGCCAGCGCAGAGAATGGGCGACTGCTCAAGGTTGGAATCCAGGTATTTGACCGCAACCAGGATGCGCCGCCGTTGGCCAGACTGGAGACCCTGTTGTCACGGCCAGGAAGCCCCTCACCCTAGCCCTCTCCCGAGGGAGAGGGAACCGATACGGGGATATTCGAGAGATACGCCGACCTGAACGCATCGCTCTGAATCCAGCATCGCTGAAGCCCAGCAAAGCCATAGCCGCTAAGGTCTTCCAGGTCGATGTATAACGCAAAACACCTCGGTCGGCTCCCTCTCCCTCCGGGAGAGGGCTGGGGTGAGGGGCTCTTCTGCCGCGGTGCATAAGCATCAAAAATCCATAATCAACACGCTCGTCCAGGTCGATGCACAACGCAAGACACCTCGGTCGGCTCCCTCTCCCTCCGGGAGAGGGCTGGGGTGAGGGGCTTTTCTGCCGCACCTAAAATCCCAAGGCCCAGCGCCGGATCAAGGCCAACGACATCACCCCGCCACCTCCAAATTATCCATCACCCGATTCACCGCCAACTCCCCCAACATGATCAGTTGAGCAACCCCTAACAACGCCCGCCGCTGCGGCGCCGGCAGCAAACTGGAAATGTCCTGAGCAATCGTCTTCGCCGAAGCAAGCGTTTCACTCGCATCCGCCAGCAGTTCTTCATTCTTGGTATCCGCCGTCACCGCATACATCCCACGCGCCTTACGCGGCGGAGGCAGGAGATTGTTTGGCGACAGGTAATGATCGAGCGCGCGGTCGGCGGCTTCGTGGAGCTTGTTTGAATCGAGGGATTCGTACGGGGATGTGGGATCGGTTTCGGGTGGGTTGGGTGTTGGTTTGATCATGAGTGAATCTCCAAATCATAGAAAAGGAGCCATCATCTTTTCGCTACCAAACGAAGGGGTGGTGGCCATACGAAGGTTGGTAGACCGGTGACTTGGAAAACCGGCGCGCCCGAAGACGCCCTGCGCATGGCCACCATAAAGACACAGCCCCAAAAAGGACTGAATCGGGTGACGCTATGCGCCAAGTCTAAACCGGGCTACCAAACCCGATCGCTGATTCGTCAGCGACCCGACCACAATAGAACCCGGCCACTAGGCACACAAGCCGGCGGATTCTGGCGTAGCTGTAGGCAAAGGCGCAAGGATGTGTAGCCTGAGAGAGTGTTTGGAGATGTCTTTTTAAACATTTGTGTTTATAGGCGCCATTGCGTCGCGTACACACCGGATAAATCCATCCCGTATCCCACCCTCTGAGCCACCTTCAACGGATGAAAACGACGATAGCTTTCGGCCAAAAGCGGACGTTCAGGTCTCGACCGTACGCCCTTCTGCAAGCTCACGCCGTGTGGATTCTATGTATATATATTGAAGATTGGTTACGGCTGGATCACTAGGGACACAACGGCAACATGATCCACCAGCGCTACGGGACGAGGTTCAGCGAGACAACCCGGTCGTTGTTGGTATGCTGCAGAACGCCTAAACCCCGTAGTCAGATGGGAAGTGCTGTGAAATGATCGAAGCTATCGACTGATACTCCAAGCGAAGGGACTGCTTATGCCTGTGATGCATTTGTTCATAGATACAAATATTTTCTTGAATTTCTATACCTACCCCGACGACGACGACGGAGTCATAGATGAATTATTAGAGAATATCGGTCCGAACAAGATAGTTTTGCATCTTCCAAAACAGGTAGAAAATGAATTTGAGCGAAACCGAGAGTCAAAGCTTCATGGTGCTGTTACAGAATTCCAGAGTAGCAAGTTCCCTAATGCGGTTCCAAACCACATGCGAGGAACGGAGGTCGCGCGAAATTATCAGGAAGCTATAAAAATTGCAGAGTCGGCGAAGAAGACTTTAATAGCGAACGCCACAGGTTTAGCACTGCAGAATGACTTACCTGTCGACAAAAAAATAACCGAAATTTTCAGTAAATCACAAAAATACGGCGAAGATGATGCCAGCTTTAAACTTGCGATTGAGCGCTCCCAACGAGGCAATCCTCCGGGCAAAGGAGAAAGCGTTGGCGACAGATACAATTGGGAGGTTTTACTTAAGCATGTGCCAGCGGGAGATCTACATATCGTCTCTAAGGACGGTGACTATGCATCACCTCTCGCAAACCTAGACAAAAGGACAGTCAAAGCCAAGCGCTACCTTGCCGAGGAGTGGTCAAAGAAAAAAGAAGATGGATCTCTCCATATCTATACAAATATCAAGTCTGTGATTGCACATTATAAAAAACTAGTACAACAGCCTGAGCTCCCAGAGCCGCCGCCGGTGGAACTTGACGCACCGCCGCCAACAATCCCAATCCCTGTTCCACCTCCGCCTCCGGTGCATGGATTGGCAGCGGCTGGTGAACTACAGAGAGCGCTGGACCAATTACAAAGCCCAGAGCATTTAGCTGTTATTAATCAGAAAAATGAAGCGATTGAATACCTAAAAGAAAGTGGCAGCTTCTCTACAACTCATATGGCCATCTCTAAACTTTCCCAATATTTTGGATATTTTGATGTGTCCGACGCAACTAAGCTTTTCAATGCGGCCTTAGAAAACGCTCAAGTGGGGTGGATAATTTCCGATGACGATGTTTATGACTTTTATGTGAAGCTAGCGAACGAGTTTCTAACAGCTGTTGAGCCTGATCTCGCAAGTCAAATTGTTGATCTGATGGGACTTGTGCCAGCCCCTCCGCCACCGCCACCCTTGCAATCGTAGAAGCGCCGCGTAATTCCTAAAGTCCAGCAAGACGTACGGCCTCTCGTTCAACTCAGAGCTGGGCTAGGCTAAGCGGCGCTGCACTTAGGCCGGCGAATTGCTAGCCGAGGTGCGTAGTCTGTATCGACCGGATTCGACTTAAAAGGCCTGATAAAAATCTGGTTAGCCAGGTCGCTCGAAGCGTCAAGGGTGGAGGCCATGCGTAAACCAGGACCCCACCTAGCGGTATGTATACTTCATGGAGCGCTTGCGTTTATTCTTGGCAAGGTCAACGTGTGACAATGCGGATAAAAATCGCTCACTGGACGCCCAAAAGCTGCGCTTTTTTCTGCTGGTTAGCTCAAAATTTGCGGTCAGCCTAGGTCGAGTTTTTAAGGAAGTCATATGAGAAAGCCAAGAATATTTATAGCTTCAGCAGTAGAGAGCTTGGATGTGGCTGATGCGTTCAACGTAAACCTAGATCATCAGGCAGAGGTAACGGTTTGGAAACATGGTTTTAACCTTTCTCAGAACACTATTGACTCTCTGGTAAAAATGGCGGAATCCGTGGATTTCGCAATTTTTATTTTTACACCAGATGATATCGCAGAAATCAGAGACCAAAAAAAGCACATCGTACGAGACAATGTGCTTTTTGAACTTGGCCTATTTGTCGGTACGCTAGGTAAAGAGAGATGCTTCATCGTTAAACCTAGAGACACCGAGTTGCATTTCCCGACTGATCTTTTGGGACTTACACCCGCGGATTACAATGGCGAAAGGTCTGATGGAAATTTGGAGGCCGCTGTAAATCACCCGTGCGTACTAATCAAGAAGGAAGTTGCAAATTTAAGCTTGCTTTCACAAGATCTAAATATTCAGAAAAAGCCGCGCAGAAAGGCTGGATACAATTATAAACTGGGTGACGTGGAACATCGCCTTTTGGCAAAAGTTCTTGAAAGTTACGCCAGCTCACCGAATGGCGTATCTGTATGGAGTACATTCAACGACCTGAAAGGTGTTGAGCAAGGGATACTGAGTTTAGCGGCGATTAAGCTAGAAAGAGTAGGCTTTCTAGATAAGAGCATCGCTATCGACGAAGAGTATAACGGCTCTGAATATTATGCATTCTCAATAACTGCCGACGGGATAGATTATCTTCTTGAAAATGAGGAGCTGCTCCACAAGGCAAATAAAAAAGTAGGTACAGTTAATTTCGACACAGATATTCCATTCTGATTTATTTGCTAGCTTTTAGCTTTCGCGGATTGCTTCTGCGGTAAAGTAAAAACAATTCGTAGTGAGTTGTATATAAAAAAACGCTCACGCGCTAACTTGCGTGAACTGAAGCGCGCCCATCACATTTAAGATTATGCAAACAAGAAGAGCACTCCAAGGGGACTGATATATTACCAGACAACAATTCAGCCTCCGTTCCCGATAGAAAAGTCTCAGTATAAAAATCTCCAAACACGTCACATTTCCTCCCAAACTCTAGATCCGAGTACAAAATGACGACAAATTACTGGCTTGTAGGTGCTACATGGGGAGGATCAAAAGACGTCCTACCTAAATTTTTACAACGGGGATACTGGTATTGCTGGGATGCAAATAAATTCGAGAATGAGGAGGCCGGAGTAGGAAACTCCATAAAAAATCAACAAGAACGATTTACGCACGTAAAGACAGGTGATCGTATTGCAGTCAAACGCTTACTAGGGAAAGGATCATCAGAAATGGCAATCCTTGCAATAGGGAAAGTTAAAGACGTAGATATTTCCGAATGGAGAATCTATGTTGACTGGATTATTTCAGACATTAGAGATCGCAACGTTCCGCTAAGAGGTTGCGCGGCCTCAATTCATGGCCCTTTCTCCAAACTTGGAAAGGATGAAGAATGGATTCAAAAAATATTTTGCCTCTAAAACGGACAACACAATAAAAAATGTGCAAATCAATTTACAGGCGTTCACTTTTCGGCAAATAAATTGACGCCAACGCGAAAGGTCTTGGATTTGCTTCCAGAGAGCAAATCCGCTCCAACCTTCTAATTTTCTTTTGATTTGCGTAATTCATTTTTTAAAGCATCGACCTGAGCGTGCAACCTTTCATTCTCATTCATTAGGAAGCTTTTCGATGGACTCTCAGGGTTATGATAAGAAGGAATATCATACAACAACTCCAACTCATCCTTATAAGGCATCAAAGGCTGATAAAGTTGATAAAAAGCACGCCCTACTGCTCTTCGAAATAGTTCAAGTATTGGCTTCCTTGCACCGACAGAAAGAATATGATCAGTAGCAATACCTGGATAGGGATCGATGTATATTATTTTAGTGACACCCAGTTGATACGCTTTTTTTGCACAAAGTTCACAGGGGCTAGCGGTAGTAAACAAAACACCCCCTATAAGTTTTTGCCCACCAAATTTTGCAATTTGCAAAAAAGCATTTTCTTCTGCATGAAGTGATCTCGTGTGAACTTGATTCTTTTCACCCTCAATTTCATTTTGTAGCGCTTTGAAGCAAAACGGGATATTTCGTTTTTGAGTGGCGCCAGTTCTTATCAAATCAAAATACTTATCACTTAAAGCTTTGCGGAACACATTATCGTTTTTTTCATACTCACTATAATCGGCACCATTAATTCCGCTCAGTAAGTCCTCGGCACTTCTTAACAGGCATGGAGTTTGTCCTTGGGGAGTGCTGTTCCAGCCGACACTCTTTACACTGTAACCAGTATCTGTTACCACAGCCCCAACCTGTCGCGAAATACAGCCAGAGCTTTGCTTGACCGTATAAGCTATTTGCATACAGTTTTCAACTGACGTCGGCATCACTAACCCAGGATGCATCATAAGCGCTAGGTACCATGCTAGCTGACTCACCAAGTCATTTTGATTGAACTCGCTAGTTTTGGAGTTGTGAATATGAATATCAGCAATCTCGATACAAGCCTGAATATTTTGCGCGATAAATTTATTCGCCCCGGAAAGTTTTCCAGGATACTCCTTGTTATCGAGATCCGAAATCTCCCTTATTGAAAGCTTTCTATATTCATGCAAACTACTCAATCTTTTCGAATTAGGCGTATTCACGGATATCAGATAGAAGTTTGCATACCTCCTTTTTAAAAAGAATGCCTCATACGGATTTCTAATCGCATCTATAACAACCCTGCACGGAACTCCTTTTGCTATTGTGGATTTTCGAACAAGCTTAATCAAAAAATTTAAATGCTTTGGAAAATTAAATATCTTGCCGGCGTCAAAGATATTACTATTTGCAAGACCTGAGGATCTAATATTGTCACCAGAGTTTTGGTAAAGCTTGGTAAAACCAGCCCCACCTAAGCTTTCCCTTAAACTCTCAGCAACACGCGGCAAGGTTGAAAAATAAAGCTCTATCCATGACTCTAACTCGCTAGGATCAACCTTCCCATTAAACGAATGAAGCCGGAGAATTTCCTCTCGCACCTTATTTGAGTCATCATAAATCGCTGCTGCGGACTCTTGCTTAATGCCTGCACCCGAGACCCCTACTAAGTACGAGACAAACGGTTCTCTTTCTAAAAGCAATAGGTGATATGTAATTAAGGATCGCACCTCAATCTTATAAAAAGAAGTCCAGTCATTACCCTTTAAGTACTTATGAATTATTTTATGTTTTTTTAACTCGTTCTCCGTGAGCCCTTCATAGCCGTCCGCAGGAAATTCGAAACTTGTGCCGCCCAGCTTGCTAGCGGCCGTAGAGCATCCTGAACCAGTACGCCCCGTCAGGCCAATTATCAGAAAGTTATTTGCGTCACTGTAAACCCCACTTATTGCTTCACCGGTCTTTATCGACATTCCCTCTCCCCTTTACCCTGTAATCTACGAACAGAAAAATGAAAAATACGTCTATCTCATTACAAATGTAGCCTGCTTTTTGGCGCACATTAAAGTTTTCCACTACGCGTTCCTCCAACCCTTCAAGGATGTTCTACTAAGAAAATGGCTGCTAAAACGCATGTAGGACTGCCTTCAAGGTCCCATCAATGAGTAGATTGCTTTTCTGTAGGATAGCGGTACGTCGTGACATGATTGCTCTTGCCGAAAGCAATCAAATGCTTTGTTTATTCACCTTACTCTCTCGTCGAGCCGCTTGAACGGGCAGGCCAAGAGGGGCAGCAGCAAAATGGCTGACTCGATCTTTCAATTCAAGGCCTCACCAACCTAGGCAAAACCACCCCCTCCCCCAACCTCTCCACCCCCAACCTCACCCTCTCCCCACCCCGCTCAATCACCACCCCATCCCCCTCAACCCCCACCAACTTCACCCCAACCCCAACCTTCTCCCCCACCAAAAAACTCCTCGGCGCGCCATCGTTCAAACTCAATATCGCCACCGTCCCACTCCCGCCCGCGATCACCCCGCTCACCTTGATATCCACCGGTGCGGTCTCATTGGAAAACCACTGCAACGCCGGGCTATCGCTCCTCGCCGCGAGTACTTGCGGGGCGGCTGCGGGTGTGTGGGATTCCGCCGTGGTCAGCAGCAGCGACGACCACGTCGCGACGCCAACCAGGGCGGCGAGCAGGGCCAGGGCCTGGACGGTTTGCGCCGGGGTGATCCGTGCGGTGAATTTCATGGGTTGTCGCTCCTTGTTGTCCCTGTTGCCAGCCTACGCGGCAATTCTCTCCGTTTTATTTCACATGCCTTACATGTTCGCCGGGCACGATGGGGTGGGACGCCAAGGAGCGCGCGGGTGATGAGCAGGCAGCAGGGTTTTACGTTGATCGAGTTGATGGTGGTGCTGGTGATTATTGGCATTGCCAGTGCGGCGATCAGTTTGAGTATCAGGCCCGATCCGTTGCAGTTGTTGCGCAAGGATGCCGAGCGGGTTGCGCAGTTGTTGCAGGTGGCGCAGGCGGAGGCTCGCACCGATGGGCGGCCGATTGTGTGGGTGGCGGATGCCAAGGGGTTTCGCTTTGGGCGGCGTGGGGATGATGGCGTGGGGTTTGAGTCGTTCATGGAGGATGCGCAGTTGCGCCCGCGTGCGTGGCAGAGCCCGAAGATCGAGGTGCGTGTGGAGCCTCGGCAGACGGTGGTGCTGAATGCCGAGTGGATCAATCCGCCGTTGCGGCTGATTTTGTCGGATGGGGCCAATCGGCTGAGTGTGCTGCGCGATGGCAGTGGGCGGATCAGTATTCAATGAAGACTCAGCAAGGGTTCACTCTGATTGAGGTGATGGTCGCGATTCTGCTGATGGCGGTGGTGAGTCTGATTGCCTGGCGCGGGCTGAACAGTGTGACGCGAGCGGACAGTCATTTGCAGGCGAGCAGTGAGCAGAGCGATGGCTTGTTGCGGGTGTTGAATCAGTTGCAGCGAGATGTGGACATGCGCGCGGGGGTGGAGTTGAGCGAGCCGCGCAAGGTCGGGGCTGAGGATGAGGCGCCGACCGCGCCGCCGGCGGTGACGGTGCGCAGTAGTGATAGCAAGGGGTTTCGGCTGGACATTATTCGTAGCGCGGCGGATCAGCCGGGGGCGTTGCAGCGGGTTCGCTGGTGGGTCAAGGGGGATACGTTGTATCGGGCGGTGGCTGAGGCGCGCAGTCGCTATCCGTTGCCGGCGCCTGGGAATGGGGTTGCGGTGTTGAGTGGGGTGAGTGATGTGCAGGTGCGGGTTTGGGAGATCGATAAAGGCTGGCGGCAGTTGAGCGGGAATCGGCGGGAGGATCCGTTGGGGTTGGAGATTAGCTTGAGTCGGCAGACGGCGCAGGGGGTTGAGCGGTATCGGCAGGTGATTGGGTTGTTGCAATAGCCGGGATCACCGCAGTTTTTTTGTAGGAGTGAGCCTGCTCGCGATTGCGGTGGGTCAGTCAATGTTGTTGTTACTGGTAGACCGCTTTCGCGAGCAGGCTCGCTCCCACAATTGAATTGGGGGCAGTCAGCTTTAGGTTGGGTGGCTGTTAGGCCGTTATCGCTGGCAAGCCAGCTCCCACAGGGATCGAGTGCGACCGGAAGATATTGGTCAGTTGGGCAACCGCTTTCGCGAGCAGGCTCGCTCCCACAATTGAATTGGGGGCGGTCTGTTAGGCCGTCATCGCTGGCAAGCCAGCTCCCACAGGGTTCGAGTGCGACCGGAAGATATTGGTCAGCTGGGAAACTGCTTTCGCGAGCAGGCTCGCTCCCACAGAAAGCAAAAGCAAGATCAGAAGATCGCAGCCTTCCGGCAGCTCCTACATTTGGATTGCGCTGGGCTTTGGTTAGCTGAGCACGACCACGCCGCCGGGGAGTTCGGTACATTTGACGCCGTAGGCGTCGCGGATCAGCAGGGCGACGCCGGCGAGTTGGTCGAGGTTGAAGCGGGCCTGGACGCGGCGTTGGCCGAGTTCGCGGTTGAGCAGCAGGAGCATGCCGGGGCGGTAGCGGTTGATTTCGTCGATCATCTGGCTGAGGGTGGCGCCGTTGAACACCAGCACTTGTTGGCGCCAGTTCATCACGGCGGCGGTGTCGACGGTTTGCACGTTGCCGATTTGCCGTGCGTCGTAGGTGACTTGCTGGCCCGCTTCGAGGCGCAGGTTGCGGCCTTCGATGGCGACGTCGACCGTGCCGTCGAGGCAGGTCACGCAGACTTGCTGGTCGGTGTTGCGTAGGTTGAAGCGGGCCTGGCTGGCGCGCAACCACCCTGCTCCGGCCTGCATTGCCAGTGGCAGGCGTGCGGTTTGTACTTCGACTTCGCCGCTGACCAGTTCAAAACCCTGCACGCCGTTTTCGACGCTGCGCTGATTGATGCGGGTTTGGGTGTTGAGTTCGAGGCTGACGCCTTGTGCCGGTTCGACCCGGCGTTGCTCGCCGACTTCAGTGATGTAGTCGGCGCCCAGTCCTTCGAAACCACCGGGAATGGTGCCGCGCACCAGCAGGAATGCGGCGGATGCGGCAATCGCGCCGCCGAGGAATGCCCGTCGACCGAAGCCGCGTCGGCCCTGCAACGCTTCGGCGGCCGGTTGCAGGTGATGCCACAGCCGCTTGGCTTCTTCGAACGCCCGGGCGTGTTCGCCACTCTGCGCGCACCATTCGCGCAGGGCGCGGGCGTCGGCGACGGTGGCGCGGCCCGAGGTCAGCAGGATCAGCCAATCTTGGGCTTCGCTGTGCAGAGACTCGGTGGCCGAAGGCTCGGCGGGTTTCAGTCGAAAGATGTTCAAACGCGCAAATTCTCAACGGATTAATCGGGTCACTATTCGCTAGACGGTTTTCCGGCCCCGCGACCGAACCGCTGAAACACTTTTCTTTCCAGTTTTGCTGCGCAGAAGCCCAGCGCGGCTTTGATTTCCTTCTCGACCATGCGCGTGGAAATGCCGAAACGCTGGGAGATTTCCAGGTGCGGCGCTTCTTCCAGCCGCGCGGCGATGAAGATCCGCCGACGTCGTGCGGGCAGTTCGTACAAGGCGCTGAGCAGGGCCTGCATTTCCTTTTGCCCGCCGACCACCCGCGCCGGGTCGAGGGCTTCGTCGCCCAGTTGCAGCAGTTCCTCGACTTCGGTGCCGGTGAGCAGGCGCGCATCGGCCTGACGGCGGTCGGCGGCGATGTTCAGGGCCATGCGATACAGGTAGGCGTTGGGCTTGAGCAGGTTCGGCGGGGTTTCCATGCGATCGACCCGCAGCCAGGTTTCGTGCAGCACGTCGTTGGCCAGGTCCTCGGAACCGAGGCGGCGGCGCAGGCGCACGCGAAAGTCCTCGTAAGAGCTGAGGAACAGCTGGCCCATCGTGCTTTGTCCGGCGTCTTTCATCCCCCGGAAACTCCTTCCCATCTCGTGCATTCCATGCGCTTCCCTGACGACTCCGGTAACAACAGCAACGTGACCGGCTGGCGCAAGGCGCTGGGCGTCGGCCGATCGATTGTGAGGTTGCGAAAACTTTCCACCAGCGCGTTATCGCGCCGTACATCGCCGGTCGAAGTAACCAACCGGTTGTGCTGCACCACGCCGTCGCGCCCGACCCACACCTGCAACACCGCGCGATAACTGCCCGGCCGTGTCAGCGGCGAGCGGCACAGCTTGCGCTCGATCGCCGCTTGCACCGCCGTCGCATAACTGCGGTTGACCGCGACAGCGGCCGGCGTGGGTTTGTCCGTCGGCACCGGCAGATCTTCCACCTGCGCCGCTTGCAGGGTGAACGCGTCGGCGCGGGCGTAACGCGCCATCAACCCGGTGCCGCCGAGCAAATGGCGCAAGGCATCGGCGGCGGTGAATTCGCCATCCACGGCGAGGGAGCGGCGGCCCCGGCTCAACTGGCTGTCGACCAGCACCGCGACGCCCGTGGCGCGGCTGTATTGATCCAGCGCCCGAGCGAGTTCCTGCGCCGGGATGTGCAAGGTCAGGCGCATATCCGCCGCCGGATCAGCATTGGCCGCGCAGGTCAGCAGACCGAGCAGCCACCCCAGACCCGCGCGGCGCACAAGCGTCGCCGAGCGCTGAAGACTGATCCGCGAACTGCCTCGCTGCACGACTGGCGCACCCCTGAAAATCGCTATCCTGCGGGGCATTTATGACTCTGGTATGACGGGCGGTGCAAAAAAACCATCACGGGTTTTGCGCCGCGCTTGCACTAGACTCAAACCCCAGAGCGGCCCATTCGGGCGGGCCAGGAGGCGGACATGAAAACGCGGTGGATGTGGGTCTTGCTGATGACGGTGGGCGCGGCGCAGGCCGAAGAGCCGCTGGGCTGTGTCGAGGTCACGGTCGGCGGTTACAAGGCGCCGAATTACGATTGCCTGAGCCAGCAGATGGGCAACAATCCCGACGGCGCGGCGGCGGCGCAGAAGAACATGGAAGCGTTGAATGTGCCGGTGCACAAGCGCGCGCCGAATCAGGTCGGACTGGCGACCCCGGCTGCGACCAGTACGCGGATGGGGAATACGTTTGGCACCTCGGTGAAACCGCAGCGGCCGGCGAATTGAATCGCACTGTGGGTGCTGAGGGATTTAGCACCTGTGGTGAGGGGATTCATCCCCGTTGGGTTGCGCAGCAGCCCCGAAGTCGCCTGACTCTGATCTGTCAGATAAACCGATTTCACCGTTTTGGCGTCTGCTGCGCAGCCGAACGGGGATAAATCCCCTCGCCACAGGGAGGGGGGCTTTTCAGTCACTCGGGGTCTGACGGAAGCTGACAGCCAAACGATTCCAGCTGTTGATGTTGCTGACCGCAACCGTCAAGTCCACCAGTTCACCTTCATCAAATTGCTCGCGCGCTTGCTGGTAGACGTCATCCGGCACGTGGCTTTCGGCCAACAGCGTCACCGCCTCGGCCCAGACCAGCGCCGCCCGTTCGCGAGGGTTGAAGAAGTTGCTGTCGCGCCACACCGCGACCGCATACAGGCGCCGATCGCTCTCCCCGGCCCGCCGCGCGTCCACCGAATGCATGTCAGTGCAGAAGGCGCAGCCGTTGAGTTGCGAGGCGCGGATCCGGATCAATTGCAGCAGCGGCGCTTCGATGCTCAGGTTGCTGGTCAGCGCCTCCATGGCAAGCATCGCTTTCATCGCCTTGGGCGAAGCGTTGTAGTAATCCAGACGCAGGGACATGGCGCGGCTCTCGGCAGGCGGAATGATGAGTTTCACGGTAAGGGCTGTGCGGGCTGTGTTACAGCCCCAATTCCATGAATTCCGGCTACACCAATGAACCTCGGCCAAACGCAATACCTGTGGGAGCGAGCCTGCTCGCGAAAGCGGTTTCCCAGACAAATATTCATCCACTGCACCACCGCCATCGCTGGCAAGCCAGCTCCCACAAGGTTTAACGTCGTTCACAAGATTTGTGCACGCCGCAAAAACTGTGGGAGCTGGCTTGCCAGCGATAGCGGAGTGTCAGACAACGAATCTGTTCAATGACACACCGCCATCGCGAGCAGGCTCGCTCCCACAGGGACTTGCGCCAATTTGCGGTTTTTACTCCACGCAACTACTGCCAAAAGCCCAACAACGCTAATCTGACCGACACTTCACTCAACACCCGGGAGCCTCGTCGGTATGGAACTTCATGTCGTGATCAACGGCCGCAAGGATCTTGCCGGTCAGTTGTATCAGCAGTTGCGCGCGGCGATTGAATCCGGGCGGTTGGCGGCGGGTACGCAGTTGCCGCCGAGCCGCTTGCTGGCCGAGCAATTGGGCATTTCGCGCAAGACCATTTCCGACACTTATGCGCAGCTGACCTACGAAAACTACCTCACCGGCGTCATCGGCAAAGGCACCTATGTCAACGCCCGCCCGGCGCAGGTGCAGCGCAAGCAGAGCCACACCGAGCTGGCCAGTGCCGAGGTGATCGAGAGCTGGCGCAATCTGCCGGTGTTCCTCCGTCACCCGACGCTGGAAGGTTCGCTGCGCTACGACTTTATCGGTGGCGCCACCAGCAAAGGCCAGTTCCCCCACGACGACTGGCGCCGCTGCGTCGCCCATGCGATGCGGCAGATGGCGCAGTCGAAAGGTTTCTACAGCGTCGCCGAAGGCTTGCCGGCGCTGCGCAATGCGATCGCCCGGCACATCGCGTTTTCCCGTGGCATCAACTGTCAGGACGAGGACATCGTGGTGTGCAACGGCGCACAACAAGCGCTGGACCTGATTGCCCGCGTATTGACCCGTCCCGGCAGTCTGGTGGCCATGGAAGACCCCGGCTACCCGCCCGCGCGCTTGTTGTTCGGCACGCATGGCGCGGAGGTGGTCGGGGTGCCGGTGGATGCCGAGGGCATTCAGGTCGAGCACATTCCCGATGGCACGCGGCTCATTTACGTCACCCCGTCGCACCAGTTTCCGCTGGGCATGGCGATGAGTCAGGCGCGCCGCGAGGCCCTGCTCGCCCGTGCCCACGAGCTCGGCGCGATCATCATCGAAGACGATTACGACAGCGAATTCCGCTACGAAGGCCGGCCTACGGATTCGCTGTACAACCTCGATCAGCGCGGCATCGTCGCCTACGTCGGCACCTTCTCGAAAACCCTGCTGCCGGAGTTGCGCCTGGGCTACGCGATCCTGCCGCCGTCGATCATCGAGGCGGTGATCCGCGCCAAACAGCTCACCGATCTGCACGCCTCGACTCTGCCGCAATGGGCGCTGGCCAAGTTCATCGCCGAAGGTTGCCTGCTCAAGCACATCCGCCGCTGCCACACGATCTACGCGCAACGCCGCGAGCGGATCCTGGCGCGCATGGCGACTGACCTTGCACCGTGGCTGCAAGCCGTGCCGGCCAGCGCCGGGTTTCACATGGCGGTGTTCTGCAAGGTGCCTATCGATTTGCCGTTGGTCATCGAGCTGGCAAAAAAGGTCGAGGTCGGCCTGTATGCGATCAGTGGTTTCTACTACCAGCAGCTGGCGAAAGAAGGCCTTTACTTCGGTTTCGGCGCCATCGAAACCCTCGACATCGACATTGCCCTCGATCGCTTACGCGACATCCTCGAACAGCTGTCATGAGCCGTTGGTATAAGGCTTTTACCGCCGATTGGTTATTGGTGATTCACGGCGGCAGGCCTATTCTGCACAGGCGTTATCCCTCAGTGAGCAGGATTCGTCCGGCCTGATTCAGGAGTGTGAGCAATGTCCAACGAAGTGATCAACACGGTTGAAGTGAAGGCTGTTGCGGGCCGCTCGGAAGAGCTTGGCAAGCAATTGCAGAAGATCGTCGATACCCTGCGCGAAACCCCGGGCTGCGATTCCTACCTGGTCGACCGCTGCCCCGAGGACAGCCACCGCTGGACGGTCAGCGCGCGCTGGCAGTCGGAAGCGGCGATGCAGGCGCATTTCAACCGGCCCGAGGCACAGGGGTTTATCGACCTGATCGATAGCCGCCTGGCCAATAGCGTCGATTTCAACAGCTTCCCTATCGTCTAAAAGCAAGATCAAAAGATCGCAGCCTTCGGCAGCTCCTACTCTGGAATGCGTTCCCCTGTAGGAGCTGCCGAAGGCTGCGATCTTTGCTTTTGAACCAGAATTGGTCACCTGATCTTCGCGAATATTGGCCGTTTGAACCGGCCACATTGCGGCCTACTGTGAGCACACCCCCACCATCACAGGTAACCCGCCATGAAAGCCCTGCACCTCGTCGCTGCCGCCCTCGCCTTCACCCTCTCCGCCTCGGCAATGGCTCACGACCCATCCGAAAAAATCACCGTCCTGCAGGACCAACTGCTGAAAAACGCCCCCGGCAAGAAAGCCATGATGATCGAAGTCGACTACCAGCCCGGGCAATCCTCGATCGCCCATAAACACGAAGGCACGGCGATGGCTTACGTGCTCGACGGCGAAGTGATTTCCCAAGTCAAAGGCGAACAGGCGATCACTTACAAAAAGGGCCAGTACTGGTACGAGCCGGCCGGCTCCGAGCATCTGGTGTCGAAAAACGCCAGCTCAACCAAGCCTGCCAGGTTGCTGGTGTTCATGGTGATGGCCCCGAACGAGCAGGTGCTGATCCCGCTGGAAAACTGATGGCTGCCTGATCACATTTGGAATGCGATCAACCGTGGGAGCGAGCCTGCTCGCGAAGGCGCCAGACCAGACACCACAAAATCCCTCAGACATTAAATCCCCGGCAAGACAGGCCATCCCGTCTTCCAAATCCACAATCATCCGCCGCTGTCCACTGTCAGGTCTGACAGTGGACAGCGCGACCGAAAGCTCCCCAAATACCAGCACTGCGTTGATTTGCCGGTCCCTATCGACTGATCGCTTTACGCAAAAACAGCGTATTCGAGGAGCAGACCATGACTGAAGTAAAAGACACCGCTGTGCATAATCTGGACCCCACTTTCGGCCCCGATAAAAATGGCCTCACCTGGTTTAAATATCCCGATCAGGAAAACGGCTTCGCCAACGCAGTTGCCGTCGCGGCGGACGGCAAGCTGCTGATCGCCGCAAGTCCGGGCAACAAGTTCGCCATTGTGCGATTGAAGCCTGATGGCACACAGGACACTTCGTTTGCCCGGGATGGCGTAGCCAGCGGGGTTTTCGCTCCAGGCTATAAATCCACGGGTGGCAGCATCAGCATCCTCAAGAACGGAAATCTGTTGCTTCAGGGTGCCTTTTATCTACACGAATACGCACAGCCACAACGCTGCCTGGCAATGTTTCGCAATGACGGAACGCCCGAGACCGCATTTGGCGTCAACGGCGTAGTCTTCGTTGATCCGATTCCGGTGCCCGCGCTCACGTCGTCCGAGATCGAACTTGGGCAAAAACGCACTACGGCATCCGATTACAGTGGCCATGCCATTGAACTGGACGACGGAAAACTGATGGTGTTGAGCAACCATCGATATTCCCCCAATGACCAATGCGGTCTTTTGATCAGACTGCAAAGCAACGGGGCTCTGGACACTGCGTTTGGCCAGGGAAAGGGTTACGTCGTGATTCGATACCTGGCCAACTTCACGTGGGCTGGCTCACTGATCCGGCTCCAGGACGGCAAATTCGCCATCGCAGGTTACGTTTCACGTGAAAACCGCTACCGCGCAATGATCGCCCTCTTCGACGCCACAGGTAAGCCTGTCAGCAGCTTTGGCGATAACGGTTTTGCCCTGTTCGACCGCCTGGACAAGCTCAGTCAGATCAACCAACTGGTCGAAATGCCTGGTGGCAACATCCTTGGCATCGGTAGCGCCACCTCGAAGGATTTTGTTCACCAGGGCGTCCTGGTTTGTGTCGACAGGAACGGGAAATACGCCATCGACTTCAATGAAGGGAGGCCTGTCCTGACGTCCTATCCAAAAGCCCTTTTCGGCATCCAATGGACTGCTGGCACGCTGAGGGACGGACACATCGTCGTGCTTTCCAGCACCCACGGCGAACAAGACTCGGAAATCGTCATTGCCCAGTTCAAATCGGACGGCTATCCAGATCGCGATTTTGCCGACGACGGTGTGCTGGTCATCAATCTGACCGGCGTGCTCGACATGGCGGGAGGCCTTGCCATTCAGGACAATCAGATTGTCGTAGCCGGAACATCCCTGCCCCGTACGGACGGCGTCGGTAGCTTCGCCTTTCGCTGCGCCGATACGTTCTGAATGACAGACAAGAAAAAGCCCCGCCTCTTTCGAGAGCGGGGCTTCTTCATTCAGCCACTACTTACGCCAGTTCAAGCTCGGCATTCGCAGTGATCGCAGGCACGATCGCTTGCCCACTCAACGCCAGATCCAGCAGCTCACGGTTGGCCACCGCGTACATGGCGTAGTCCGTACCGCTCGCAGCACGGATTTCCACCAGCATGGCGCGCCAGCGTTCGATCATGCTTTCGTGCTGGGCCATCCACAGCGCCAGGCGTGCTTCCACGTCCTGCGAGCCGTCGCCCTGTTGCAGGACGGAGATGGTGATCGCCCGTTGCTGCCAGTCGACGTCATCACGGAACGCTTCACGGGCCAGAGCCTGCCAGTTGTTTTCAACCGGCAGAGCGCTGATCTGTTGCAGGTACCAGGTGATGTCCAGCGCAGAGCCGACGGCGAAGTAGGCCTTGGCCACTTCGGCCGGGTTCTGCCCGGTGACGTCTGCGGCTTCGATGATCGGCAGCAGCGTGTACAGGTGCGAAGTGCCCGCAACCATACGCGCCAGCAGTTCCGGCACACCGGCTTCGACGTACGCTTGATAACGCGACTGCCAGTTCTCGCGGATTTCGCCGCTGAGCAGCTCGTCGAGTTTCAGGCCCAGTTCTTTCAGGTGCGGACCGAAATGCGCGACGTCACGGGCAGCGTTCTGCTCGTTGCGGCGGGCACGCAGGAACCAGCGCGTGGCGCGACGGCCCAGACGCATCAGCTCGTCCATCAGCTCCAGCTGCACGTCAGCGGAAACCTGGTAGTCCAGCGCTTCGATCTGACGGAACCAGTGCGGGAGGTGGAAGATGTCGCGCACGATCACGTAAGCGCCAGCCACGTTTGCCGGGCTCATGCCGGTCGACTCTTTGAGTCGCTGCACGAAAGTGATGCCCATGTGGTTGACCAGATCGTTGGCGATCTGCGTGCTGACGATCTCGCGCTTCAGACGGTGGCGACGCATGGCTTCGGAGAACTTGCTGACCAGGGTCGGCGGGAACGCCGTTTCCATGTCGCGGGTCAGGTAGTCGTCGTCCGGCACCAGCGAGCCCAGCAGCTGCTCTTTCAGGTCGATCTTGCTGTAGGAAATCAGCACCGACAGCTCAGGACGGGTCAGGCCGTGGCCCTCAGCGACGCGCTCGGTCAGTTGCTCTTCGGTCGGCAGGAACTCGATGGCACGGTCCAGCTTGCCACGGCCTTCCAGATCGCTCATCAGACGCTTGTACTCAGCGATGCGCGCGTAAGCACGGCGCGCCGCCAGGGACAGGGCCTGAGTCTGCTTGTAGTTGTTGCCCAGCACCAGATTGCCGACTTCGTCGGTCATGCTCGCGAGCAACTGGTTGCGTTGCTTGTCGGTCATGTCACCGGCCTGAACCACTTCGTTCAGCAGGATCTTGATGTTCACTTCGTGGTCGGAGCAGTCCACGCCACCGGCGTTGTCGATGAAGTCGGTGTTGGAACCGCCGCCATTGAGACCGAATTCCACACGACCCAGTTGGGTCATGCCGAGGTTACCGCCCTCGCCCACGACTTTGCAGCGCAGCTCGTTGCCGTTGACGCGCAGTGCATCGTTGGCCTTGTCGCCGACATCGGCGTGGCTTTCGGTGCTGGCCTTGACGTAGGTGCCGATACCGCCGTTCCACAACAGATCCACCGGCGCCTTGAGCAAGGCATTGAGCAGTTCGGTCGGGGTCAGCTTGTCAGCCTGGATGTCGAAGCGTTCTTTCATCTGCGGCGAGATCGCGATGCTCTTCGCGCTGCGCGAGAAGATACCGCCACCTTCGGACATGATGCTGGTGTCGTAGTCGGTCCAGGCCGAACGCGGCAGGTCGAACAGACGCTGACGCTCGACGAAACTGGTCGCCGGGTTCGGGTTAGGGTCGATGAAGATGTGCATGTGGTTGAACGCAGCGACCAGTTGCAGCTTGTCGGACATCAACAGGCCGTTACCGAACACGTCGCCGGCCATGTCGCCGACGCCAACCACGGTGATGCTGTCTTCCTGAACATTGATGCCGCGCTCGCGGAAGTGGCGCTGTACGCCGACCCACGCGCCCTTGGCGGTGATGCCCATTTTCTTGTGGTCGTAACCGGCCGAACCACCGGAGGCAAACGCGTCACCCAGCCAGAAGCCGTAGTCGATGGCGATGCCGTTGGCGATGTCGGAGAAGGTCGCAGTGCCCTTGTCCGCCGCGACCACCAGGTACGGGTCATCATCGTCATGACGCACGACGTTGACCGGCGGTACCAGGGCGCCGTCCTTCAGGTTGTCGGTGATGTCCAACAGACCGGAAATGAAGATGCGGTAGCAGGCGATGCCCTCGGCCGCGATCTCGTCACGGCTGCCGCCCAGTGGCAGGCGACGCGGCAGGAAGCCGCCCTTCGCACCCACCGGCACGATGACCGAGTTCTTCACTTGCTGGGCTTTTACCAGGCCGAGCACTTCGGTACGGAAGTCTTCTTCACGGTCAGACCAGCGCAGGCCACCACGAGCAACGTTGCCGAAGCGCAGGTGCACGCCTTCGACGCGTGGCGAGTAGACGAAGATTTCAAACTTCGGCACTGGCTTGGGCAGCTCAGGGATCGCATGCGGGTTGAACTTGAAGCTGAAGTACGACTTGTTCTGGCCGTTGGCGTCAGTCTGATAGAAGTTGGTGCGCAGGGTGGCTTTGATCAGGTCGAGGTAACGACGCAGGATGCGGTCTTCGTTGAGCACCTGAACATCGTCCAGTGCAGTCAGAATCGCTTGTTCCAGACGCAGCTGCTTGTCTTCCAGATCATCGCTGCCGAGCTTGCGTGCCAGGTAGAAACGGGTCTTGAACAACCGGGTCAGCTCGCGAGCGATGTCGGTGTGGTTGTTCAGGGTGCTGGCGATGTAACCCAGGTCGAAGCCCAGACGAATCTGCTTCAGGTAACGGGCGTAGGCACGCAGCAGCGCGACGTCGCGCCATGGCAGACCGGCGGTCAGCACCAGACGGTTGAACGCATCATTCTCGGCATCGCCGCGCACGATGTGCACGAACGCGTCCTGCAGCGTGTCGTTGAGTTGCTGGATGTCGAGGTCCAGACCTTCAGCGGCGGTGAAGGCGAAATCGTGAATCCAGAATTCGCGGCCGTTGGTGTGGCGCAGGCGGTACGGGAATTCACCCAGTACACGCAGGCCGAGGTTTTCCAGAATTGGCAAGACGTCGGACAGCGCCAGCGGCGTGTCGGCGTGATACAGCTTGCAATGCAGCTCGCGCTGGCCGGAGACCTGACCGAGCGGCTGATAGAAGCTCATCACCAGCGGATTTTTTTCGTTGAGGCTCAGCAGGTGCTGCATGTCGACCACGGCCGAATGCGCGGCGAAACGCTCGCGGTAACCGGCCGGGAAGCCTTTCGGGAAGTCGGCCAGCACGTTGGTGCCGTGGGCTTCGCCGAAGCTTTCGACGGTCAGTGCGGCGTAATCGTCCTGCCAGCTGCGGCAGGCCTGAACCACTTCTTTTTCCAGCAGCAGCGGGTCGATGTCGAGACGGTTCTTCGGATCGACGCGCAGGATCAACTGCACGCGGGCCAGCACGGATTCCGAGAAGAAGGTCCAGAATTCGCAATCGGACGCCTTCAGGCGCTCCATCAGCACTTGCTGGATCTTCTGGCGAACTTCGGTGGAATAGATGTCGCGCGGCACGTAGGCCAGGCAGTAGCAGAAGCGACCGTACGGGTCTTTGCGCAGGAACACGCGGATCTTGTTGCGTTCCTGGATCTGCACGATCGACATCACGGTGGTGAACAGTTCGTCGACCGGGGTCTGGAACAGGTCGTCACGCGGCAGCACTTCGAGGACCTGTGCCAGTTCCTTGCCCAGGTGAGCCTTGGACTGGAAGCCGGAGCGGCGCTCGATTTCTTCGACCTTGCGGCGGATGAACGGGATGACCCGCACGCTCTCGCCGTACACCGACGAGGTGTACAGGCCCATGAAGCGGTGTTCCTTGATGACTTTGCCGTCGGCGTCGATTTCACGGATCGACACGTAGTCCGGGTAAGCCGGACGGTGCACACGGCTCGGGTGCGCAGCCTTGGCGAACGACAGCAGGGTCGGTTCGCGCAGATAGGACACGGCGTAGTCTTCGATGCGCAGGTCTTCGTAGGTCAGGCCGGTGCGCAGCAGTTTCGTCAGGCCGAGGAAGGAGTTCCGGTCGTACTCGATGTGGCCGCCATCGGCCTGATCGGTGACCACGAACTCTTCGTAGCCGAGGAAGGTGAAGTGGTTGCCCACCAGCCATTCCAGGAAGCTCTTGATTTCGTTCTTTTCGTCGGCATCGACCGGATAGGCGCTGTTGTCGAGCTGGGTGAGGATGTCCTGCACCTTGGCTTTCATCGGCTCGAAGTCAGCAACGGCGACGCGCACTTCACCTAGCACCTGCTCAAGCTCTTTGCTCAGCACATTCAGCTCGGCCGCGTTGGCGCAACGGTCGATTTCCAGGTACATCAGCGATTCGTGCAGCACGCCTTCGCCGGTGCTGCCTTTTGGCAGGATTTCCAGCAATTCGCCCTTGCTGCCACGACGCACGCTGAGCACGGTGGTCTGCAGGGTGTGAATGCTGTAGCCGCGACGGTTCAGCTCGGTACGCACCGAGTCGACCAGAAATGGCAGGTCGTGGTGCAGCACTTCGACCGCGGTGTGGGTCGACTGCCAGCCGTGGCGTTCGTAATCGGGGTTGTAGACACGCACTTGCGGTTGCGCGTGATCGAAGCGCTCAAGCAGGCGCCACGCAGAGAGAGTACAGCCAGCGAGGTCGGAGAGACGACGTTGAGTCAGCTCGTCCAGGGAAATGATGCCGAAGAATTGTTCAGCGAACAGCGCCACTTGTGGCAGTGCCTGTTCACTGATGTGCTGCGCCAGTGCCGCTTGCAGTTGGTGCTGGAAGTCGGCTTTGCTGGCTGCGGTGAAGAACGCCATCTGTGGTACTCCGCTTAAGCTTGTTATTGATGGAAAGCGTCGCGTGCAACACCCCTTTCGGGGCTGGTGTCGCCCTGTTCCTGATTCTCGGGCAGAGGAAACAGGGAGACAGGTGGGTGAAGCTGGACGGGACACTCAGGTCACATTCACCTTCCATGAATGAGCATCTGCAAAAGCGACTGCCAGCACTGCCGACAATGCCTTTCCGGGTGCTCATCCGTTGCGCAGCTTAATGGGTGCGACAATGTGTCTGCTTGCGGTGCTGCGACATATTCGGTCATTGGCACGTAAATGCAGGGTTTCGCCTGCTTCAACACTAGCAGGCGTGAGCTTAAATGCAGGCTCGACACCCCGGTTTCACGGGACTTTCGTGCCAGGACAATCCTTGGGAACGTTACATATCCGGAAACGAAAACGCCCAAGGCCCTGTTATCGACCCTGAGCGTGGCATCCGGTCCAGCGCTGGCGGTTGACGCGGATCAGTCCGGCAGTTCCTCAAAGGCTCTGAATTTGCTCACCGTGGCGCAGTCGTAGCACATCGTCTGCAGGATCTGCTTGTCCATGCTGGCGTCAATGTTGCTCGAATCGCATTCGCGGCAGAACAGGCGCAGATTGCCCAGCAAGTCGCTGTCGAACGCTACGGCGCTGAAGAATTGCGGAACCAGTTCGTCGCGCCAGTACATGCCCGGCGACTTTGAGAATCCGGCGCCGCTGTCCTTCAGCACTACGTCGTAAAGCAGTCGCTGCAAGGCTGTCTGCGGCACCCGCGCATCACGATGGCCGTTCTTGCGCCAGTTACGGACGAGCGCGTCCTGCGCCGTGCCCAGCATGTTGCGCGGAATGGTGTTGGAGGCGTGACTGCGCCCTTTGGAATTGCCGGTGGCATAAAAGTGCGCGGCGTTTCGTACCGCCAAGCGGGCGAAGTAATACAACTGACTCACCGAGAAGTCCTGCAACAACTGCCCGACCACCTCATCGGCACGGGCTTCGGCCGTGAAGGCGAAATCCACCTCACTGGCCAGCACACGAATGTATTGAAGCGACTCTTCGCGGGCGAGACTGAAGACCAGCGAATAGATTTCGCTCTTCCAGGCAGCCTTTACGCTGCCCGACAATTCCTGATACAGCGCCAGATACAGATTCTCTCGGTTACTGCGCGCCGCGCCATCCAGCGTGACGTTGGGCAGCCAGCGCACGGCGCTGTACTCGCGAATACTGCAACCCTCGCTGCGATCGAAGGCGTTGATATCGGATTCGGTGGAAACCGCCAGCACCCCGGCTTCGTGCAGGTCTTTGAGCAACTCTTCCCGCGCCTCGAAGGTCAGGGCGAGCAGCTCCTCTCGGGATGGCGCGTTCAACGGCGCAATCCATTCAACGTTTGCGCCGTAGCCATCATCGAGCAAGGCAAGCAACGTCAACTTCTGCACAAAGCCCAGATTGGCGTAAGGCACTGCAGGGAGTTGCGCGCCATATCTGGCCTGCAACTCCAGACGGTCCCGCGCTGCCCGGGCGGCCATTTGTTGCTGGCGAACCTTGAAACATTCTGTGCAGTTGCACGCTGCGTGGCGGCCATTGGCGCCGGGGACACTGTGCTGGTGCTCACAGCGGACGCATTTGAATGCACTGCGCAACGAAAGCGGAGTTCCCCTGGCGTAGCGGCGCATCCACATCGGCAGTTCACAGTAAGGACAGGTGAGGTCTGTGCTGACGATCGGTGGCAGAACTTTTAGCAGACTGCGCACCGTGGAAGGAATCTGGAATTGCTCCATCAGCTGCGAAGTTTTCTCACCTTCCAGATAGCGCTTGTAGATCTCCTCGATCTGTTCGTCAGACAGGTGGCGAATTTCTTCGGCGCGTTCGAAATATTGAGTCATGGCAAAGGTCCTTTTTCGGGGTTTTGGTAACGCACTCCGTTGCGCAAGAGCGGCGAAACTAACGGCAAAACGGTGGCGATCACAAGCGAAAAATCGCAATTTCGGGTGGATTTTGCGCATCCGGTAATTGCCTTACGCTGGCGTCGGATTTTCCCTTCTCGCTACTCGGAACCGGGCGACGGAAATGTCCTGCTTTGCGACTTTTTGCCGATGCAGGCAGCGCGAACGAGCAGAGACTGGCAAAATCGCGCCTTCGAACAGATTCACCGCCGCCACTGCCCAGGATTTCACCCATGCAAATGACCACCGCCCTACTGATCGTCAACCCGTGCGACGACGAAGAAGACAACATGGCCATGCTCTGCTGCCACAGCGACAAGGGTGAGATGTTCCTGATGAGCCGTTATCCGGATGAGGATGAGCTGGAGATCACCCTGGATGGCGAGCCGTCGACGCTTGACGGCGTGAAGGTCACGCTGACGTCGGAACTGCTGAAGATCGAGATTGCTGCGGCGGATGCCGATGCGTTGAATGGGGATGATGTGCTGGAGATCGCTTTCAACCCGGATATGGCGGATATGGAAGAGGTTGTTGAGACCTTGAAGAATATTCTCGATGGGACAGGAACTTTTGTAATTAATCTGGAATAACCAGGTCGGCTCGCATGACAAGATAAATGACGACGGCATTTGATCGCCCCTTATGCCATCGTCATTAATTCCACGCTGATCGATACCTCTACAAGCTCTAAACACCTGAAAACCATAATTCGCGCTAATTTTCCGCATAGAACGCCGCTGTGTTTAACAGCACGAAGCTCGATCCTACTACTCCTCAAGAAGTGCCCTACGCAATCATCGGAAGCCGTCTGATTGCGGGCCCACCCCTCCCTTGTTATTACTCGTTGCGCTTGCAAAAAAACATGCAAGCTCGGCGCACAAAAAAGTGCCGACAACGTGATATTCAATGGAGTCATATGTAATGGGTAGAAAACGTTCTGAAATAAACACCTTCGAGGATTTGCCTTATGGCTCGGGCCACTTTGAAGGTTTCCTGGCGACGGAACTGGACTTCTTCGCCTCACTGACCCGCTGACTCGGCCTCCCGATCAGCCAATCCTGAAAATGCCGAAAGTCGATCTTTCGGCATTCAAGCCTACGAGGCTCACCATGTCAGAGCGTGAGATTTCATCCAGCGAAGCGTTTGTCCGAATAAACAATGTTATTCAGACACTGGGTTTGAAAGCGCGAGTGCGCTATGTCGATGACGGTAATCTGGTCGCTACTGCCGAACTCTATAACGAATACGACACGCTGATTGAATCAGGCGCAGGCAAAGGTCCCGACGCGCTTGTAGGTGCACTTGCTGAAAGCCTTGAGCACTACGCGATGTTTCACGCCGAGCCGCCATTTTGCACAACGCTTGGTTGCAGTGACATCGCTTCGCAGAACGGGGTCGAGTCGGACGGCATTTTCACAAGTCTGCGAAAAAACATCGAGCCTCTACAGTGTCTGCAGCTTGCAGCACTCGACGGCTGCGCCGGGCTTTTTGTGCCATGCGCCCTGCTGTATCCGGTCAAAGATGAACGTAAAACAACGAGTCAACCGACGCGCTTTTTAAATCGCTACGCCTCTAACTCAGGAACTGCTTTCGGCTGCACGAAATCAGAAGCACTGCTGCACGGTACCCTGGAACTGATTGAGCGACACCTGTTGTCCCGGTTTTTCATGGCCGTCTGCAGACTGATACCTGCGATAGATCTCTACTCACCGTCGGCGCCCCTGCTTGCGCAAGCCCTGTTCAACAACTCATACGCGCTACGGGCTGCCGAAGCTTTGCAGATCATCATTATCAAAGACGAGTCAGAAGTTTATCTGGCGGTTGCATTCCCACGAACCGGCCCCGGCGACCGACATATATCCGCAATCGGCTCCGGCTGTTCTTTGGACATATTTATCGCCATCCAAAGAGCGGTAACGGAGCAATTCCAATCAAACGCCTTATACGACGCCAACGATGAAATCGCGGACCGAAAGGTACTTGATGTGCTTTGTCAATCCGAGAAACTGAAACAGCTGATAGACTTTGCACCCGTTAAAAACTTGAAACTCAATACCCTGGCGCCGCCAAAAAGCCTGCTTGCACTCTCTGTTCCTGAACAACTTGCCTTGCTCCGAAAAAACCTGAGCGGTATGAACAAAGTCCTATTGTTCAGAACAGTCATGGAGTACCCGGGGACCAACGTAGTTACCCAGACTTATATCCCGGGTCTCGACCGATTCAACATAATCAGAAATGGCCAACCCGTAGCTCCTCAGCACATTTTGCTCGGCACCAGGAGCACGCCAACGGCGTGATCCAAAACGACCACAGGCCCATACTCATGCAGACATTTATAAGAACAGCCTGCGAGAAACATCGACTCCTGCTGGTGATGACAATAGGCGCGACCATCACCCTGAAAATCCTGGCCCTGGCCCCTCCTTTGTTATTGGGCAAGATCGTCGATTCACTAAACGATGCCGATCACACAACGCTGCGTACGCTGCTTTTTTTCACCGCAGCTTTTACGCTGGCCGGTTGCATTCAGTCGATGACCACCCCCCTGCAAACGCTGCTGCTCTCAAAGCTCGTCCAGCGAATTGTCATGGATGCTTCCATCAATTGGATGGCGCGGTTGATGGGCAAGGATTTTTCCCAGTTTGGCACGTGGCGAGTAGGACACTTCATCAAGTCGGTCGAGCGCGGAATCACTGCCCACGAACAGTTGCTGATGTTCTTCGTCACTACGGGTTTTCCCCTGTGCCTGGAATTTCTTATTGTGGCCGGCGCATTCTGGTATATGGGCGGAGCCTGGGTTTTCTGCGCGCTAGCTGGCCTCGGTGGCTGTTATCTCTATGCAACTCACCGGATCATTCAATGGCGCAGAAAACACATCGATGCTGTTAATGACCAGGAGGATGAGCTGAGTGCAACCTTGGTCAATACTTTGAGGGCTGGTAAATCGATAAAACTGGAACGCGCCGAACGCACGGCCCTGCAACTCTTGAACCGAGCGTTTGAGCGCTACGCCAATGCTGCGGTGACCGTAGCAGGCTCGGGCGGACTGTTGAGCGCGGCGAAGATTTTGTTTATCAGCCTGTCCACCGGCGGTTTGTTGGCTTGGGGAGTCATGGATCAGACGTCCGGACAAGCAAGTATCAGCGTCGGTCAGTTGGTGGCCATTTCCTCTATTGCTGGTACGTTCCTGTTGAATGTATCGGCGCTGACCGAAGGCTATCGGGTGCTGGATCAATTTTCGGCTGATCAACGGCGACTCAAAGAATTACTTGCAACTGCTGACTTCGATAACGATCGCCGCAATGACTCTGATGCGTTGCATAACCTATCAACATTACGGCTCGAGCCCTGCGAGATCACCCATAACGGTGTTGCGCAGCTATCAATTGCCAGCCAGATCAGCTTCCGACAGGGCCAATCCGTTGCGATCATCGGGCCCAGCGGCGCTGGCAAATCGACGTTACTCGAAGCGCTGGCAGGACTGGATTTTTCGGTGCGGCCCCGGCTGTTCATCGACGAGCTGTGCATAGATCGCTTAAATGCTCGCGTTCATCTGGAAACGGTGCGTTACAGCCCCCAGTCTCCGCAGTTCTTGGAAGGAAGTTTTGAACAGTCCGTACTTTTCGGTGTTGAGCAGTCGAAAACATTGAACGAGGCAATTCAATGCCTCCAGCTTGATGAAATCATTGGCCGAGGTCACATCGCTGAAAACGCCACCAATATCTCCGGAGGTGAAGCGAAGCGGCTTTCGTTGCTGCGACTTCTGAATCGACCGGGCAAATTCAATCTGTTTGATGAGCCGAGTGCTTCGATTGAACCGAAACTCGCTACACCAGTGTGGGATTTGCTATTCAAGACATTCGCTGGACAGGGCCTTATATGTGTCACCCATGATGTTGAACATCTCCATCGTTTTGACCGCGTGCTCGTCATGCAGCAAGGCGCCATCGTTGATGAAGGCAAATGGTTCGAACTGCTTGAGCGCCCCGCCATCAAGGTCATATTGCACAGCTTGCACACGCAGACCTGAATCGCAAAAACGTCCAGAAACGGCCCCACGCAGTGCAAACGAGGGCCGATACTGACAAATCGCGCAAATGCCGTTAGTCGCCGCCCCCCACGATGGATTAAAGTAACGCCCCCAGCCCCGGCGTTATCCGAACGCCCCGGCCACCCCCTTTCCAGGAACAGTCACCGATGGAACATCGTGAAGCGCTGCTGGCGCTGCGAACCTTTCTTTCAACGCAGATTCTCGGCCAGGAAAAACTCATCGAGCGTTTGCTCATCGCCCTGCTCGCCGACGGCCATATGCTGGTCGAGGGCGCTCCCGGTCTGGCCAAGACCAAAGCGATCAAAGAACTCGCCGAGGGCATCGAAGCCCAGTTCCATCGAATTCAGTTCACCCCCGACCTGCTGCCGGCTGACATCACCGGCACCGAAATCTACCGTCCGGAAACCGGCAGTTTCGTGTTCCAGCAAGGGCCGATCTTTCACAACCTGGTGCTCGCCGACGAAATCAACCGCGCGCCGGCCAAGGTGCAATCGGCCTTGCTCGAAGCGATGGCCGAGCGTCAGGTCAGCGTCGGGCGCAGCACCTATGAGCTGTCGCCGCTGTTTCTGGTGATGGCCACGCAGAACCCGATCGAACAGGAAGGCACCTATCCGTTGCCGGAAGCCCAGCTCGACCGTTTCCTCATGCACGTCAAGATCGGCTTCCCCGACGCCGCTGTCGAACGGCGCATCCTCCAGCAGGCGCGTGGCGAGGCGTTGAACGGCGAGACCAAGCCCGAGCGCCGGGTCAGCCAGCAGGCGATTTTCGCCGCGCGCAAGGAAATCCTTGGTTTGTACATGGCCGACGCCGTGGAGGAATACCTGGTGCAACTGGTCATGGCCACGCGCAACCCGGCCAAGTTTGATCCGGAAATGGCCGAATGGATCGCTTACGGTGCCAGTCCGCGCGGTTCGATTGCCCTCGATCGCTGCGCCCGCGCCCACGCTTGGCTGGCCGGTCGCGACTTCGTTAGCCCGGAAGACATTCAGGCCGTGCTGTTCGACGTGTTGCGCCACCGCATCATTCTGTCGTTCGAAGCCGAAGCCGCTGGCATCGATCAGGATCGCGTGGTGCAGCGGATTCTCGACGTCGTCGCCGTCGCTTGACCCCCATGAACGCCGCCCTGCCCTCCGAACCCGGTATCCGCATCAGCCTCGCCGAGCTGATCGAGATGCGTCACCGCGTGCGCGAGGTGCAACTGTTTTCTACGCCGAGTCAGCGCAGCCCGCTGATCGGCCTGCATCATTCGAAATTCCGTGGCCGTGGCGTCGACTTCGATCAGGTGCGGGTCTATCAGGCCGGTGACGACGTGCGCACCATCGACTGGCGCGTCACCGCGCGCACGCAGGAGCCGCATACCAAGCTGTTCCACGAAGAGCGCGAGCGACCGATTTTCATCATGGTCGAGCAAAGCACGCGGTTGTTTTTCGGCTCGGGGCTGATGTTCAAGTCGGTGCTGGCGGCGCAGGTCGCGGCGTTGATCGGCTGGGCCGCGCTGGGGCACAACGACCGCGTCGGCGGATTGGTGTTCGGCGACAACGAGCACTACGAAATCAAGCCTCGCCGGAGCAAGCAGAGCCTGCTGCAATTGCTCAACCGGCTGGTCAAGGTCAATCAGTCGCTGCACAGCGAGCGCGAGCCGGATCGCGATGCCTTCGGCGTGGCCCTTCGCCGCGCGCGGGAAGTGCTGCGCCCGGGCAGTCTGGCCATCGTTATTTGCGATGAGCGCGCGTTGTCCGACAGCGCCGAGCAGCAATTGAGTCTGCTGGCGCGGCATTGTGATCTCCTGATGTTGCCGCTGTCCGATCCACTCGATCACGCCCTGCCCGCCGCCGGCCTGCTGCGCTTCGCCGAACGTGGCGCGCAACTGGAGATCGACACGCTGAACTTCGACCTGCGCCAGACCTACCGCGCCCAGGCCGAAGCGCGCATCGCTCGCTGGGAGCTGCTCGCACAAAAGCTGCGGGTGTTGCTGATGCCGCTGAGCACGCAGAGCGAAATGGTCGAGCAGATGCGCGAGTTCCTTAACCCGCAGCGTCCGGGGAAAGGTCGATGAACGGCCTCGAACAACTGCAACCGCTGATCTCGCCGCCGCCGATCGCCTTCTGGCCGCCGGCGCCCGGCTGGTGGCTGCTGCTTCTGCTGTTGCCGCTGCTGGGTTTTGCCGTGTGGAAGCTGCGCCGCTTCATTCCGATGAAGAAACGCCCGGTGGTGCGCGCCGAGCAGCCGCTGGATCCGGTGCGCATCGCCGCGCTCGCCGAACTGGCGCAAATGCCCAAACCCTACGACGGTGCACCAGCCGGCGCTTGGCTGCAACAACTCAACGGCCTGCTCAAACGCCTGTGCCGCAACCACTATCCGTACAGCCAGAGCCACACCCTCAACGGCCGCAAATGGCTGGCCTTCCTCGATAACCGCTGCCCCGCTGCCGGCCTGACGCGCTGGATGGTGCTGGTTGAAGGCGCGTACAAACCGGAATGCAAACTCGACGACAAAGCCATCGCCGGCCTGACCCAAGCGGTCGACACGTGGATTCGCAAACATGTTTGAGTTCGCCTGGCCTTGGATCTTTGTGCTGTTGCCGCTGCCGTGGCTGATGCGTCTGATCCTGCCGGTGGCCGACAGCGGCGAGCCGGCATTGAAAGTCAGTTTCCTCGCCGACCTCGAAGGCCTCGCCCGCCGCCGCGCCCGCGCCAACTTGCCGGCGTGGCGGCAGCAGGCGCCGTTTATCTTGCTGTGGCTGATCTTGCTGATCGCCGCCGCGCGCCCGCAATGGCTCGGCGAACCGCTGCCGATTGCCGCCAGTGGCCGTGATCTGCTGGTGGCGGTGGACGTGTCCGGTTCGATGGATTTTCCCGACATGCAATGGCAGGACGAAGAAGTCAGTCGTCTGTCGCTGGTGCAGCACTTGCTCGGCGATTTCCTCGAAAGCCGCGACGGCGATCGCGTCGGTCTGATCCTGTTCGGCAGTCAGGCCTACCTGCAAGCGCCGCTGACCTTCGATCGGCGCACCGTGCGCGTCTGGCTCGACGAGGCGCGGATCGGCATCGCTGGCAAAAACACCGCGATCGGCGATGCCATCGGTCTGGCCCTGAAACGCCTGCGTCTGCGCCCGGCGCAAAGTCGCGTGCTGATTCTGGTCACCGACGGCGCCAACAACGGCGGCGAAATCAATCCGCTGACCGCCGCAAAACTGGCCGCCAGCGAAGGCGTCAGAATCTATCCGATCGGCATCGGCGCCAATCCCGAGGACAGCGGCTCGACCGGCCTGCTCGGGGTCAATCCGAGCCTCGATCTGGATGAGCCGGCACTCAAGGCCATCGCCGAAATCACCGGCGGCCAGTACTTCCGCGCCCATGACGGCAAAGAGCTGCAAGCGATCAAGGACACCCTCGATCAGCTCGAACCGGTGACTCAGCAACCGACTCAGGCACGCCCGGCGCAAGCCTTGTATCACTGGCCGCTGGCGCTGGCGCTGTGGTTGAGTCTGTTGCTGGTCGTCCGCGAACTGTGGCCGGACAATCCGCTGCTACGCCTGTTTACCAAACAACTGTATTTACAAAGTCCGCTGCCGGACTGGCGTGAGCGCTTGCAGCGTTTGCGCCTGCGGAGGCGCCGATGATCGCGCTCTGGCCGCACTGGTTCCGCCCTTGGTGGCTGCTGCTGTTGCCGCTGCTCGGCTGGCTGCTCTGGCAACTCTGGCACCGGCAGAAACGCGCCGGGCGCTGGCAGATGATTCTGCCGCCGGCATTTCACGCTGCGCTGCTCAGTGGCGGCAGCGGTCGCCAGAGCAAACTGCCGTGGATCGCCCTAGGCGTGGCGTGGTTGCTGACCATTCTGGCCTTGCTCGGGCCGAGCTGGGAGCGCGTCGAACAGACCAGCCAGAAACCCGCCGATCCGCTGGTAGTCGTGCTCGAACTGACCCCGGAGATGCTCGCCACCGACTCGCCGCCGACGCGTCTGGAACAGGCGCGGCGCAAGCTGTTCGACCTGTTGCAGGCGCGCAGCGATGCGCAGACCGCCATCGTCGTTTATGCCGGCAGCGCGCACACGCTGGTGCCGCTGTCGGATGATCTGGCAACCAGTCGCAACCTGCTCGACGCGCTCAAGCCATCGCTGATGCCGGAAGCCGGCCACCGCGCCGATCTGGCCGTGGACGAGGCGCTGGCGTTGCTCAAGCAAGGTGCGCTGGGACAGGGACGGATTCTGTTGATCGGTTCGTCGCTCAATGAAGAGGAACGGCGCGGCATTCGCCGTGCGCTCAATGGCGAGTCCACGCAACTGCTGATGCTCGGCATCGGCACCGCTGAAGGTGCGCCGATTGCCCAGGAAGACGGCAGTTTCCTCAAGGACGAGCAAGGCGCGATCCGCGTGCCGCAACTCGACAGCCCTGGTCTCGCGACTTTCCTCAACAGCGTGGGCGGCGAGTATCACCCGGCGCGTCTTGACGAAGCTGATCTTGGCGCTCTTGGCCTGCTCAACGGCCCGCGCAGCCTGCGCGACGACGGCCAGACCGTGCGCTTGGATACTTGGGCCGATCAGGGTTACTGGCTGCTGTTGCCGTTGCTGTTGCTGGCTGCGTGTGCCGGGCGCCGTGGCTGGCTGTTCTGCCTGCCGCTGCTGTGGTGCCTGCCGCAACCGAGCTACGCTTTCGACTTCGAAGACTTGTGGTTGCGACCCGACCAGCAAGGTTTGCACCTGCTCAAGCAGAAACGCCCGGCCGAAGCCGCGCAGCATTTTGACGATCATCAATGGCAAGGGGTGGCGTTGTACGAGGCCGGCGACTACAGTGGCGCCGCTCAGCGTTTTGCCGAGGGCAGCGATGCCCGCGCCCACTACAATCGTGGCAACGCCCTGGCCAAAAGCGGTGAGCTGGAAGCAGCAATCGACGCCTACGAACAGGCGCTGGAACTGCAACCGGATCTGCGTCCGGCGCAGACCAACAAGGCGCTGGTGGAAAACCTGCTGAAGCAGAAAAACGCCCCGCCGCCGCCCGAACCGGACAACCAGCCGAACGAACAAAGTCTGCCCGGCGATGAGCCATCGCCCACTACCGCGCCCCCTCCGGCGGTGAGCAGTGAAACCCAGAGCGAGGCGCAACCGGCCGAGTCGGCCAGCGAACCGCCGCCAACCGCCCCGCCGCTGCCCGGCCCCAATGAAATCCCCGGCAGCAACGAGGAAGAGGAAACCGACACGGTGCCGACCCTGCGCCCGAGCGAGAACAACCTCGAAGGCGAGCAGCGTCAGGCGCTCGAACAATGGCTGGGCAAGATCCCGGACGACCCGGGCGAACTGCTCAGGCGCAAATTCTGGTACGAACAGCAACAACATCAGGATCAGGAAAACAATCGATGACCCGCTTCACCGCTCTCTTGCTGCCCCTGCTGATCTGCACGGCCACCGCTCAGGCGGCCGAGCTGACCGCCAGCGTGGATCGCAGTCGCCTGAACTCCGGCGAGACGGTCGAGCTCACCCTCGAAACTGACGACGTCACCCAGTTCGGCAAGCCCGATCTGTCGGCGCTGGAAGCGCTGTTCGAAGTGCGCGGCACGCGCCAGGTCAACCAGCTCAACACCCTCAACGGCGACAACCGCGCGACCACACGCTGGATCATCACCCTGCTGCCGAAAGAAAACGGCAGCGTCGTGATTCCGCCGCTGCAACTGGGCGAAGCACAGAGCCAGCCGATCACCGTGCAGGTGATCGCCAGCGACAACCGCGAAGACAACAACAGCCTCGATCCGGTGTTCATCGAAGCCAGCCTCGACCAGACCAGCGTCTACGTGCAGGCCCAGGCCATCCTGACTTTGCGCATTTATCACTCGGTTTCGCTGTACGACGACAGCAGCCTGAGCCCGCTGCAAATCGCCGATGCGCGCATCGAGCAGCTCGGCGACACGCGCACCTACGAGAAAGACATCAATGGCCTGCGCCACGGCGTGATCGAGATGCGCTACGCGATCTATCCGCAACACAGCGGTCTGCTGACAATCGCCCCGCAGACGTTCAGCGCCACGCTGGTCGATACCGCACCATCAGCAGACGCCTCGGGGCCGAAACCCGGCAAACTGATGCGCGTCAGCTCGGCGTCGATTCCGCTGACGGTCAAACCGAAACCGCTGACCTACCCGGTCGATGCACCATGGCTGCCGGCGCGCAACCTCAGCCTCAGCGAAAGCTGGAGCCCGGAACCGGATCACACTCAGGTCGGCGATTCCCTCACCCGCAGCCTGACCCTGAAAGTCGAAGGCCTCGCCAGCTCGCAACTGCCAGCCCTGCCCGCCACCGACGTCAACGGCCTGCGCCGCTACCCCGACCAACCGGTGCTGAGCAACCAGAGCAGCGACCGCGGGATCATCGGCAGCCGCGAAGAACGCGAAGCCCTGGTGCCAAGCCGCAGCGGCGCGATCGACCTGCCAACCGTCGACGTGGTCTGGTGGAACACCTTCGAAGACCACCTCGAACACAGCAGCCTGCCCGCGCGCACCCTGCAAGTGGCGAACAACCCCAGCCTGCAGATCGACACCCCGGCCGGCACCCTGCAACCGAGTACGCCCGACAACGACACCCTGTGGTGGTGGAAACTCAGCACCCTGATCCTCGCCTGCACCACTCTGCTCGGCTTCGGCCTCTGGTGGCGCGCCCGCTGGCAACCGGCAATCCACCGCGCCGCCCAAACCGGCCCGAGCCCACGCACCCTGCTAGACGACATCAAACGAGCCAGCCAGGCCAACGACCCCCACGCCACCCGCCAGGCGTTGGATGCGTGGGCGCGGCAACAGCCGGAGACACTGGCAGATATGGCCGCGCGGTTTGTGCCGTTATCGGACGCGTTGGATGGGCTGAACGGCGCGCTGTACAGCGAGACCGGGCAGCATTGGCAGGGTGAGGATTTGTGGCGGGCGATTCGAACGATTCCGGCGGCGGAACGGGTGCAGGATCCGGTGGGTGATAGTGGATTGCCGCCGCTTTATCCGAAGTAGATTTTGCTTTTAGATTGTGTCGCGAGTTTGATAATCGAATTTCATCTTTACTTGTTCGCCTTCGCGAGAAGACAGGACAAAGCATGTCCAAGGCTCGCCACGCGCGACTGCGTTCTCGTGCAGTTTTTCTACAAGCGCATAGACCTTCGAATGATTGAAATCAGTTTCAGCGTCCCAAATTTCGGAGCCATGTATTTCGACGGCGAGGTCGGACTCCATATAATTCCCTCCCCATTCGACACTGTACCGGAACGCGTCATAACCATGAACGACGCCTGATTCGATCAATTGGAAAATTTCCTGGACGATTTTAATGTCCTCAGTGGTCAATCTTCATTTCCCGTGGAAGAACCCATTTACCCTACTCCGTTGAGAAAGAAATAGATTGCGCACGGTTTCCATGTCCGCCTGAACGGCTTTCAGTTCCTCGCCATCGGCTCCCGCCTCAACCAGACTCTCTGGGCTGCACTGTTCGTACGTAAGGGTCAAAATATCCAACATGTCTGATGCGTAAAGGCTGTCCCCCAACTTCAAACCATGTCGGCTACCTTCCATATAAATGGCGGTTTGCAAAATTGCGTTCGGGCCGGGTGCGTCTTTGCGCATCAAGCGTTCCAGCTCATCCTGAGCATAGGCAAAAGCTTGCTCCGGACGAAACCCAAGCTCCTCCATCGCATGAAAATACAGCCCTTTGGCCATGGCTTTGGCCTGATTGAACAAGCTTTCAACCCGCATTTCTGTTCCCCCGGCGATTCCACCTGCTATCCAAAAATGAGGGCAGATTTATTTCCTTAAATAACTCTGCTCGCCATTTCCATGTCCCATATCCGACTTCTTTCGCATTTCTGCGCTTCTTCTAAAGAATGTCTAGCGAGTTGTCAGCTCCGTTGGCACCTCTATCGAATCAAACAAATAAACATCTTCAACTGAGCAGTCTGGATATATCCATTTCTCCCAATTCGAAATAACCCACTCCCTTGAAATTCCGTGTTCATCGGATGCGCAGCTTTCCAATGGCAAGTGCACCAATACCAAGCCTGATTTATTCCCGGAAGCCACCACCAGTGAATGGCCAAAGCTATCATCTGGTATATCGACCACCATGAAATCCACTATTGACTCATACGGCCAACTGGCAGGCACCCGAAAAACTTGCCCCCTGGCAATAACGGAATC
The DNA here is from genome assembly GCF_057291535.1 of Pseudomonas sp. 1L-E-NC-VB-C3. Classification (NCBI taxonomy): domain Bacteria; kingdom Pseudomonadati; phylum Pseudomonadota; class Gammaproteobacteria; order Pseudomonadales; family Pseudomonadaceae; genus Pseudomonas; species Pseudomonas sp. 1L-E-NC-VB-C3. Next base: position 60,586 of record NZ_JBXAWD010000002.1, on the reverse strand, counting down.
TGAGCATTCGACAAGTTTGATACTATTCATCACTTCATCCTCAAATCATGTTTACCCGAGTCATCTTTAGATTTAGGAACAGGTATCAAATCAAACTGCACCTCTCCTTGATGTTTCCCTCGGCTATTCACCTGTTCCAACCTACCGTGCTGACTGTCAACTGCGTAAAAATATCCATCGGATCCAGCATAAACATCTCTGCCATTCAATTTCGTCAGGAAATTGTCTTTAGGCCAACCCAGGGAATCGGCTAACTCCCTTGCTCTGGTTTTTACAATTGCGACTCGTTCACCTGAAGGGAGGGTAACCAAAGACTTCTCAAATTCCGACGCAGACTGCCCCCACGGCAGGCTATAAACGTTCCCCAACGAAGGGTTTTCTACGATAGGCGTCGTGTACGTACCGTCTCCCGTCTCAACGACAGGGCTTCCGCCCGTGTCGGTGGGCAAAGAGGGCTGCATCACGAAACCGCCGATGCTTACAGGATGCAGGGTGTCAGTATCTACGGCTGGATTCGTCAATATTCCATATTTTGGGTCCAGTAGCGTGACCGGGAAGGTCGTACCCAGCATTAATGCCCACAATTCAGCCGAAATGGATAACTGCTGAGATCCGCTATAACCCGCCTCACCGGCAGACGCAACTAGCGCATTAACTGCATCTCGTGTGTTCTCCTGATTTTTTGTTCCGGCGGCAGCCGTAAGAAGCATTGTCCCTAACGCTGCAATTGCACCACCAGCCAAAGCCAAGGGCACAAAATTCAATCTTTCTGGATGAGGATCTTGCAAGCGTCTGAGCAGAACGAGCATGCCAAGAGCCTTGTCAGGATCGCTACCGGCAATTTGAGTAATGCGGTCTATCAACGCTTGAGTTTCGGGACTGTTATCACCATTGGTCATGTTTTTGATTGCAGCATTGACTGCGACCGCTCGAGCCCCCTCATTTTTACTATTTAACTGCCTTACAAAAACACGAAGAAGTGTGACCTGATCAGCAACCTCAAAACCCCGACCACTTAAGATGTTCACCGCACCAAAGAGCAGATCGGTCAGTGAGTTCAACGCCTCAAGACTATTTTCCCCGTACTTCTCGACATCCATTTTCCATTTTTCAAGCGTTTGTTTCGGATTCATCACCGCCTTGACTGAAGAGCTACTCACATACAGATCAGTACGGTGTTCCTCATCTCGAGTGACTTCGTAAGCCTGATTCAGATCTCGATTTAGGCCAAGCGTCGAGTCCTGCCCAGTATCCTTGTCATTACGTACTGTGATAGCGCCGGCACCCACGGTTGCCCGGAGGATCTGCTCGCGATCCTTTTCGTAGTTGTAACCCTCAACCGCCCAACTGGTACTCCCTTGGCCTTCCATACCCTTATTAGGCTTATCTGCCTGAGAACCGCTACTTGAGCCATAGCTACCACTTACATTCAAGTAGTAACCGTGTTCATTATCCTCCCCGGTGATATTACGAAACCCCAGCGTGTCGGTATCTAACTTCAGGTTCCCGTTCTCGGCGGACAAGACTGCCCCATCGATCTGAGTGTGCTTCTCGGTGCGTATATCCACCTTACTCTTGCCGCTGATTACAGTCTGACTTTCAACCCAATTAGTCTGACCTGTCGTTCGCCCGTAACCTACCGAACCGCTTGCTCCGTAGAAGGAACCTGTAATACTAAGATCGAGCTCCTTTCCATTGACCTTTCCAGTATCAGGCACAGAGATGACCGTTAGATCACGACCGACCTCACCAATTACTTCATCTGCGCGGAGTGTGGCACCGGCAATAGTGGTGTCACGGCCACTTTCAAAGTTCAGACTATTCCCTGCGTACAAATAGGCTTCTTGTTGATGAACACCATCGCGTTTCAGATTTCCTGTTCCGTAACTCGCACTTCCGTAGATTCCGAAGCCATCCTTCCCCGCAATCAGTCCTCCCTCGGCACCCCAGTTCCGACGGGTATTTTCGCTATTGGATACATTCTGGGCAGATAGGATTTTTAGATCGTTAGCGGCCTTGAGCGTGATATTCCGGTCGGCGTCAACCTCGGCGCCGACCAGAGTAAGGTCATTTTTGGCATCCAGTTTGACGCTACCACCTGCGTTAAGGCGGGTAACCGTGGACGTCCCCTGACTCGACTCGTCCTTCGCTCCGGAATTACTGACTCCCACACCAATTTTAAACCCGCCGGTCGTTCCGCCCTTGAGGCCGCCCTTGCTCTGCGTATTACTGCCGTCACTGCTATCATCGCCATGCGCAACATCGAACGTAATATTGCGCCCAGTAACATTGATATCGCGGCCCGATTCGAACTGGCTGCCTCTCACATTGATGTCGTTGCCGGCGTCAAGAATAATGTCATTCCCCGCACCCAGACTGGATGGACGCTTCGTCAGGGAAGTATGTGTATTAGTTTGACTAGTGCTTGATGCCCCGAGGTGCCCATCAAATTTTGGGCCGCTGAAAAAATTATCCAGAGTATCAACACTTTTTAAAACACTTGACCCCTTGCTGACCCTATCTTCACCTTTGCCGGTACCTTTAAGTCCGTTGATCGTATTGCCGATATTATAAGCAATAGTTGTCGTAGTACCGTTGCGTTTTACGCTGTTTTGACGGGTAACTTCATTAGTTTCATCTGCCGCGTCAATATTGATATCTCGGCCGGCTTTCACCCTGATATCGTTATCCGCCAGCAGGCCAGACCCTTGCTGATTGATATCACGATCCGCATTAATTTTTACATCGTGCCCCGCTTTGATATAGCTGCCTGCCGCCGTTCGGGCGGTTCTATTGATACCTTCCTTGATCGTTTCATCACCCACGAACGTGGTAAAGCCATTACTATCAATATCCTGCTTGATACCGTAACTTTTATTCGTTTCCCAACTATTACTACGTTGTTGATTTGCTCCCGCAAGAATATTCACATCACGACCAGCATCCAACGACGCGTTTCGTTCGGCGTTGATTCCGCTTCCAATGATATTAATATCTCGTGCGGACTTCAGGCTCACATCGCGGCCTGCATTGACTTGGCTGCCAACACTCGTGGACGTCGCGACTTCACGCCCACCTTTGTGTGACGCAATCGCGGTTATATCAGCGCCGGCGCCAGGTGTGCCGGCAAAGAGGCCAATGGTGTCCTTGAGCGACAAGCCGATCTTTTTCTTGAATGCTTCTGCACGACTGAAGGCCTCATCCTCACCCGCCGCGAGACTGATATCGCCTGACTGATCAATCAATCCAGCATGCAGTTCGGCGTCGTTTTCGGCATTGACTACGCTGGCATTCATTCGCACATCGTGACCGGCTACGACCACTACGTCGTGCCCGGCCGCCATGGAACTTCCAATCTGAGTCACGTTTGTCTGGAGTTGACTGCTTCCGCTTTTCGACATACCAAACAACCCGGTTTTTGTCTTTTTGCTGTAAGCACCGCTCTCCTCGATACCGGCAAGCATCGCCACATCGTTGCTTGCACCCACGACCAGATCATTACCTGCCTTGAGTTGGCTGCCTATGGTCGTTACGTTACGCCCCCCATTCAAACTGACGCTACCATCCTCTTCTTTGGTGGTATTGACTGTCAGATTTCGCCCAGCCTCAATCACCGAGGCAACGTTCTCGCTTTCATAACTTTCCGACTGAGTGGTTTTGCTTCGTCCGAACGAACCCTTTTTCTTCTTGTAGTAATAAGACGAACTCTCATCCTTCGCCGAAGCTACGGTGATGTCCTGTTCTGCATCGAGGCTGATGTCCTCGGTCGCTTTGATGCGGCTGGCAATGATGCCCAGGTCGTTGCCGGCGTTCAGCGCGATGTCGCGACCGGCGTTCAACACTGATGATTGCTGCGTGATGCTGTGAGTTTCGTTCGCGCGTTTTTTGCTGCGTGAAACGTAGTCGCTCTCGTCGGCGGCCGAGGTGATGACGATGTCATTGCCCGAATCGACGCTGAGATCGCGCTTGGCATCCAGCCGACTGGCCACGATTGCAACGTCGCGATCGGCACTGATCGACAGATCCCGTCCGGACGTTACTTCGGCGCCGTGCTGGGTGATGCTCTGATTGAGGAAACTGGTACCGCGCGCATTCGTGCTCCGGTTCTGGACCGAAGTGATATTGACGTCGCGATCCGCATCAAGCGTCATGTCCTGACCGCTTATGAGCACACCGCCGATGTTATTGATATCGAGGCCGGCCTTGATCGTCAGATCGTTGGCTGCTTCGATTCGCGCGGCGTTGTCCAAGTAGTCACGATGGATCACGTTGCCACCCCGGCTGACATCTACGCTGTTGACGTCGCGCTGGTTGATCACGCTGCCGTTGGTGGCTGTCAGGCTGACATTCTTGCCGGAAATGATGCCGCCGGACTTGTTGATGATGTCGTTGCCGGCCTTGAGCGTCAGGCGCTCGCCCGCTTCGATCAAGCCGCTGTTGGTGAGGTCATTGCCTGCTTCTGCCCAGAGGTTGTTCGAGGCGCGCAGCGTACCCGCGTTATCGAGGTTGCCGCCGGCGATCAGGGTCACGTCTCCACCTTGAATCAGTGCCCCATTTGGCGCCAACCGGTTATTGGCCTGCGCCAGATACAGCACCGGCACCAGCACTTTTTCGCCGTTCACTTCGTGCTCTTCGAGCCAGACGATGTCATGGGTCAGTGCTGCCACTTGCTGCGCGGTCAAGGTGACGCCCATCGACAGGTTGAGCTGGTCCTTGCTGGCGATGGCGTTGTTCATCAGGTACTTGAACATCGCTTCGTCAGAGGTCTGGCCGTCGATGAAGCGCTGACCAGTACGGGCGACCACGGCCTGCTGCACCAAGCGTTGTTCAAACAGGCCGTCGCCCAAGCGCTTGGCGCTGGTGTCGGGGTCGTAGCCGAGCTTCTGCAGCAGGTAATCCGAACTCTCGAATTTTTTCAGGTCGGTGAGTACTGGATTGGTTTCGATCAGGTATTTGTGTGGGTTGGAGCGCACGCTGGTGTCGGGCAGACCCTGTACGAGTGGCACGTCAAAGGAAACATTGCCACGATCAGGCGCTGAAACCCGAACAAGTCCGCCGCTCTCGGCGGCATTGACGCTGATCATTGCGGTCTTGTCGTTGAGATTCAGCGACTGACGATCAGCCAGTGCCAGTTCACGGTTTTTCACCGAGACCGGGGCGTCGTCGTCGATCTTGAACTCGGTAGCATGTCGGACCGGCATCCCGCCCGCGTGTGTCGAGGGTGCGGCGCTGATAGAGCTGATCTTCCAGCCTTCGGCGGCCACCATCGCCGGTTCGCTACCGTCCTTTTTGCTCAGACGGAACAGGCCGTTGTCGCCGCTCGGCAAGGTGAAGCCCGGCAAGGCCAGGGGGTTGACCTGCTGTTGGGCCAGGTCTGGAGGTAGCTGCGCGTTGATGCGAATGACGGTTGGCGTGACCTGGCCGGCCAGTTGGGTGGACCCCAGGCGCGATGCTCCCCCGACCGATGCGTTGCCGTTGCGAACGACGCCGTTGTCCAGTTTGTTGGTTGCGTTTATGTAGACGGTGCCGCCTGCCTGAACGACTGCGTTGGCATTTGTAGTCGGGCTGCGCTCAACGATGCTATCTCTGAAGAACGCTGCGTTCTTGACGGCGTCAGGTGCCTCTACTCGTACGCCGTCATTGTAATGGGGGGCTGGAATATAGAATTTGCCGTCGTAATCGAGATGGATTGAACCGAATGCGATATACCGATCAGCCTCACCACCGGACATACGACTGCGCACACGCGTCAACGATTCGACCTCATTGGCGTTCCAGACATGCAAGTTGGGTCTGGCAAATGCACCTTGTCCCGCGATATAGCCGAGCGCTCCGGAATCGTAATCCGGATCGTTAGCCGCGTTATAGCTCAGAACTTCTTCCCAGAATCTCGGGCCCTTGGGAGCATTGAACCAACGGGTAACGGTGTATTCACCTACAGACGCCCCTTGGTTGGTGAAGTTCTGCACATTAAGTGTCAGATTGCTGCCCGCACTGACCGCGGAGGCGTTGTTTAAAAACTCGCGGCCAATGCCAGTTAAGTTTCGGCCCGCCGTCAAAGTGCCCGAAGCTGAATCTCGAACAATGGTTGACTTGTAGTTTTCAACCCACACCATGTGACTCGGGGATGCATCTCCTTGACTGAAGTCACCGAAAGAAATACAGCTATAGCACCGAACGCCAATCGCTCCGGAAATCAGACCTCCTCCCGCAGCCACTTCAAATACATCCTTGCGATTCTCGATGCGTTCCGCCGCCAGACTCAGATCACCCACACTTTCGATGGTCGCCGAAATGTTATTGATCGAAGAGCTCCAGCCGTTGCTGTCGTCGCGGGCAATACTGATATTGCCCATGCCATAGATGTCGGCGTAACGGTTGGTAAGCGACCCGACGCGCAGGTTCATGTCACGGCCGCTGAAGATCAGACCGTTCTCGTTGAGCAATGAATCACTGGTGATCCGCAGATTGCCAGCGCTGCCCAACGTCCCGTTGTTGACCAGCGACGCGGCATTAACGGTCAGGCTGTCGGCGGAAGTGAGCCGGCCCAGATTGGACAGGGTGCCACGGCTGGTGACCGTGGCGGTCGATGCACCGGTGATGCTCGCCACGCTGCTCAAATCGATGCGCGAAGCCAGCAGCCCCAGATCGCCGACACTGCTCACCCGCCCATTACCGCCGTAAGTCCCACTCAACTGAATATCAAGCCCGCCATCACTGGCAATCAACCCCTCGTTCGTCCAGTTCCCGCCACGCCCCACCAACTGATTCGAAGCCAGCAATTGCCCACTGGCCGTCTGCACAAAATTGCCGACATTCAGCGTCAAGCGCCCCGCCTGAATCACGCTGCTGTTGGTCCAGCTGTCCGCGTTCAGGGTCAGGCCGCCACGGGTCACCAGTGAGCCGCCGGCGTTCATTACGTTAGTGGTGGAGATGCCGAATTCACCGAGGCCGACATGGGTTACCGTGCCGCCGGCGTTGAGCAAGCTCGGTGCGGCGAGGGAGAAGTCGGTGTTGGCGGTTTCCATCAGGCCGTTGCGGTTGTCGAACTGGCTGCCGATCTGGAAATCGGTTTTGCCGCTGCCGCCGAGGGCGCGTAGTTTGCCGCTCTGGTTGTTGAGGTTGGCGGCGCGAATCGCCAAGGTGCTGGCGCTTTCAATCAGGCCGCCGTTGTTGGCGAGATTACCGCCGAGGCCAATGTCGATGAGGCTGCCGCTGACCTGGCCGGCCGTGTTGTTCATCGAGCCGGCGATGACGTTCACCTGGCCGCGGGCATAGATGCCGCCGCCGCTGTTGTCGAGGGCGTTGCCGCCGGCATTGAGCAGGATGTCGCCGCTGTTGGCGGCGATGCGCCCGCCGTCGCTGTAGATGCCGCCCAGTGCGCGCAGGTCGAGGCGACTGCCTTCGATCTTGCCTGACTGACCGTTGCGCAGGACACCGGTCAGACGGGTTTGCAGCAGACCTTTGAGGCTCGACAGCACGCCGCCTCGGCTGTCGAGGCTGGCGGCAGTGAGGTTCAGGTCGCCGTTCTGCGCAATGATCTTGCCGCCCTGGTTGTCGATTGCGCCGTTGCCCGTGTTGACGGTTAGCGCGGTCATGCTTTGCACCGCGCCGCCGGCGTTGTTCAGAGCGGCTGCGGTGAGGATGGCGTCGGCGCCGCCGCTGGAAATCAGGCCATCGCCGTCGTTGCGCAGCAGGCCGCCGGCGGTGAGATTCAGTTGGCCGCTGGCGGCGATGGTGCCGCGCTGGCTGTTGTTCAGATCGCCGCTGGTGAGCAGGCTCAGCAGGCTCTGGCTGATCATCTGGCCGCCACGGTTGTCGATGCTGGTCGAACGCGTCAGCACCAGCGGCCCGGTGCTGCCGAGCGCGCCGTTGACATTGGTCAGCGCACCGAGCAGGTCGAGTGTGACGCGGCCGTCGCCGACCAGGCTGCCGCCGTTGTTGTTCAACGCACCGCCGGTGAAGGTCAGGGCTTTTTTCGCATTCAGGTTACCCGAGGCGTTGTTCAGGCTCGCCGCCCGGATATCGAGGGCGTCGGCGCTTTTGATCAAACCACCGGAGGCGTTGTTGAGTTCGCCGCCGAGCACGGTCAGGGTTTGCTTGCCGTCGCTGGTCAGTGTGCCGGCGCTGTTGTTGAGGCTGGCGGCCTTGATGTAAAGCTCGCCCTTGCTGCCGACGCCTCCTTGGGTGTGGTTGATCAGCGCGCCGCTGAGGTCAATGCTGACATTGCCGAGCTGGCTGGAGATCGCGCCGCCGAGGCTGTTATCGATAGTGCCGCCGGCCAGGGTCACGCCGGTCCAGCCAGAGACCAGTCCGCCCTGATTTTTCAGCTCCGCCGCCGTGAGGGTCAGTTGCTGATTGCTGATCAGATTGCCGCCGCGATTGTCCAGACTGTTGGCGTTGAGGCTGAAGCTGTTGACGCTGGAAATTTCACCTTTCTGGTTGTTCAGGTCACGCAGGGTGGCGATGCTCAGCACGCCTTTGCTGTTGATCACGCCGTCCTGGTTATTGAGGTCGCGCAGGTGCGCAATGCTCAGCGCGCCTTTGCTGCTGATCACCCCGCCCTGGTTGTTGAGGTCCTGCGCGGTGGCGCCGAGGTCGATGGCAAGGCCAGCGGCACCCACCAGCGTGCCCTCCTCGTTGTTCAGGCCGGTGCTGTTGAGGGTCAGTTGTTGCGCGGCGCGGATGCTGCCTTTGTTGTGGTTGTCGAGCAGGCCATCGACGGTCACCGAGATATCGCTGTCACTGAGCAATACGCCGCCATCGCTGTTGTCGAGACTGGCCGCGCGAACCTGCAACGCTGCTGCCGCGATCGTGCCTTTGATCGAAGTCAGAGCCTTGTCGAGGGTCAGGCTCAGTTTCTGATTGCTCAACACTTGGCCGCCGCTGTTGTCCAGCGATTTGGCGATCAGTTCAAAGGCCTGCTCGCTGGAAATCTCGCCGCCACGGTTGTTCACCTCAGCGAGATTTTTCAGCAGCAACTGTCCCGGCGCAGTGATTACCCCGCCCTGGTTGTTCAGCGCACCACCGTGCAGGTCGACGCTGACGCTGGCGTGGCTGCTGAACAGCTTGCCGCCCTGCTGATCGAGGCCCTGAACATCTGCGATCAGCGCATTGCCAGCGCCGAGGCTGCCAGCCGTGTTGGTCACTTTGCCGGCGCTCAACTCAAGCTGATCGGCGGCGTAAATACTCGCCTGACTGTTATGGAGTTCGCCGGTAGTGATGTGCAGATTGCTTTTGCTGCTGATCACGCCTTTCTGCTGGTTGTCCAGCGCGCTGCTGGTGAGCGTCAACGCTGCATCGGTCAACAACTGGCCGCCCCGGTTGCTGACCGCACCGCGTGTGTCGACGCTGAGCGCTTTGGCGCTGGACAGCGTACCGCCATCGTTATTGAGATTTTGCGCATCGATCGCCAGCGCACCTTCGCTGAACAGACTGCCCTGCGCGTTGTTCAGCTCGCCAGAGAGGGTAATCGCGAGGTCTTGTTGCGTGGTCAGGCGAGCGCTGTTTTCCAGACTTTTGCCGACCAGCGTCAGGCCGGTAGCGCCGGACAGCACGCCGTTGTTGCGGTTGATCACCTCGTTGACGGTCAACGCCAGATTGCCGCCCGCCAGCATGTAGCCGCTGTCGCTGTTGTCGAGCCAGGCACCGATCAGGCTCACGCCGGCCTTGCTCGACAGTTCACCGCTGCGGTTGTCGACACGGTCGACGACCAGTTGCAGCGCTTGGGTCGAACCGACCAGGCCCTCGCGACGGTTATCCAGACGCGCCGCCGTGAGCGTCAGGCCCTCGTCGGCGATGACCACGCCAGCCTGGTTGTCGAACAGATCAGTGACGGTGAAATCGACCGCGCCACGCCCACGAATCTCACCGCCGCTGTTGTCGAGGCTGGCGCTGCGCGCTTGGAGGCCAGCAGAGGCGATCAGGCCTTTCACGTTGCTCAGCGCACGGTCGATGACCAGGGTGAGTTTTTCATTGCTGAGCAGCTTGCCGCCGTCATTGTTCAGGCTTTGCGCGCTCAGATTCCAGGCTTTGGCAGCGGAGATTTCCCCGGCGCTGTTGTTCACATCCTTGAGATTTTTCAGCAGCAGTTGGCCCGGCGTATGAATGTTGCCGCGCTGGTTATCGAGCAGGCCATTGTTGAGGTCCAGGGTCAGATCGCCGTTGCTGAACAGCTCGCCGCCGTCCTGCTGCAGCGAGGTGACGGAAGCCTGCAGGGTTTTCTGGCTGCCGATAATCCCGCCGGAGTTATCCAGATGCGCGGTGGTCAGCAGCAGCGTGCCGTCCGTGGCGAGGCTGCCGCCCTGCCGGTTCTTGAACTCACCGGTGGTCAGGGTCGAATCGGCCTTGGCACTGAAGATGCCGTCGTCGCTGTTATCGAGACTGCCGCTGGTGAAGGTCAGGCCCTTTTGCGAGGCGATCAGCCCGCCCTGATTCTGCACCCCGGCGACGCTGGTCAGTGCCATCGCTTCCAGGCTCGACAGCTTGCCCAGGCGATTGTCGAGGCTGCCGAGATTCAGGGTCATCTGCCCTTCACTGCTGATCAGGCCTTGCTGGTTGTCGAGGGCATTGTCGAAGGTCAGGTCCAGTGTGTTCTGGCTGACGATCCGCCCCCCCACATTGCTCAAACCGATGCCGCTGAGCGTCGCCGCGCCTTTGCTGAAAATCAGGCCATTGGTGGCGTTGATGATCTGCGCGACTTTCAGGCCCAGCGTGGTGTCGGACAGCACCTTGCCGCCCTCGCTGTTGTCCAGGCGTGCGCCATTGATATGCAGGTCGAGTTGACTGGAAAGCGTACTGGCGCGGTTGTCGATCTGGTCGACATTGACGGTCAGGGTCTTGAGCGACCCGACCAGGCTGTCCTGGCGGCTGTTGAGGGTTTTGCCGGTGAGTTTCAGATTGCCTTCGGCAACCAGTTCGCCGGTTTGCTGAGTCAGGTTGTCGATGCTGGCGTCGATATCGCCCTTGCCGGAAATCCGTCCGGCATCGTTGGTGACATCCCGGGCTTTGAGGCTCAACAGTCCGGTCGAGGTCAGCAAACCGCCGTTGCTGTTGTTCAGCGTGCTGCCTTCGAAGGTCAGCGCTGCCTTGCTCTCGGCGCGGCCCTTGTCGCGGTTATCCAGATTATCGATCAGCAGCGTCGTCGCTTTGTCGGCGCGCAAAACACCCGCACGGTTGTCGGTGGTCGCGCTGCTGACGGTCAGGGTGTCGAGACCGGAAATCTTGCCGGCGCGGTTATCCAGGCGCGTGGCCTGCACGTCCATCGCACCGTTGGCCTGGATCAGGCCCTTGTTCTGGTTGTTCAACTGGTCGCTGATGCGCGTGGTCAGTGTGCCTTCGCTGGTCAGCTGGCCTTGCTGGCTGTTGTCCAGTTGTTGCGCTTTGATCGCTACGGCCTGTTTCGCGCCGATCCGTCCGGTGCGATTGTTGATGGCGCCGAGGGCGGTGATGTCGAGCAAACGGCCAGCGGTGATCAGTCCGGCGACGTTGTCCAGCGAGGTGACCATGAGCACTACGTCACTCTGGCTGCCAAGTTCACCGTTGCTGTTGATCAACTGACCGATGTTGCCGGTGAGTTTGCCATTGCTGGTGAGCGTGCCTTGATTGTTCAGCACCTGATTGGCAGTGAGGGTCAGGCTGTTGTTGCCCAGCACTTTGCCGGCGTTGCGGTTGTCCAGCGTGCCGGCGGTGATGCTCGTGGTCTGGCCACTGAGCAGGCCATTCTGGTTGTTGAGGGTTTGCGCGGCGTTGACGGTCAGGTTGCGGCTGGCGCTGAGGCTCTTGCCACTGTTGTTCAGATTCTGTGCGCGAAGGCTCAAATCACCGTTGCTGTTACGGCTGCCGTCAGCATTGACGCCGGCTTCGATGGCGCCGGCATTGGTCAGTTGCCCACCGGCGCTGAGCACCACGCTGTCGCGGGCGGCCAAGGTCTGGCGGTTGGTCAGGTTGCCTTGGGTCTGTACGTTGAGCGACGTGCCGGCGTAAACCGGAGCTTGCGCGTCGAGGCTGGCAGCCTTGACGTTGACCGCGCCGGTAGCCGAGGTGTCGGCCAGGCTCAGTTGCCCGTTCGCATCAAGCTGAATATCGCCGCCGCTGGCGATCAGTTTGCCGTCGAGTTTCACCCCCACGCCGGCCTCGGTGCCGACCAGTTTGATCGCCCCGGCGTACATGCCGCCGAGGGCCGAGGAGTCGATGGCCAGTTGCGGTTTGGCGCTGCCGTCGTCGGCGCGGGCAGTGGCGTTGAGGGTGTCGGCGTTGACGTCGTTGCGACCGGCGACGATGGTCAGGTTCTGCGCTTGAATCTGCGCATTGATCTTGGCGCTGCGGGTGATGATTTCGAAACGGTCGATATTGGTCGCGTTGATGCCCGCGCCTTCGATAGCCACGCTGCCCTGATCGACCTGAATGCGATCCAGCCGACCGTTTTCCAGCACTGGTTTACCGGTAGTCAGCGTCACCCGTGGTGCGTTGATGAAACCGCAGCCATTGCAGGTGATGCCGTAGGGGTTGGCGACGATGACCCGCGCCGACTGCCCGGCCACTTCGGTGTAACCGCGCAACTGACTCGGGTTGCCGCTGATGACTTCGTTGAGAATCGCCTGCGCCGAACCGCTGTTTTTCAGGTTCGGGTTGCCGACGACATGCCCGCCCAATTGCGTGTACGTGGTCTGCGCCGCGCCGTTGTTGAGGATGACGCCCTGTGCGCCGACGTTGTAGTCGTGGAACTGGTTGTGCGACAGGCCGCTGGCGTTGGGCGTGGCGATGTTGACGATCGGCACGCCGTTGCCGGCACGGTCCAGCGTGGTATTCGGGTTGGCCACGACGATGCCGTCGGCTTGCGCCCACAGCGGTTGCCAGAACATGACGTTGGCCAGCAGGAAGGCCAGTCCGCGCTTCGGCATGCCGAGGAACTGCTCGCGTTTGGCCGTAGCGGCAGAAGGCTGGCGAGCGAGGAATGCGTACTGGCGAACGTCCATGTGAAGATCCTGCAACGGGCAATAATCGGTCTGATCAGGTGCCATGCTCCGCAGGTAAGCGGCGCGGATGAGCGCAAAGAGTCGCTGGCATCCCTGCAATAGCGCACTAGTATCAAAATAGTGGCGCGATATTAGATGGCCACTATTTTGGCGTCAATTAATGGATGCGTTGAAAAATCGATTTCGATGAGCGGTACGGCTCAAATCCGTAGGCAATGAGCTTGTTAACGGATCTATTTATCAGCGTAGGTTTGCGAGCGCGGGTACGCCTTCAGGGTTACTCACGATTCATCCGAAGCAACCTCTGTAAGATTTCAGACGATCCCTTGTAGGCTTCATCCCGAGTGTTCGATTCCTACGCAAAACACAGAAAGATCTGACTGCTGTCGTTTTCCAGATACACGCACATTTCTCTGTCACAAACAGACACAGGGAAATGTGCTCAATGATGCACCCCGCCAACCTCGCGGCAGCCGCAGCGTCCAAAGCCCCGATCATCGGCCCCGCCGCCTGCCCCTTGCGCAACACCCACGTGCAACTGTTGCCCCTCGCGTACGGCCTGGTGGAAAAACCCTTCGACCCCAGCACCGAAATCACGCTGCCGTACACCCTGACCACGCGCCCCATGGGCATCCGCCGCCTGCGCGACGGTTGGTTGTACATCGTCGACAGTCTCAGCGGCGAGCTCTACGAATACCGCGTGCTTGAAGGCGTCATCAGCGCATTGCTGCATCGCGGCAAAAGCGTCAGCGAGGATCAGCGCAGCGCCATCGAAGAACGTCCGGCGTTGATCTTTTCGCGCAAAAGCACCCTTTACGTGACCTTTGCCGACGTGCAGTTGAGCGCGGCGAAATGCCGACAGGTGCTGGACAGCGCGGAGGAACGCGAGCACTTCATGCAGGCGGTCGATCTCGGCCCGGTGCATTGTCTGATCGGCGGCGAGCATCTGCTCACCGTGGCCCAGGCCAGACAGTGGCTGGCGGAAGTTGCCTGCACAGCGAAACCGCTGGCCGGGGCGGACGCCACGCGGATGCCGACGGTGCAGGTCAGCGATGCGCCGGAGCACGAACGCGAACCCTATCTGTGGGAAAACCCGCGACGTTTTCGCGAGGCGCATATCGGCGAATTTCTCGGGCGGGTGCGCGGACCATATCAGGACGACACGCTGTTTCTGCTGGTCAACGACGACCTCGGCGTGATGCGCGATCTGGCTGATTATCAGGACCTGGTGGTCGGCTGGATCGAGCAGTGGAGCAACACCGACAACAACGAGCGCGACTATCTGCTGGCCAGTTACATCGAGTCGCTGAGCCAGCTCGGATCTCAGGACTTCGACACTTTGGCCAAGGCCAGCGATGATCCGCGCGCCCAGGCATTGTTTGCTGAACTGGAGCAATTGCCCGAACCGGATCGGGAAAATACCCGGCAGGCGCTGCTCGATTATCTGAACAAAGGTGGTGAGGTCGAGCCAGCTGCAGTCGAAGCCACGCCTGAGTTGCAACAGCTTCGCGAAAAGGCACTGGATGAGTCATTGGCGCTGAACCGTTTCGACGGCGTCGCCCCGGATTTCACCGCGCACGCTCGCGTCACCGCCGAGGCGGATCGACGCTTTTATACCCGCGAATATTTTCTCGAAGTAGCCCCCGCCGAATTCGTCGAGCGTCATCTGAGCACACTGGTCGAGCTCGGCAAGGATCAGAGCCGACGCATGAAAGACGTGCTCGACGGCCCGCTGCTCAGCGGCAAACGCGGCATCAACGACCTGATCGACCGCCCGGCGATGGACGAGGTGCTGAACAATCATCGCGACAACCTCGGACGCTGGAATCGCCTGCTCGAACGCATCACCGCCGATCGCGCGCAATTGCTGTGCGCCGGGCGTTTCCATCGCTCGGCGTGGTATTTCGACGGGCAAGTGCAGATCGATCAGGCGCTCGCCAGCGAATACGCCTGCCTCAAGGACATCGGCCGCAGCGACGCGGCCAACGAACAAATGCTCGGTTACCTCGAGCAACACCCGCAACTGACCCGCCCGCTGTTCTACACCTTGCCGCTGCGCTTGCAGACCGAACAGGCCGGGCAATATTCAACGCTGTTCAACGCCGGCATGGCGATGTTCAACAACCTGCCGGACTGGCTGGCCAAATTGCAGAGCATCGAGCATCCGCAGTTGCCGGCCCTCGACGATCTGCCGGCACACAGCCGCGTCCTCGCCGATGCGGTGCAGGACACCTACAGCCCGGCGCTGAACCTCGGCCTGAGCCGGGCGCTGGAAGGCTTTGATCTCGCCGGCGAGAAAATCCCCGACCTCGACGAACTGTTCCAGCGCCTGCCCAAAGCCCTGCGCCTGCGCGTCTTCGACGCCGCGCGAACCAGCGGCGTGACCTTCACCGTATCCACCCCGGCGGAACAAGCGGCGCTGCAAGCCACGATCAAGGAAGTGCTGCGCGAACGCGACTACCTGAAAACCCTCAACCGCGAACGCAACCAGCTCACCCACAATAAAAACCGCCAAGGCCACAAAACCGCCCGGGCGATGGAATTGCAGGAAGAAATCGTCCGCGTGCGCACGCAACTGGCCTTGTTCGAAGGCCGCCTTGCGGCAGCGCTAAGCCCGATTGACGAACTGCCGGATCGCTCGGCACGGCTGTATGGCGCCACCCCGGCGAAAGCGGGCGTGACGGTGGTGTTTCCGCCGGCGCAGCACGGGGAATTGCGAGGGTTGCTGGAGAACATTCGCGCGGGAGTGGCGGGGGTTTCGAAGGCGAGTCTGGTGCGGACGGAGGGGATGGGGTTGTTGGTGGTGATGGTGCAGGTGGTGAATTTGGTGGGGGTTTATCGGGAGCTGCGCAGGCAGGCTGTAAATGAAAGAGTGTGGACCTCGTTGATGAATTCAGTCGCTGCAACGGGAGCGGCGGGATTTAGTGCCGCACAAAGTCTTGCTGATACGGCGTTAAAAGTTCGCTGCGCTTCTCTAGTGGCAAGCGTTCAGCTCCATGCCTTGCAGACCGTGCACGTGCAGATGGGGAAATTGCATGTGGGATTGGGTTTTTTTACATATTTGTCAGGGTTGGCTTCTTCTACGAACAGTTTTGTCACGCAGCGCAAAAACTGGGAACAGGCGGTTCGCAGTGGAAATCATTCGGCGCAAAGCGCAGCTGCATTGGCGACGATGGGAGCTGGTGGCATGACATCAACTACTAGCTATGGTTTGACCAACACTGTCCACTCCACATTCAAGGTATTGAAGGCGTCAAGTAATGCCGCTCGAAGAGCTGCTTGGGCCGCTGCTGGCACACGTTTATCCACCGTCTTTTTCCGCTTCAATCTCGCTGGAGCACTTTTTACCGTTCTAGAGCTGGGCGGCAGCTGGCTGTACAGCCGCTACAACATCAGTGCTCACGATAAATGGTTGAAAATCACACCGTGGAGTAGGGATAGCGAGATGCGTGGCGACCACTCACTTGATGACTATCAAAGTTATCTGGCTTTTTTAATTCACGCACCTTACGCGCAGCTTGGCCCAAATCTGTACGACTCTTGGCTGAAGGATCTGTTATTCAAAGCCAAACCCAGCGATATTCACTTAGCATTGCCGACCCTAACGCTGAATGATCTGCTGCCTCCGTTTGGCGGCAACCCAACCTCCCGTTTAGGTATCGGCGCGCACCGCATTTCAATTCCGCTGCACAGTCGAGGAGCACCACGAGAGCAGCGAGATGTCATTAGTGACGAGATTTTAAGCAGCCTGCGCATCGTGAAGTCCAGCCCAGAAGGACTGATACTTTGTCTCCAGTATCCAGCGGGCCTCGGGTCGGAATTTGTTCCCGCGAAAGAAACGCTGGAATTGGCTGTGTGCGTTCAGACATTGAATGAAAAAGGTGAATGGGCATCTCGAACTCGCGTCATTCACCTAGATCCGCGTGGTGAGGGTCATTTTGGGGTTGTTACTCCTCAACAGGTCAAAGAAAAACCTCCAGTTTTGCTGGTTGAGGCTCACCTGTTAGAAAGAGCTGACCATGCTGAATAATCACGATGATCCATTAACAATTCGCCCGCTTCAACAGCCTAGAAAGGCCGGTGACATTGAGGCGTTTCCGAGCGGAAAAATTACCTATCTCGCGCCCTTGCCATTACCAACATCAATGCCAGCTTACGATCGGCATATTGGTGAACTGAATGACGTTTATATGGATTTCGGTTTAGGGACACTGGAGGTTTTTTCTTGGCAAGTCATTTTAGGCGGACCATTCAGCGGCACATTAATGATCGCGTTCCTATATCCACTGATGGGAGGGTTTATAGGACTTCTGTTAGGTGATAGCTGGGAGTTCATTGAAGAAGTCATTGAGGGTATTTTTTTTGCCATTTACAAATTGGCTTTCTCAACGGGTTTAATTGCCTTGTTTATTGGCCTAGGCGTCTGGCACCACGTCCACAAAACCCGCGCCACCCTCATCCCAACCCGCTTCAACCGTCAACGCCGCGAAGTCTGCTTCATGCGCGAAGGCGCCACCGAACCTGTCTTCGTCCCATGGGAATCGCTGTCCGCCTGGATCATCGAAGCCAAGGGTGCCACCCAGTTCGGCATCCATCGCCAATACGGCATGGGCATCGGTTTCTACCAAGGTGAAACCCTCATAAGCCAGGAATTCCAATGCGCCGGCCTGGAGCTCGCGATCAGCCATTGGGAGGCGATTCGCGGTTACATGGAGTACGAAGTCAACGACCTCAAATCGATTCAGGACCTGCAAGACCTGCAAGGCCCGGACGACCCGCCCCACGAAGGCCTGCACACTTTTCGTAACGCCCGGGCGCGGATGCATCAGCAGATCCGTGAAGGCCGCCGCTCGCGGTTGTCGGGATTTTTTTGGTACCTGTATCACGTCATGACTTTATGGACGGTTCCCAACCGTTTGGTCGAATGGGAAGTGCGCCGACTCGAAAGAATCGGCAAGCAGGCGCTGCCGGAAGTCATGCGCGCCTGGTCCGAGCCGCTGCCTAAAGAGCAATGGGCCAAGCCCAGTGAAGAGCTGTTGCGACTAAGCGAACAAGTGCGGCAGATGCACAAGCGCCAGCCGCATCGGCCGATTACGCAGATTTTCGCTGAGGTTTGCAGGCGGGCTGTGGACTGATGCAGAGCAGTTTTGTGACCAGAGGGAGGGAGGTTTTTTGCCTGTTTGCGCGCCTTCGCGAGCAGGCTCGCTCCCACAGAGGACCGCGTTGGATGCGGATGTTTCGGTTGATGTTGGCCGAGGCGAGAGACCCTCGGGGTGACGGCCATTTCGCAGTTGTTGCTCCCGGCTCGTTCAAGGAAAACCCGATGGTTCTGCTGGTTGAAAATCAATACCTCGAAAGGGCTGACCATGCTGAATAATCACAATGAGCCTCTTGTTGATGCGCAATGTGAGGTGATCAGAAAAGCGGGCGATGTAGAGCCGTTTCCGAGTGGAAAAATTACCTATCTCGCGCCCTTGCCATTACCAACACAAACGCCACCCTACGGGCCTCATATAGGGGTACTAAACAGTGTTTACATGGACTTCGGGTTGGGAAACCCGCAGGTATTCATGTGGCAGATGACTTTAGGAGGACCGTTCAGTGGCACATTCATGATCGCGTTTCTATATCCACTGGTGGGAGGCTTAATTGGGCTCATGTTTGGAGATAACTGGGAGTTCATTAAGGAAATTATTGAGGGTGTTTTTCTTGCCCTTTACAAATTGGCGTTATTAACGGGTTTTATGGCCTTGGGTATCGGCCTGGCCGTCTGGCACCACGTCCACAAAAAACGTCTCTCCCTCATCCCAACCCGCTTCAACCGCCAACGCCGCGAAGTCTGCTTCATGCCCGAAGGCGCCACCGAACCAGTCTTCGTTCCATGGGAATCGCTCAGCGCCTGGATCATCGAAGCCAAAGGCGCCACCCAGTTTGGCATTCACCGCCAATACGGCATGGGCATCGGTTTCTACCAAGGTGAAACCCTCATAAGCCAGGAATTCCAATGCGCCGGCCTGGAGCTCGCGATCAGCCATTGGGAAGCGATTCGCGGTTACATGGAGTACGAGGTCAACGACCTCAAATCGATTCAGGATTTGCAGGATCTGCAAGGCCCGGACGACCCACCCCACGAAGGCCTGCATACATTCCACAATGCCCGCGCGCGGATGCATCAGGAGATCCGTGAAGGCCACCGCTCGCGGCTGTCGGGGTTCTTTTGGTACCTGTATCACGTCATGACCTTATGGACGATTCCCAACCGTCTGCTCGAATGGGAAATTCGTCGGCTGGAAAGAATCGGCAAGCAGGCGGTGCCGGAAGTCATGCGCGAATGGTCCGAGCCATTGCCGAAAGAGCAATGGGCCAAGCCGAGCGAAGAGTTGTTGCGACTGAGTGAACAAGTGCGGCAGATGCACAAGCGCCAGCCGCATCGGCCGATTACCGAAATATTCGCCGCTGTCGGTGCAAGCAGACACACGACAAGGCAAGGGGCGTGATTTGCCAGTAAACTCCCCTCCTCTCGCCGCCCGTTCTTCTTCGCGGCCACCCTCTTGATCAAAATGCGGAGTCCACCTTGCGTCTGTTCCACACCTCCGACTGGCACCTTGGGCAAAACCTGCACGGCCAGGAGCGCGATTTCGAGCACGCGTGTTTTCTCGAATGGCTGCTGCGCCAGTTGCACTTGGCGCAACCGGATGTGCTGCTGATTGCCGGCGATATCTTCGATACGGTCAATCCGCCGGTCAAAGCTCAGGAACGCCTTTACGACTTCATCGTCAGCGCTCACGAACAGCAGCCGTTGCTGACCATCGTGATGATCGCCGGCAACCATGATTCCGGCTCGCGGATCGAGCTGCCGGCGCCGTTGATGCGGCGTTTGCGCACTCACGCGTTGGGTCGGGTGCTGTGGCTGGATGACGGGCAGCTCGACGCCGAACGTTTGTTGCTGCCGCTGCCGAATGCGCGGGGAGAAATCGCCGCGTGGTGTCTGGCGCTGCCGTTCTTGCGCCCGGCGGAAGTCACTGGCGCGCATCTGGGTGACAACTATCTGCGCGGCATCGGTCAGGTGCATGAATGGCTGATCGCGGCGGCGAATGCCAAGCGTCAGCCCGGGCAGGCGTTGATCGCTATCAGCCACGCGCACATGGCCGGGGGCTCGGTGTCGGAGGATTCCGAGCGCAGCCTGATCATCGGCAATGCCGAAGCGCTACCCGCCAGCCTGTTCGGCGAAAGCATCAGTTACGTCGCCCTCGGCCATTTGCACAAGCCGCAGAAGGTCAACGGCGAGGAGCGCATCCGCTACAGCGGCTCGCCGATTCCGCTGTCGTTCTCCGAAATCGGTTATCAGCATCAGATTCTCGATGTGGTCCTGGACGGTGAAACCCTGGTCAGCGTCGAGCCGAAACTGATCCCGCGCTCGGTCAATCTGCAGCGCATCGGCCCGGCGCCGCTGGCCGAGATTCTGCTGCAACTGGCCGACCTGCCGAACATCGATCTGCTCGCCGAAACCCAGCGCCAGCCCTGGCTCGAAGTGCGCGTGCGTCTGGATGAGCCGCAGCCGGATCTGCGCCATCAAGTGGAAACCGCACTGCAAGGCAAAGCCGTGCGACTGGTGCGCATCGCCGCTGAATACGCCGGCAATCGTGGTGCCGATGGCAGCGATGACGGCAGCACGTTGATCGAACTCGACCAGCTCACCCCGCAGGAATTGTTCAGCCGCGCCTGGCTCGACAATTACGGCAGCTTGGTCGACGAGCAGACGCTCAAGGACTTCGCCGAACTGCTGCAGGACGTGCAACTGGAGGGCGAGCAGCCATGAAGATTCTCGCCATTCGCTTGAAAAACCTCGCCTCGCTGGCCGGTCCGTTCGAGATCGATTTCACCGCCGAACCGCTGGCCAGCGCTGGTCTGTTTGCGATCACCGGCCCCACAGGCGCTGGTAAGAGCACGTTGCTTGATGCGTTGTGTCTGGCGCTGTTCGGCGCCGTGCCGCGCCTGAACAACACCGGTCGCGATGCGAAAGTCCCCGACGCTGACGGTGAAATCGCCACTGGTGACCCGCGCACCTTGCTGCGACGCGGCACCGGTGAAGGCTATGCCGAAGTGGATTTTGTCGGCGTCGATGGCCGCCGCTATCGCGCGCGCTGGGAAGCCAATCGTGCTCGCGAGAAGGCTGGTGGCAAACTCCAGGCCAGTCGGCAGAGCCTGCGCGACATCGATCAGGATCAACTGCTCGCCAGCCAGAAAGGCGAATACAAAACCCAGCTGGAAGCCGCGCTGGGCCTTAACTTTGAACAGTTCACCCGCGCGGTGCTGCTGGCGCAGAGCGAGTTCAGCGCGTTCCTCAAGGCCGACGACAACGACCGCAGTGAACTGCTGGAAAAACTCACCGACACCGCGCTGTACACCCGTCTCGGCCGCCGCGCCTTCGACAAGACCAAAGAGGCCCGCGAAGCGCACAAGCTGCTGCAGGATCAGGCTACCGGAGTGACGCCTTTGGCGCCGGAAGCCCGCGCCGAACTCGACGAGCGTTTCAACACCGCGCAGCAACAGATGAAGGCGCAACAGGCGCAGCTCAAACAGCTTGAGCAACAACACGGTTGGCTGAAGGATTTGCGTCAGTTGCAGGACGCGCAAAAGGCCGCCAGCGAACAACTGCAAGCCGCGCAACAGCAATGGCAGGCACTGGCCGGCGAGCGGGTAAAACTGACGCGTCTGGAACAGCTTGGCCCGCAACGCCATCAGTTCGCGCGCAAGGCCGAGCTTGATGCGCTGCTGACGCCACTGGCGACGCAGATTGCCGCGCACACCCAACAACACGCTGCGTTGGGCGAGCGCCAGACGCAACTGGCGCAAAACCTCGATGCAGCAAAAGTCGCCCTGAGCGAAGCGCAACAGCGCCAGAGCGAAAACGCACCGTTGCTGCGTCAGGCATTCGAAGAGCAAAGCACCCTCGCCCGTCTGATCAAGGACACTGCCAGCAGCGCCGAAGCCCGACAAACCGCCGAGCAAGCGTTCAAGGATGGCCAGAGCGCGATTCAGGCCTTGCAGGAAAAACAGGCTGAAGTCGCCGCACGCTTGCAACGCATCGCCACCGAGCTTGAGCAGAGCGCCCATCTGGCGCCCTTGAGCGATGCCTGGAGCGCCTATCGCGACCGTCTGCAACAGTTGATGCTGATCGGCAACCGCTTGAACAAAGGCCAGAGCGAACTGGCGTCCCTCGAACAGAACGCCGCGCGCAGTGCTGAGCAACTGGCCTCGCACAAGCAACAACTGGAAGTGTTGTTCAAAGAGGCTGGCGCCGAGCCCGATGCGGTGGCCGAACAGATCGGCCTGCTCGGCACCTTGCTGCAGGACAACCGCAAACAGCTGCGCGCAATCGAAGACCTGTCGCGTTTGTGGGCGACTCAGCAGGATCTGGACAAGCGCAGCGCCGAGTTGCAACAACGTCAGCTCGACGCGCAGCAGCAACGTGAACGTCTGACCCAGGACGGTGTGAAAACCAAGGCCGAACTGACCGTCGCCGAGCAGACCCTCAATGTCACTCGCGAACTGCTCGAGCGTCAGCGGCTGGCGCGCAGTGCCAGTGTCGAAGAGTTGCGCGCGCAGTTGCAGGACGATCAGCCCTGCCCGGTCTGCGGCAGCAACGAGCATCCCTATCACCAGCCCGAAGCGCTGTTGCAGAGCCTTGGCCGTCACGATGAAAGCGAACAGGCCAACGCCCAGCAAGTGGTCGATCAGCTCAAGGAAAAACTGATCGAGCTGCGCGGCGAAGTCGGTGGCGTGATCGCGCAACAGAAAGAATTGCTCCAGCAACAGGAACAACTGGCGGCGCAACAACAAGCCCTGGCCCCGAGCCTCGACGCGCATCCGCTGGCCGCGCAACTGTTCAATCAGAACGCCGACAAACGCGACGCCTGGCTCAGCCGCCAGACCGAGCAGTTGAACCAGAGCATCACTCAAGACGAACAACGGCAAAGCGCCCTGCTCACCTTGCAACAGGACGCGGCGCGTTTGTCGCAACAATTGCGTCAGGCCGAAGTGGCTCACCAGCAAGCGACGCAACAGCTGAGCCATCAGCAGCATGAACTCAACAGCGACCGTCAGCGTCTTGAAGAAGAACTCGCCGCGTTTGGCCCGCTGCTGCCCGCCGACACGCTTGAGGCCTTGCGCCTTGAGCCGGCGGCAACGTTCATGCAGCTGGATCGGCAGATCGCCGAGCGTCTGGCCCAGCTCGAACAGCAAAAGGAAGAGCTGAGCGAACAGCAGCAACGCCAGCAGACGTTGGAGAAAGAACAGGATCGCCAACAGCTGCGCACTCAGCAACTGCACAGCGCCGAGCAACAATTCACGGCGCTGACCGAGCAGCAGCAAAGCTGTCAGGAAAAACTCGCGCAGTTACTTGGCGAGCACAGCAGCGCCGAGCATTGGCAGCAGCAGCTGGAACACGCGGTGGAACAGGCGCGCGTCGCCGAAACCAGCACCGCTGAGGAGCTGCAAAGCGTGCGCACGCAGCTGGTGCAGACCGCAGCCGAACTCAAGTCTCAGCAGGATCGCCTGCAAGCATTGGAGGCTGAAGAACAGGCACTCGCCGGCAAGATCGCCGATTGGCGCGCCAGCCACCCGGAACTGGATGACAGCGGCCTGGAAGACTTGCTGCGCTTCGACGACGCGCAAGTCGCCGACCTGCGTCAGACCCTTCAGCACAACGAAAAAGCCATCGAACAGGCCCAGGTCTTGTTGCAAGAGCGCGATCAGCGCCTGCTCGATCACCAGGCCCGGCAGGACGGCAATCTTGACGCCGAACAGCTGGACAGCGCCCTCGCCGAGCTGCAAAACCAGTTCGCCGTCAGCGAACAGCAGTGCGCCGAACTGCGCGCCGAACAGGCGGAAGACCAGCGCCGACAGAACGCCAATCAGGCGTTGGCCCGGCAGATCGCTGACGCCTACGCCGAGTATCAACGCTGGGCGCGACTCAGTGCCTTGATTGGCTCGGCCACCGGTGACACCTTCCGCAAGATCGCCCAGGCGTACAACCTCGACCTGCTGGTGCACCACGCCAACGCGCAGCTGCGCCAACTGGTCAAACGCTATCGCCTCAAACGTGGCGGCAGCATGCTCGGCCTGCTGGTGATGGACACGGAAATGGGCGACGAACTGCGCTCGGTGCATTCGTTGTCGGGCGGCGAGACGTTCCTCGTATCACTCGCCCTTGCGCTGGGTCTGGCCTCGATGGCGTCGAGCACGCTGAAAATCGAATCGCTGTTTATCGACGAAGGTTTCGGCAGCCTTGATCCGGAATCCTTGCAACTGGCCATGGACGCGCTCGATGGCTTGCAGGCACAGGGACGCAAGGTGGCGGTGATTTCCCACGTGCAGGAAATGCACGAGCGGATTCCGGTGCAGATTCAGGTGCGGCGCCAAGGCAATGGTTTGAGCACGCTGGAGGTGAAATGAACACGCTGTATTCCTTCCGCCGCTGCCCTTACGCCATGCGTGCGCGAATGGCGTTGCGTTATGCGGGCGTGCCGGTGGAGATTGTCGAAGTCAGTCTCAAGGACAAACCGGCGCAGATGCTGGCGCTCTCGCCCAAGGGCACCGTGCCGGTGCTGAATGCCGATGGCGTGGTGATCGATGAGAGTCTGCAGATCATGTGCTGGGCGTTGGCGCAGAATGATCCGGATGATTGGTTGCTGGCCGGTGATTCGTTCGCGGCACTGTGGATGGAGAAACTGATTGAAGGCAATGATCAGATTTTCAAATCGGCTTTGAATCGCTACAAGTACGCCGAGCGTTACCCTGAGCAGCCGATGGAAGCTTATCGGGCTGAAGGTGCGTTATTTCTGCAGAAACTGGATGAGCTGCTTGAAGGACGTGACTACTTGCTGGCCGATCATCCGAGCCTCGCCGACATCGCCCTGCTGCCCTTCGTCCGGCAGTTCGCTCACGTTGATCGCGAGTGGTTCGCGCAGACGCCTTATGTTCGCTTGCAAGCCTGGTTGCAGCGCTTGCTCGAATCCGAACTGTTCACCTCGATCATGAAGAAGTAACTCTCTCTCTTGATCGTTCCCACGCTCCGCGTGGGAATCGCTCTGCGTCCCAGTGGAACGCGGAGCGTCCCTTGAGGCATTCCCACGCAGAGCGTGGGAACGATCATTAGGCCAGTGCTTGGCACATGCCCAGCGCCATGCAATCCACTTCAAACGGCCCGAGAAAATCCACCGCGACCTTGACCGGTGGATTGCCGGCCATCAGGCCCAGCGTGTTGGCTCGTTCAATGTTGTGCGCGATGTTGTGGTTGGCCTCTATGGCCCGGGCCAAACCGCCCACCGAGCCCTGGCCAAACCCCAAGAGTGAGGCGCCGTTGGTCATCAGCGCGAGGCTGGCGATGACCCAGAGTCTGTAGCCTTTCATGCGCCGCCGACTCCTGCGAGTTCGGCCCTGTCGACCATCGCGCTTTGCGAGCGCAGTTCGAACTGGATGCCGGGGTGGGCGACGTCGATCGGGGCGTCGAAGCTGTGTTCCATTTGTGCGCCGATGCTGACAAACAGCACCACGGCCAGGTACAGACCGATGGCCAGGTAGGCGCCGCGTTTGGCGGAAGTGAGGATTGCGCTGGCCATGGTGTTCTCCGTGGGCAAAGGTTTCGATGGCCACAGAATCAATCAAAAAAGCCGAAGCAACCACTCAGGGTTTGCAATGGTGAATATCAGCTTCGTTGATTATTTAGCGGCTCTATTTGCCCGCGAGAGAAAACCTATGAGTGGAGAACGCGTACGCGCACAGGAGCTGCCGAAGGCTGCGATCTCTTGTTTGATCGTTCCCACGCAGAGCATGGGAACGATCAAGATCGCAGCCTTCGGCAGCTCCTACAGGAGAACGGTGCGCTCAGGCTTGGGTTTTGTGATCCAGCGCGGCGTAGAAGTTGGCGCTTTGTTGCAGGTATTTCTGGGTGTAGCTCTGGGTGTGGGATTTTTTGCTGGCGATTTCGACGTTGGCACCGGCTGGCAATACCACGGTGGCAGAAATGGCGGAAGCGGCGATGACGGAGAAGAGATTGAAATTCATGGCGGTAACCCTCGTGTTCGTTTGCTTGGTTTGCCCGGTCGGGCTGTGAAACAAACGTAACGCTCGAGGGTTGCTCGCTTGAAATCTTTTGTAGCATTAGCCGATATCAGTGCAATTAATACAACGATGCAGGCCCCGCAGACCGGGGCCTGTGGCTTATTGTCGCACTACAAACTTCAGATCGCTTGGCGCGTCCATCGGCAGTTTTTGCACGGTTTTGCCGAGCAGACCGGTCTTGGTATCGCGCTCGACGACGACAATCTGGTTGCTCTTCTGGTTGGCGATCAAGACGAATTTACCGCTCGGATCGAGAGCAAACTCGCGCGGGTGATCCCCCTCGACCGAGCGCTTTTGCAGCTCTTTGAGCTGACCGGTCGCAGGATCAATGCCGAACACTACGAGTTGATTGGCCGTGCCGCGATTGCTCACGTAGAGAAACTTGCCGTCAGCCGAAGCATGCAGCGCCGCGCCGGCTTTGTCCGAGGTTGGCTGGCCCGCTGCCAGATCGACCAGTTGCGTCTGGGTCAGTACGCCGTCGTTGTAGTCGAACACCGCAACCTGCGCGCTCATCTCCATGGTCAGCCAAGCGTGTTTGCCATCAGCGCTGAACAGCAGATGACGCGGGCCACTGCCGGCCGGCAAGGCTACCGAGGCGGTTTTTGCCGGGGTCAGCGGCAGGTGTGGATTGGCCTTCGGGTCGTACTGATAGATGAAAACCTTGTCCGCTCCCAAATCATTGGAGAACACATAGCGCCCGTCCGGCGACGACACCGTCGAGTGCACATGATTGGAAGCCTGACGCTCAGGGTTGACCCGACTGGCCGGGTGGCCGCTCATCTGCACCACCGGTTTCAACTGGCCGTCGGCATCGACCGGCAATACCGCCAGGGTGCCGCCCGGATCTTCCATCACTGAGTAGTTGCTGACGAACAGGTGTCTGGCATCAGCGCTGAGGCTGGAATGGGTCGGCTCGTTGCCCAGGCTCTGCACCTGATTGATCAGGCTCAGCGCATGGGTCTTCGGGTCAATGGCGAAGCTGCTGACGCGGCCGACCGGATCGGTCTGGCCCGGGCCGTTTTCGTTGACCACGAACAAACGCTTCTGGTCTTTCGAGAGGGTCAGCCACGAAGGGTTTTCGGTCTTGACCACTTGCAGCGGCTTGGCGTCGATCTGGCCGGTGGCGCTGTCGAACTGCATGCGGTAGATGCCCTGGCTGGAACCGGCGGTGTACGAGCCGACCAGCAACTGCAAGGTGTCGGCGCTGGCGCTGGAAAGCCCCATCGCGCCGACGCTGCCGGCCATCAGCAAAGGCCAGAAATTACGCATCTTCATTATTGTCATCCTCATCGTCGCTGCTGCTGACTACGTCGCCGAGGCACACCAGACGATGCTCGCCCGTGGTCTTGGTGTCGCTGGCGTAACCGACGATCAGCCAGCTCTGCAGCGTCTCATCGAACGTCGCTTGCGCGACCTGCGCCGGGGTGAATTCCCAGTGCTTGGCTGCACGGCCATCAATGCATTCGATGTGCAGGTTATCGTCCTCGTCGAGGGCGAATTCGAAGGCGTGCAGGCCATCGATTTCGACCATACCGCAGTGTTCGAGGGCGTTGAGAAGGGTTTGGGCAGTCATGGCAAACAGTCTTTCTAGGGGGAAAGGGCCAATGATAGCCCAATGTGATCCAGAGGCCCCTGCTGGAATCTCTGTCTGATCGTTCCCACGCTCCGCGTGGGAATGCCTCAAGGGACGCTCCGCGTTCCAGTGGGACGCAGAGCGTCCCGGGCTGCATTCCCACGCAGAGCGTGGGAACGATCAACACAAAAAATCGCGGTGTTGGCTAGATCGCCTCACGCGATGGCTTGCCATCCACCAGTCGCTGAATCCGCAGCGGGTTGGCGTTTTTCAGTGGTTCGGGCAGCAAGCTGTCCGGGTAGTTCTGGAAGCACACCGGGCGCAGGAAGCGATCGATCGCCAGCGTGCCCACTGACGTGCCGCGCGCATCGGACGTCGCCGGGTACGGGCCGCCATGCACCATCGAATCGCATACTTCGACACCAGTCGGATAACCATTGAGCAGGATGCGCCCGACTTTCTGTTCCAGCAGCGGCGTCAGTTCGGCGAATTGCTCGAAGTCAGACGGCTCACCAATGATCGTCGCGGTCAGTTGACCGTGCAGGCCGTGCAGCGCTGCGCTCAGTTGTGCCTGATCGGCCACTTCGACGATTACTGTGGTCGGACCGAACACTTCTTCCTGTAGCACTTCGTCGCCGTTGATCAACAGGCTGACATCGGCCTTGAACAACTGCGGCTGCGCCTGATTGCCCTGCTGCGGATTACCGGCCAGATGCTCAATGCCGCTGTGCGCCAGGAGCTTTTCCAGGCCTTTACCGTAGCTGCCGAGGGTGCCGGCGTTGAGCATGGTTTGCGCCGGTTGATCGCCGATTGCAGCGGCGACTTGCTCTACAAACGCGCTGAACTGCGGTGAGCGAATACCGATCACCAGACCTGGATTGGTGCAGAACTGACCGCAACCCTGCACCACCGAAGCGGTGAGGTCGCGCGCGACGGTTTCCGAACGCGTGGCCAGTGCCTGCGGCAAGACGATCACCGGGTTGATGCTGGACATCTCGGCGAACACCGGGATCGGTTGCGGACGTGCAGCGGCCATGTCGCACAAAGCGCGACCGCCCTTCAGCGAGCCAGTGAAACCAACGGCCTGAATTGCCGGATGCTTGACCAGCCATTCGCCGACGCCGCCACCGTAAATCATGTTGAACACGCCAGCGGGCATACCGGTTTTTTCTGCGGCACGAATGATCGCGTCGGCGACCAGTTCAGCGGTGGCCATGTGGCCGCTGTGGGCCTTGAACACTACCGGGCAACCGGCGGCCAGTGCTGCTGCGGTATCGCCACCGGCAGTGGAGAATGCCAGCGGGAAGTTGCTCGCACCAAACACCGCGACCGGGCCGAGGCCGATGCGGTACTGACGCAGATCCGGACGTGGCAGCGGCTGACGATCCGGCAGTGCCAGATCGATCCGTGCGCCGTAGAAATCACCGCGACGCAGGACTTTGGCGAACAGACGCATCTGCCCGCTGGTGCGACCACGCTCGCCCTGAATGCGTCCGGCCGGCAGCGCGGTTTCGCGGCAGACCACGGCGACGAAATCGTCGCCAAGCGCATCCAGCTCATCCGCGACTGCGTCGAGGAACTGCGCGCGACGTTCGGCGCTGAGGCTGCGATACGTCGGGTAAGCCGCAGCGGCGGCCTTGGCGGCGGCGTCGACTTCTTCGGCCGTGGCCTGAATGAAATCGTGCGGCAGGGCCTCGCCCGTGCTGGCGTCGACCGAGTGCAGTTTGACGCTGCCGGCGGCGCTGCGCTGACCGCCGATGTAGTTGTGACCGAGAATCTGAGTCATGGGATCTCCTTAAAGGGTGCCGATGCTGTCCGGTTCAAAAGCCGCCTGAACCGGTGCGATACCGTTGACCAGCGCAGCGCCGAAGTCGGCCTGGCTGATCTCGAACGTGTCGCCCGGCTGGGTGCGGATGCCGTCGGCAAACGACAGGGTCGCAGTGCCGAAAAAGTGAATATGCACGTCGCCCGGACGCAGGAACTGACTGTATTTGAAGTGGTGGTACTCAAGGTTCGCCAGGCTGTGGCACATGTTGGCCTCGCCACTGAGGAACTCGTTCTGCCAGAGCACTTCGCCGTCACGCAGGATTCGGCTGGTGCCGGCAAGGTGTTGAGGCAATTCACCGGTACGAAGTTCCGGGCCATAACTGCAACTGCGCAATTTCGAGTGCGCCAGGTACAGGTAATTCTTGCGCTCCATGACGTGGTCGGAGAACTCGTTGCCCACCGCGAAACCGAGGCGATACGGCTTGCCATCGTTGCCGATGACGTACAGGCCGGCCATCTCTGGCTCTTCACCGGCGTCTTCGGCGAACGGCGGCAGCGGGAACGCCTGCCCCGGACGCACGACAATGCTGCCGTCGCCCTTGTAGAACCACTCTGGTTGCACGCCGGCCTGCCCCGCCGCTGGTTTACCGCCCTCCACGCCCCATTTGAAAATGCGCATGGTGTCGGTCATCGCCGCTTCATCGCCGGCCTGCTGGTGCATCTTGTCCCGCGCCGAAGCACTGCCCAGATGGGTCAGACCAGTACCGCTGACCAGCATGTGTGCCGGGTCCGGGTGATCGAGTGGCGGCAGGATGCGCAGGTCTTTGAGCAATTGCGCGTAGTCGTGGCTGGCGCCGAGGCCGAGGCTTTGTACTTGCTGCTCAAGGGAGCTGCCGGCCTCGATTGCCGCCAGGGCCAGATCACGGACACTGCGGGCGTCCTCGACTTCGCGGACCTGACCGTTGTCGACCACGCCGACCCGGCGCTCGCCGTTGGGTAATTCGAATTGAACCAGATGCATGATTTTCTCCTGTTCCATCAAAAACGCCGCTATCCCCTGTGGGAGCGAGCCTGCTCGCGAAAGCGGTGTACCGGTCACCAGCAGTGTTGAATGTGATGGCCTCTTCGCGAGCAGGCTCGCTCCCACAGGGGCCAGTGTTGTCAGTCAGATGCGGGTCGCGCCACGGGCGCTGGCTGCGAACTGGTCGACGGGCAGCACGTGCTTGCGCTCCAGCACGCGATAAACAATGCCGGTCAGAATCAGCCCGAACACCATCACGCCCGAGAGGAAGTACAACCCCGAAGCCAGATTGCCGGTGTATTCCTTCAACGCGCCGATCACGAACGGCCCGATGTAACCGCCGAGGTTGCCCACCGAGTTGATCAAGGCAATCCCCGCCGCGGCACTCGCGCCAGCAAAGAAGCGACCGGGCAAGGTCCAGAACACGGCGGTGCACGAGAACAACGCGAACGCCACCAGACACAGCGCCGCCAGTTGCGCCACCGGCAGCGACAGCCAGGCACTGAGGAACAGGCCCAGCGCACCGAGTACATAGAGCACCGCCAAGTGGCCGTAGCGATCATTCAAGCGGTCGGAACTGCGCGGAATGATCAGCAGGCCGATGATCCCGAAAATGTATGGCACCGAAGAAACGAACCCGGTCACCAGATCGCTGCCGCCGAACTGTTTGATCAACGTCGGCAGCCACAGGCCCAGACCATAAATGCTCAGGGTCACCGGCAGATAGAACAGCGCCAGCAACAACACACGTTTGTCTTTCAGCGCATGCAGCGGATTGCCGTGACGGGTCTGGCCGTATTCCTGCAAGTCCTTTTTCAGTTCGCCGGTCAGCCAGTCTTTTTCCGCCTGATCCATCCACTTCACTTGCTGCGGGCCGTCCGGCAGCCAGCGCAGGACCGGCCAGGTCAGCAGGATCGCCGGGGTGCCGATGACGATGAACAGCCACTGCCAGCCATGCAGACCAAGGATGCCGTCCATGCCCAACAAACCGCCGGACACGGGACCGGTGATCATCATCGCGATCGGTTGCGAGAGGATGAACAGGCCAAGGATCTTGCCGCGATGGCGCACCGGGAACCATTGGGTGATGTAGTACAGCACGCCGGGGAAGAAGCCCGCCTCGGCCGCGCCGAGCAGAAAGCGCATCACGTAGAAGCTGTGCGGCCCTTGCACGAAGGCCATGCCGATGGTGATCGCGCCCCAGGTGATCATGATCCGCGCGAACCAGCGCCGCGCGCCGAAGCGTTCGAGCATCAGGTTGCTGGGAATCTCGAGAAGGAAGTAACCAATGAAGAACAGCCCGGCACCGAGGCCATAGGCCGCATCGCCGATGCCGATGTCGGCGCCCATGTGCAGCTTGGCGAAGCCGACGGCGGAGCGATCCACATAGGCGATCAGGTACAGCAGGATCAGGAAGGGAATCAGTTTCAGTGTGATGCGCCGGACAAGCCGCAATTCCTGGCTCATGAGATCGGTCTCCGATTGTTGTTTTTATAGAACCTCGGGGGACGCCTCTCGCCAAAACAGCCAGGGCCACCCCTCCGTCGAAAACGACTATATAGTAATACTAATTACCCAACAACACTTCCAAAGCGCGGATTTTGAGCTTAGATTAAGCGTCAGCTCGCAAACAATAGTCTTACAATAAGAGAATCGATCATGTCTGATAAGAAACCCACCCTGCGCTCCGCCCAATGGTTTGGCACGGCCGACAAGAACGGCTTCATGTACCGCAGCTGGATGAAGAATCAGGGCATCGCCGACCATCAGTTCCATGGCAAGCCGATCATCGGCATCTGCAATACCTGGTCGGAACTGACACCGTGCAACGCGCACTTCCGCCAGATCGCGGAGCACGTCAAACGCGGGGTGATCGAGGCCGGTGGTTTTCCGGTGGAGTTTCCGGTGTTCTCCAACGGCGAATCGAACCTGCGCCCGACCGCCATGCTCACCCGCAACCTGGCGAGCATGGACGTCGAAGAAGCGATTCGCGGCAACCCGATCGACGGCGTCGTGCTGCTCACCGGTTGCGACAAAACCACTCCAGCACTGCTGATGGGCGCGGCCAGTTGCGACGTGCCGGCCATCGTCGTCACCGGCGGGCCGATGCTCAACGGCAAGCACAAGGGCAAGGACATCGGTTCCGGCACCGTGGTCTGGCAGCTCAGCGAACAGGTCAAGGCCGGCACCATCACCATCGATGACTTCCTCGCAGCCGAGGGCGGCATGTCGCGTTCGGCGGGCACCTGCAACACCATGGGCACCGCGTCGACCATGGCGTGCATGGCTGAAGCGCTGGGCACTTCGCTGCCGCACAACGCCGCGATTCCGGCTGTGGATGCACGCCGTTATGTGCTGGCGCACATGTCCGGCATGCGTGCGGTGGAGATGGTTCGCGAAGATTTGAAACTGTCGAAGATCCTCACCAAGGAAGCCTTCGAGAACGCTATTCGTGTCAACGCTGCCATCGGCGGTTCGACCAACGCCGTGATCCACTTGAAAGCCATCGCCGGGCGCATCGGCGTCGAGCTCGACCTGGACGACTGGACCCGCATCGGTCGCGGCATGCCGACCATCGTCGACCTGCAACCGTCCGGGCGTTTCCTGATGGAAGAGTTCTACTACGCCGGTGGCTTGCCAGCGGTACTGCGTCGCCTCGGTGAAGCCAATCTGATCCCTAACCCGAACGCACTGACCGTCAACGGCAAGTCCATCGGCGAGAACACCAAGGACGCGCCGATCTATGGCGAAGACCAAGTGATCCGCACCCTCGACAATCCGATTCGCGCTGACGGTGGCATCTGTGTGTTGCGCGGCAATCTGGCGCCGTTGGGCGCGGTGCTCAAGCCGTCCGCCGCTAGCGCTGAACTAATGCAGCATCGCGGTCGCGCGGTGGTGTTCGAGAACTTCGACATGTACAAGGCGCGGATCAACGATCCGGAGCTGGACGTCGATAAAGACTCGATTCTGGTGATGAAGAACTGCGGGCCGAAGGGTTATCCGGGCATGGCCGAAGTCGGCAACATGGGCCTGCCGGCCAAGCTGTTGGCAGAAGGCGTGACCGACATGGTGCGCATTTCCGATGCACGCATGAGCGGCACCGCGTACGGCACGGTGGTTTTGCACGTTGCCCCGGAAGCCGCAGCCGGCGGGCCTTTGGCGGCAGTAAAGGAAGGCGACTGGATCGAGCTCGATTGCGCCAGCGGCCGTTTGCATCTGGACATTCCGGATGCTGAACTGGCCGCACGCATGGCCGACCTGCAAGCACCGCAGCAGTTGCTGGTGGGCGGTTATCGTCAGCTGTACATCGATCACGTGCTGCAGGCGGATCAGGGTTGCGACTTTGACTTCCTGGTGGGCTGCCGAGGTGCCGAGGTTCCGCGCCACTCTCACTAACAGCGCAATTCCCCTGTGGGAGCGAGCCTGCTCGCGAAGAGGGAGTGTCAGTCGACATCTATTTGACTGATATGCCGCCTTCGCGAGCAGGCTCGCTCCCACAGTTGCTTTTGCGTATCGCCTCAAATCTGTGCCGTGCCTGCTATGATGCGCGGCATCTCCATCGCTCAGGATCGCGCCACTCCCCATGGATTACCGCAAACCTTCCGACCGTAAAAGCATGCACTCGCGCATCGTCCAGGAACTGGGCATGCAGATCGTCTCCGGACGCTTTTTGCCCGACGACAAACTGCCCGCCGAAGCCCTGCTGTGCGAGGAGTACGCGGTCAGTCGGCCGGTGTTGCGCGAAGCCACGCGGGTGCTGGTGGCCAAGGGGCTGGTGTATTCCAAGCCACGCGTCGGCACCGTGGTCAAGGCGCGCCGCGAATGGCACATGCTCGACCCGGACGTGCTGCACTGGTTGATGCAGAGCAGCCCGCAGAATGAATTCTTCAACGTGCTGACCAGCGTGCGCAGCATCATCGAACCGGCAGCCGCCGCCCTCGCCGCCCAGCATGCAACCGATGCCGACATCGCCGCGATCAACGAAGCCTACCAACGCATGGAAGCCGCGCCGACCCCGGAAGCGCTGTTGCAGCCGGACCTGGACTTCCACAGCCGCATCGCCGATGCGACGCACAACGACCTGCTGGCGAACCTGTGCAATATGTTGGCGGTAGCGATTGCCGAGGCGTTGAAGCATTCCAATCAACGGCCGAATCTGCATGAACTGGCGTTGCCGCGACACAAGGCGATTCTGACGGCGATCGAGAATCGTGATGCCCTGGGCGCCCGGCATGCGACGCTGGTGCAGCTGGATGATGCGCGCAGTGCGTTGAGTGTGGTGCTTGGCGCTGAGCTTTCTTAGGGCTTGAGACCGCTTGCCCTCACCCTAGCCCTCTCCCAGAGGTAGAGGGGACCGATTGGGGAATATTTGAGATTTACGCCGGCTTGAACGTTCTGCTGTGAATCCATAACCGACTCGGTATTTCAGGCCGATATATCTAGCCGCACCCCTCGGTCAGTCCCCTCTCCCTCCGGGAGAGGGCTAGGGTGAGGGGCTCTTGATGTTGATTCACAAAAAAAGCCGCAACCCCTCAAGGTTGCGGCTTTGTCGTTTCAGCCTGTCAGATCAGTGGGCAAACAGCGAATTGCCCTTCTGCCCCGCCAGCTTCTCAGGCTTGATCAGGAACTTGGCCAGCGCCGGCAGCAGCCACAGCGCACCGAACATGTTCCACAGCAGCATGAAGGTCAGCATCAGGCCCATGTCGGCCTGGAACTTGATCGCCGAGAAGATCCAGGTGCACACGCCGATCGCCAGGCACAGGCCGGTGAACAGCACCGCTTTACCGGTCGACTTCAGCGTCTGGTAATAGGCTTCCTGCAACGGCAGCCCGGCACGCAGGAAACTTTCCAGGCGGCTGTAGATGTAGATGCCGTAGTCCACGCCAATCCCCACGCCCAACGCCACCACTGGCAGCGTCGCGACTTTCACGCCGATGCCCATGAACGCCATCAGCGCGTTGCCGAGTACCGAGGTCAGCACCAGCGGCAGGACGATGCACAGGGTCGCTGCCCATGAGCGGAAGGTGATCATGCACATCACTGCCACGCAGATGTACACCAGGATCAGGATGGTCAGCTCAGCCTGTTTGATGACTTCGTTGGTGGCTGCTTCGATCCCGGCGTTACCGGCAGCGAGGATGAATTCCAGGCCGTCCTTGTTGTTTTCCTTGGCGAACTCCTGCACCGCGTTGACAGCACGATCGAGGGTTTCAGCTTTGTGATCGTTAAGGAACACCAGTACCGGTGCCAGCGAGCAGCTGTTGTTGTACAGGCCATCGGCGCGGGCGATCGAGTTGTTCAGTACGTCCGGGTTGCGCGACAGGGTTTCCCATTTCAGGTTGCCCTCGTTCATGCCCTTGATCATCTGCTTGGACACGGTCACCAGCGAGATCGCCGACTGTACGCCCTCGGTGTTCTGCATCTTCCACATCAGCTGATCGATCGGCGCCATGGCTTCGTAGCGCGAGCAGCCTTCAGCCTTGGTCTTGACCATCACCACCAGCACGTCGGAGCTGGTCGAGTAGTTGCTGATGATGAAGTTGTTGTCCTTGTTATAGCGCGAGTCCGGACGCAGTTCCGGCGCGCCCTGGTCGAGGTCGCCGATCTTCAGGTTCTGGCTGTACCAGAGGCCACCACCGAAGGCGATCAGCGCCAGCGCTACCGAAATCGGCGCGACTTTCGGGCTGGCGAAGTTCGACAGCAGGCGCCAGAACGGGTGTTCGCGGTTCGCATCTTTCTTGCTCTTGGCAATCGCGCGCTTGCTGATGCCGACATAGGAAATCGCCACCGGCAGCAGGATCAGGTTGGTGAACACGATCACCGCAACGCCGATGGACGCGCCGATGGCCAGTTCACGGATCACCCCGATGTCGATGATCAGCAGGGTAATGAAGCCCACCGCGTCGGCCAGAATCGCGATCATCCCCGGCAGGAACAACTGGCGGAAGGTGCGCCGAGCAGCGGTCAGCGCGTTATCGGCCTCGCTGGATTGCAGGGCGATACCGTTGATCTTCTGCACGCCGTGGGAGATGCCAATGGCGAAAATCAGGAACGGCACCAGCATTGAATACGGGTCGAGGCCGAAGCCGAAGAAGTGCATCAACCCGAGCTGCCAGACCACCGCCACCAGCGTCGTGCTCAACACCGCGATGGTGCTGCGCAGGCAGTTGGTGAACCACAGCAGCAGTATCAGGGTGATGACGAAGGCGACACCGAAGAACAGCACCACCATCACCAGACCGTCGATCAGGTCGCCGACCTTCTTGGCGAAACCGACGATGTGGATCTTGATGTTGGGGTTCTGCGCTTCGAACTTGTTGCGGATCTTGTCTTCCAGCTCATGGGAGAACTGGCGATAGTCCAGCGCCAGCAACTTGCCCTGATCCTGCGGGTCCGGGTAGGCCTCCAGCAGCGGGATGTCGACGATGCTCGACTTGAAATCGTTGGCCACCAGACGCCCGACCTGGCCGGACTTGAGCACGTTGTTGCGCAGCAGATCGAGACTGTCTTGAGAGCCGTTGTAGCTCTGCGGAATCACTTCACCGCCGGCGAAACCCTCTTCGGTCACTTCGGTCCAGCGTACGCTCGGGCTCCACAGCGATTTGAGGCCGGAACGATCGACGCCGGAAATGTAGAACACTTCGTCGTTGATCTGGCGCAGGGTCTCCATGTACTCCTTGGAGAAGATGTCGCCGTCGGTGGCTTCCACCGAAATACGCACGGTGTTGCCGAGGTTCGCCAGATCGTTGCGGTGTTCCATCATCTTTTCGATGAAGGGATGCTGCAGCGGGATCATTTTTTCAAAACTGGTCGACGGCCGGATCAGCGTGGCCTGCCAGAACAGGAAAATGCTCACCACCAGGCAGATCAGGATCACGGCCGGACGGTTGTTGAAGATCAAGCGTTCAAGAAACGTCGCCTTGTCTTGCTGAGGAGTGATCAAGGAAGTCATAGCCCCGCCTTCTTGTTATTGGTCTCGGCACCGTTTGGCTGGGTGATGTGCAAGCCACCCTGCCCGGTCAGAATCAGGTTGCCGTTGCCGGCGGCGGTGACCGACGACAGCGAAATGCGATCCGGGCGGTTGAACACGCTGAAGCTCTCGCCATTGTCGCTGCTGCTGATCACCGAGCCGCCGTTGCCGACGATGACGATCGAGCCGTCTTCCAGCAGCGTGCCGCCGGACAGGCCGAACTCCAGCGCACCGCGTGCGGCTTTGAGTTCGACCTGCTCCCAGTTGCTGCCGAAATCAGTGGAGCGATAAAGATTGCCGCGCAAGCCGTACGCCAGCAGGGTCTGCGGCTGCGCCGTGCCGATCACACCGAACAGCGAACCTTCGTACGGGCCTTCGAGCTTTTCCCAGGTCTGGCCGTCATCGGCGGAGCGGAACATGCTGCCGGACTCGCCGACGATGAACAGCCCGGCGTCTTTCACGGCGGCGATGGCGTTGAGGTGGAACTGGTCTTCGTTGTCGAGGCGATCGCTGACGTCTTCCCAGTTCTTGCCGCCGTCGGTGGTTTCCAGCAGCGTGCCGTAGGCGCCCACGGCAAAGCCGCTGCTGGCGTCCTTGAACCAGACGTCGAGCAGCGGCGATTCGCGTGCGAGGTCTTCGAATTGTTTGGTCCAGGTCAGACCGCCGTCTGCGCTGGCGAGAATCTGTGCGTCGTGGCCCACGGCCCAGCCGTTTTTGTCATCGACGAAATACACGGCAGTGAGCAGTTGCCGGGTCGGCACCTTGGCCTGGGTCCAGGTTTTGCCCTGGTCATCGGAATAGACGATGTGCCCGCGATCGCCGACCGCGACAAGACGCGCGCCAGCGTGGACGACATCAAGAATCAGGCTTTTTGCGGCCTTGGCCGATTCGGTGGCATAGACCACGTCAGCCGGGGCCTCGGCGGCAATCACAGGTGCCGATAACGTGGCAAAGCCCAGCAGCGAGAGTGCTGTGGCCAGCAACGCGGTGTTGCGTAACGCCGGCGGGCGGCAACGACTCATAGACCTTCCCCTATTTATTATTGTTGGGCCATCGGGCCTTCAAGGGCGCCGCAAGGGTGCTCGGCTACTGGCGTTTCAGAAGCATAGTCCTGAAACCCGCAATCCAGAGCCCCTTCGGAAGCTGGCTCATCCTATCGGGCTTTGCAAATGTCTGACAATCGGCGCCGCGTTATCTTTTGTTAACCGAAAGCGGCTCTCTGTAACCCATCATTTTCCCTGTGGGAGCGAGCCTGCTCGCGAATGCGGTGTATCAGTCACCCTGTTTATTGGCTGACCCACCGCTTTCGCGAGCAGGCTCGCTCCCACAGGGTTTGTAGTGATGGTTGGTTTTGCGACAAAGGGTGAATGCGCAGCCATTCGTAGGATGGATGACGCAATTGTTGCGGAGG
Source organism: Pseudomonas sp. 1L-E-NC-VB-C3 (assembly GCF_057291535.1). Taxonomy (NCBI): domain Bacteria; kingdom Pseudomonadati; phylum Pseudomonadota; class Gammaproteobacteria; order Pseudomonadales; family Pseudomonadaceae; genus Pseudomonas; species Pseudomonas sp. 1L-E-NC-VB-C3. Next base: position 21,742 of record NZ_JBXAWD010000002.1, on the reverse strand, counting down.
GGACTTGCAGGATCGGTATTATGGTATACCATCAGACGCACAGACACTCTCAATCCCCCAAACGGAGCAGCTCATGAGTTTCGAAATTCGCAAGATCGTCAGCTATGTCGAAGAAACCTTCATCGAAGGCGGCAAGGCTACTGACAAGCCGGTGACCATGGTCGGCCTCGCCGTGGTGATGAAGAACCCGTGGGTGGGCAATGGTTTTGTCGAAGACCTCAAGCCGCAGATCCGCGCCAACTGCTCCGACCTCGGCGCCATGATGGTCGAGCGCCTGGTGGGCATCATTGGTGGCGCCGAGAAGATCGAGGCTTACGGCAAAGCCGCCGTGGTCGGCGCTGACGGCGAGATCGAACACGCCTCCGCGGTGATCCATACGCTGCGCTTCGGCAACCACTATCGCGAAGCGGTGAAAGCCAAGAGCTACCTGAGCTTTACCAACAAGCGCGGCGGTCCGGGCACGTCGATTCAGATCCCGATGATGCACAAGGACGACGAAGGCCTGCGTTCGCACTACATCACCCTGGAAATGCAGATCGAAGACGCGCCGCGTGCCGACGAAATCGTCGTCGTGCTGGGTTGCGCCGACGGTGGCCGCCTGCACCCGCGTATCGGCAACCGCTACATCGATCTGGAAGAACTGGCCGCCGAAAAAGCCCAGTAATCACAACAAGAAAGGCATTGCAGGAGCGCTCCATGATTCGGCTCACCGCTGAACTCACCCCGGCTGGCACCAGTTACCTGGCGACCGGCCAAGGCCAGCCCGTGGTCTTGATCCACGGCGTGGGCCTGAACAAAGAAATGTGGGGCGGGCAGATTGTCGGCCTCGCCAGCCAATATCAGGTGATCGCCTACGACATGCTCGGCCACGGCGCCAGCCCGCGCCCGGCCAGCGGCACCGACCTGCTCGGTTACGCCGATCAGTTGCTCGAGCTGCTCGATCACCTGAATCTGCCCCAGGCAGCGGTGATCGGTTTCTCCATGGGCGGCCTGGTCGCGCGGGCCTTCGCCCTGCATTACCCGGAGCGCCTGCAAAGCCTGGTGGTGTTGAACAGCGTGTTCAACCGCAGCGAAGAACAGCGTGCCGGCGTGATTGCCCGCACTGCCCAGGCTGCCGAACACGGCCCGGACGCCAATGCCGAAGCGGCGTTGTCGCGCTGGTTCAGCCGTGAATATCAGGCGGCCAACCCGGCGCAGATCGCCGCGTTGCGCCAGACTCTGGCCAACAACGATCCGCAGGGCTATCTGACCACCTACGAATTGTTCGCCACCCAGGACATGTACCGCGCCGACGACCTGAACAGCATTCAGGCGCCGACGCTGATCGCCACCGGCGAACTCGACCCCGGCTCGACGCCGGAAATGGCCGAGCAACTGGCCCGACGCATCCCCGCTGCGAAGGTTGCCGTGCTGCCCGAGCAACGGCATATGATGCCGGTAGAGTCGCCACGTCTGGTTAATCAGATGCTGCTGGAATTTCTTCAATTCGCACACTCCCGACAAAACCATATAAAGGGGATCGTTGCATGACACTCGCACGCTTCCAGATGTGCATCGGCGGAGACTGGGTCGACGCCCTCTCCGGCAAGACCTTCGAAAGCCTCAACCCGGCCTCCGCGCAAGCCTGGGCGGAACTGCCCGACGCCGATGAAGCGGACGTCGAACGCGCCGTGCAAGCAGCGCAAACTGCTTTTGACAGCCCGGCGTGGCGCGGTCTGACCGCCACTGCGCGCGGCAAACTGCTGCGCCGCCTCGGTGATCTGATCGCAGAAAACAAGGAACACCTGGCGCAGCTTGAAAGCCGCGACAACGGCAAGCTGATCCGCGAAACCCGTGGCCAGGTCAGCTATCTGCCGGAGTTCTTCCACTACACCGCAGGCCTCGCCGACAAGCTTGAAGGCGGCACCCTGCCGCTGGACAAGCCCGATCTGTTTGCCTACACCGTGCACGAAGCCATGGGTGTGGTTGCCGCGATCATTCCGTGGAACAGCCCGCTGTACCTGACGGCGATCAAACTGGCCCCGGCCCTGGCCGCCGGCAACACGATTGTGATCAAGCCGTCCGAGCACGCCTCGGCGACCATTCTCGAGCTGGCGCGTCTGGCCCTCGAAGCCGGAATTCCGCCGGGCGTGGTCAACGTCGTCACCGGTTACGGCCCGAGCACTGGCGCCGCCCTCACCCGCCATCCGCTGATCCGCAAGATCGCCTTCACCGGCGGCGCGGCGACGGCACGGCATGTGGTGCGCAGCAGCGCCGAGAACTTCGCCAAGCTGTCGCTGGAGCTGGGCGGCAAGTCGCCGAACATCATTTTTGCCGACGCCGATCTCGACAGCGCGATCAACGGCGCGATTGCCGGGATCTACGCAGCGTCCGGGCAGAGTTGCGTGTCCGGTTCGCGCTTGCTGGTGCAGGACGAAATCTACGACGAATTCGTCAATCGTCTGGTCGAGCGCGCCCAGCGCATCCGCATCGGCAACCCGCAGGAAGACCACAGTGAAATGGGGCCGATGGCCACCGCGCAGCAACTGGCGGTGGTCGAAGGTCTGGTCGCCGATGCGATCGCCGAAGGCGCGCGTTTGCGCACCGGTGGCAAGCGTCCGGCGGATCTCGGCGAAGGCTGGTTCTACGAGCCGACGCTGTTCGAGTGCGACCGCAATTCGATGAAGATCATGCAGGAAGAAGTCTTCGGCCCGGTGGCTTCGGTGATTCGTTTCAAAGACGAAGCCGAAGCACTGGCGATCGCCAACGACTCGCAGTTCGGCCTCGCCGCCGGCATCTGGACCCGTGACCTCGGCCGCGCCCATCGTCTGGCGCGTGATGTGCGCTCGGGGATTATCTGGGTCAACACTTACCGCGCAGTGTCGGCGATGGCGCCGATCGGCGGCTTCAAGAACAGTGGCTATGGACGCGAAAGCGGCATCGACTCGGTGCTGGCCTACACCGAACTGAAAACGGTGTGGATCAACCTCTCCCAGGCGCCAATGCCTGATCCGTTTGTGATGCGCTAGGAGTCCTGCGAAATGATCGAACCCGGCATTTACAAAGACGTCATGAGCTCGTTCCCGTCCGGCGTCACGGTGGTCACCACCCTCGACCCGGACGGCGGCATCGTCGGTATCACCGCCAGCGCGTTCAGCGCGCTGTCGATCGACCCGGCGCTGGTGCTGTTCTGCCCTAACTATGCGTCCGACACCTACCCGGTACTGCGCGACAGCAAGAAATTCGCCATCCATTTGCTCTCCGCCGAGCAGACCGCCGAAGCCTACGCGTTCGCCGGCAAGGGCAAGGAAAAGGCCAAGGGCATCGAGTGGCACTTGAGCGATTTGGGCAACCCGATTCTGGCCAAGGCCACGGCGATCATCGAGTGCGAGTTGTGGCGTGAATACGACGGCGGCGATCACGCGATCATTGTCGGCGCAGTGAAGAACCTGATCCTGCCCGAGCAACCGGTGACGCCGATGATTTATCACAAAGGCAAGCTCGGCCCGTTGCCGACTCTGGCCTGAAGCGACAATGCAAAACCCTGTGGGAGCTGGCTTGCCAGCGATGGCGACGGAACATTCAACATCAATGCTGACTGAACTACCGCTATCGCTGGCAAGCCAGCTCCCACAGGATTGAGGTGAGGCGAAAGAAATGAGTAACGAGAAGTATGAAAAAGGTCTGAAAATCCGCACCCAGGTATTGGGCGAAGCCTACGTGCAGCGCTCGATAGACAACGCCGACGATTTCACCCGTCCGCTGCAGGAAATGGTCACCGAATACTGCTGGGGACATGTCTGGGGGCGTGAGGGTCTGTCGCTCAAGGAACGCAGCATGATCAACCTGGCGATGATCTCCGCGCTCAACCGCCCGCATGAACTCAAGCTGCATGTGCGTGGCGCCTTGCGTAACGGCCTGAGTCGTGAGCAAATACGCGAAATTCTGCTTCAGGTCGGCATTTATTGCGGCGTTCCGGCGGCCGTGGACAGTTTCCGGCTGGCCCGTGAAGCCTTTGCCGAAGCCGACGCCGAGGCCTCCAGTTAACCCTCGGCTGTTTTGATGCCCGTCTGGCATGGACAGCCAAGCTCAAGAGCGGACCCCATGAAACGCCAGCCACTCGACGACAGCTTCAAGGTCAATCGCAACCCCGTTACCCTGCGCGAAATCGTGCTGGACAAACTGCGTAGCGCGATCATGAATTTCCAGCTCATGCCAGGCGATCGCCTGGTCGAACGCGACCTCTGTGATCGCCTCGGCGTCAGCCGCACTTCGGTGCGCGAAGCCTTGCGTCACCTTGAATCCGAAGGTCTCGTCGAATTCGCCGACGCCAAAGGCCCGCGCGTAGCCATCATCACCCTCGACGACGCCGTCGATATCTACGAATTGCGTTGCGTGCTCGAAGGCTTGATCGTGCAGTTGTTCACCCTGCGTGCCAAAGCCAAGGACATCAAGGCCCTGGAAAAAGCCCTCGATGACAACCGCAAGGCGTTGAAGGACGGCGAGCTGCAACAGGTGATCGACTCGGTGCAGGGCTTCTACGACGTGCTGCTCGAAGGCTCGGGCAACCATGTCGCCGCCACGCAATTGCGTCAGTTGCAGGCGCGCATCAGCTATCTGCGCGCGACCTCGGTCTCCCAGGAAAACCGACGCGGCGCGAGTAATCACGAGATGGAAAAAATGGTCGAGGCGATCAAGAGCGGCGATCCGCTGGCGGCGCATCAGGCCTGTGTGGATCACGTCCGCGCGGCGGCTGCCGTGGCCCTCGATTACCTCAAGCGCAAACAGGAAGAAACCGGCGTCGCCGTCAAAGGCACTCCGGCGATCACCCTGCCGATCGCGCTGAAAGAACCGCGCATAGGTCAATGACGTGTTCAGCCCGAGCTTTTGCCCGAAATGCGGTGGCCCTGACCTTGGTCAGCAGACGCCGCCGGGCGATACGCACGAGCGCCTGATGTGCCGCGGCTGCGGCTATATCCACTACGTCAATCCGAAGATCATTGCCGGCTGCATCATCGAGCAGGACGGCAAATACCTCTTGTGCCAACGGGCGATTCCCCCGCGCCCCGGCACCTGGACGCTGCCGGCCGGTTTCATGGAAAGCGGTGAAACCACCGAGCAGGCGGCGCTGCGCGAAGTCTGGGAAGAAAGCGGCGTGCGCGCGGAAATCGTCTCGCCGTATTCGATTTTCAGCGTGCCGAAGATCAGCGAGGTGTACATCATCTTCCGCGCCATCGCCCTGGAGATCACCGGGCAGTACGGACCGGAGACCATGGATTACAAGTTCTTCGCCCCTGAAGACATTCCTTGGGAGCAGATCTATTACCCGGCGATCCGGCAGATTCTCGAGCGCTATATCGAAGAGCGCCAGGCTGGGGTTTACGGGATCTACATGGGTAATGATGACAGCGGCAAGATCCATTTCATGCGCTGATCACCACCTATACCCCTGTGGGAGCGAGCCTGCTCGCGAAGGCGTCGTGTCAGTCGATACAAATGTTGAATGATCGAACGCATTCGCGAGCAGGCTCGCTCCCACATAGTTTGGTGGTGTGGCTCAGTTCGGGGCGATGCCTTCTACGATGATGATCTCCGCCCTCGCCCATTCTTCGCGGTAACTTTTCGCCTCCTGATACGCCGCCGAGCGATAGCACGCCACGGCCTGTTCGTAGCTCGCGAACTCGATGATCACGGTGCGCTGTGGCGTCTGCCGCCCTTCCAGCGCTTCGCTGCGCCCGCCTCTGGCGAGAAACTTGCCGTCGAATGCGGCAATCGCCTGCGGGGTGCGCTGGGTGTATTGGCTGTAGTGCTCGGCATCGGCTATATCCACATGTGCAATCCAGTACGCCTTCATAGTGACCTCTTTGTTGATTTTGTATTATGGTATACCAATATATTTCCAACGAACCCTGAGAGTCCAGCATGGCCTTCAACAGCATCGAAGAAATCATCGAAGATTATCGCCTCGGCAAAATGGTCCTGCTGGTCGATGACGAAGACCGCGAGAACGAAGGCGACCTGCTGCTGGCCGCCGACCGTTGCACGCCGGAGGCTATCAGCTTCATGGCCCGCGAAGCACGCGGGCTGATCTGCCTGACCCTCACCGACGAACATTGCCAGCGTCTGGGCCTGGAGCAAATGGTACCCGCCAACGGCAGTGTGTTCAGCACTGCATTTACCGTGTCGATCGAAGCGGCGGTCGGCGTGACGACCGGCATTTCCGCAGCAGATCGCGCGTGCACCGTGGCCGCCGCCGTCGCGCCAAATGCCCGCGCCGAAGACCTGGTGCAGCCCGGCCACATCTTCCCGCTGCGCGCCAAGGAAGGTGGCGTGCTCACCCGCGCCGGGCACACCGAGGCCGGTTGCGATCTGGCGCGCCTGGCCGGGTTCACCCCCGCCTCGGTGATTGTCGAAGTGATGAACGACGACGGCACCATGGCGCGCCGCCCGGATCTGGAGCAGTTCGCACGCAAACACGGGATCAAGATCGGCACCATTGCTGACCTGATCCACTATCGCCTGAGCACCGAGCACACCATCGAACGCATCGGTGAACGTGAGCTACCGACGGTGCATGGCACCTTCCGTTTGATCACCTTCGAAGATCGCATCGAAGGTGGCGTGCACATGGCGATGGTCATGGGCGACCTGCGCCGCGAAGAGCCGACGCTGGTGCGCGTGCATGTGATCGATCCGCTGCGCGATCTGGTCGGCGCCGAGTACAGCGGGCCGACGAACTGGACGCTGTGGGCAGCGTTGCAACGGGTCGCGGCGGAAGGTCATGGAGTTGTGGTCGTGCTGGCCAATCATGAATCGTCGCAGGCATTGCTCGAGCGCGTGCCGCAGTTGACCCAGCCGCCACGGCAGTTCAGCCGTTCGCAATCGCGGATTTATTCCGAGGTCGGGACTGGGGCGCAGATTCTGCAGAACCTTGGGGTTGGCAAGCTGCGGCACCTCGGGCCACCGCTGAAGTATGCGGGGTTGACCGGGTATGACCTTGAGGTGGTTGAGAGCATCCCTTTCACCGAATGACGCCGCCCTCACCCCAGCCGTCTCCCAAAGGGAGAGGGAGCCGACCGCGTTGACCGGTCGCTATACATCGACCTGGGATACCGAGTCGAACTCAGCTTTGAGCAGCATACGGATCCACTCCTTTCCCATTAGCGAATCGGGCTCGGTTTTGAACAGCATGAAGATCGGCTCCCTTTCCCCCTCTCCCCTTGGGAGAGGGCTGGAGTGAGGGGCTGGATCTCACATTCACAAAATATCTCAGGCCGAACGGCTCAAAAAAACCAACCGGCCAGATAACCGGTAAGGCAAAGTGCTTGCACAAAGTTTGGAATACCATAATATGATATTCCATAGACCGGACGACGTGAAAAAGCGTCCAGCTACTGCTCCCGACAGGCGGGCAACAACGCAAGGCCCGCTCAAAAACACAACAATGAGGGCGTGAACATGGTGTTGAACAAAGCTGCAACCGCGATCTTTTTCGCGGGACTGCTCAGCGTTACCGGCCAGGCTGCAATGGCTGCCGAAAGCGTGAATTTTGTCAGCTGGGGCGGTAGCACCCAGGATGCGCAGAAACAGGCCTGGGCCGATCCGTTCAGCAAGGCCAGCGGCATCACCGTCGTCCAGGACGGCCCCACCGACTACGGCAAACTCAAGGCCATGGTCGAAAGCGGCAACGTGCAGTGGGACGTGGTCGATGTCGAAGCCGATTTCGCCCTGCGCGCCGCTGCCGAAGGCCTGCTCGAACCCCTCGATTTCAAAGTGATCCAGCGCGACAGGATCGACCCGCGCTTTGTCAGCGATCACGGCGTCGGTTCGTTCTTCTTCTCCTTTGTCCTCGGCTACAACGAAGGCAAGCTCGGCGCCAACAAGCCGCAGGACTGGAGCGCGCTGTTCGACACCAAGACCTACCCGGGCAAGCGCGCCCTGTACAAATGGCCAAGCCCCGGCGTGCTCGAACTGGCGCTGCTGGCCGACGGCGTTGCGGCTGACAAGCTCTACCCGCTGGATCTGGATCGCGCCTTCAAGAAACTCGACACCATCAAGAAAGACATCGTCTGGTGGGGCGGCGGCGCGCAGTCGCAGCAACTGCTGGCGTCCGGCGAAGCGAGCATGGGCCAGTTCTGGAACGGTCGGGTGCACGCCTTGCAGGAAGACGGCGCACCGGTCGGCGTGAGCTGGAAGCAGAACCTGGTCATGGCCGACATTCTGGTCATTCCCAAAGGCTCGAAAAACAAAGATGCGGCGATGAAGTTCCTCGCCAATGCCAGCAGCGCCAAAGGTCAGGCCGACTTCTCCAACCTGACCGCCTACGCGCCGGTCAACCTCGACAGTGTGGAGCGTCTGGATTCGACGCTGGCCCCCAACCTGCCGACGGCTTACGCCAAGGATCAGATCACCCTTGATTTCGCTTACTGGGCCAAGAACGGTCCGGCTATCGCGACACGGTGGAACGAATGGCTGGTCAAATGAAAATCGCGGCCACTGCGCCCCGTCCTTCCACTGCCACCGGGAGCGCCGCCGGCGCTGCCGGTTCGGCTTTCAAGCAACGCTGGCGCGGCGCCGGCAACCTCGTCCCGGCACTGCTGTTCCTCGGCCTGTTCTTTCTCGCGCCGTTGATTGGCCTGCTGTTGCGCGGTGTGCTGGAACCTGTGCCTGGTCTCGGCAACTACGAACAGTTGTTCGCCAACTCGGCCTATGCACGAGTGCTGCTCAACACCTTTTCGGTGGCCGGGCTGGTGACGCTGTTCAGCCTGCTCTTGGGCTTTCCGCTGGCCTGGGCGATCACCCTGGTGCCGCGCGGCTGGGGGCGCTGGATCCTCAACATCGTGCTGCTGTCGATGTGGACCAGCCTGCTCGCCCGCACCTATTCTTGGCTGGTTTTGCTGCAAGCCTCGGGCGTGATCAACAAGACCTTGATGGCCATGGGCATCATCGATCAACCGCTGGAGATGGTGCACAACCTCACCGGCGTGGTGATCGGCATGAGCTACATCATGATCCCGTTCATCGTGCTGCCGTTGCAGGCAACCATGCAGGCCATCGACCCGATGATCCTGCAGGCCGGCTCGATCTGCGGCGCCAGTCCGTGGACCAACTTCTTCCGGGTGTTCCTGCCGCTGTGCCGGCCGGGTCTGGCCTCCGGCGGTTTGATGGTGTTCGTGATGTCGCTCGGTTACTACGTCACCCCGGCACTGCTCGGCGGGGCGCAGAACATGATGCTGCCGGAGTTCATCATTCAGCAGGTGCAATCGTTCCTCAACTGGGGCCTGGCCAGCGCCGGCGCCGCGTTGCTGATCGCAATCACCCTGGTGTTGTTCTACTTCTACCTGAAGCTTCAACCGGAATCCCCGGTTGGCGCCAGTAACGCGAGGTAAGCCGACATGCTCCTGACCCCCAATGCCATGAGCCGGCGCATGCGTTTCGGCCTCTACGCCACTACCGGGCTGATCGGTCTGTTCTTGCTGTTGCCGATCGTGTTCATCGTGCTGCTGTCGTTCGGCTCCTCGCAGTGGCTGGTGTTCCCGCCACCGGGCTGGACGCTGAAATGGTACGGCCAGTTCTTCTCCAATCCCGACTGGATGAACGCCGCCGCCGCCAGCCTAAAAGTTGCCGTGCTGACCACCATCTGCGCTGTGGCGCTCGGTTTGCCGACCGCGTTTGCGCTGGTGCGCGGACGCTTCCCCGGCCGCGAGATGCTCTACGGCCTGTTCACCCTGCCGATGATCGTGCCGCTGGTGATCATTGCCGTGGCGGTGTACGCGCTCTTTCTCAAGCTCGGCTACACCGGGACGATGTTCGCCTTCGTCGTCAGCCATGTGATCGTCGCGCTGCCGTTCACCATCATCTCGATCATCAACTCGCTGAAGCTGTTCGATCAGTCGATTGAAGACGCGGCGGTGATCTGCGGTGCCTCGCGCTTGCAAGCGGTGTTCAAGGTGACGTTCCCGGCGATTCGTCCGGGCATGGTCGCCGGCGCCCTCTTCGCCTTCCTCGTTTCGTGGGACGAAGTGGTGCTCAGCGTGATGATGGCGAGCCCGACTCTGCAAACCCTTCCCGTGAAAATGTGGACCACCCTGCGCCAGGACCTGACCCCGGTGATCGCCGTCGCTTCGACGCTGCTGATCGGCCTGTCGGTATTGGTCATGGTGATCGCCGCCGCCCTGCGCCGGCGCAACGAAATCAGCGCCTGAGCGCCCAGGAGTACGACATGAGTGCCGTGATCAAAGACGCATCCCAGCAGAACGACAAACCCCTGGTCAGCCTGCGCAACCTGAACAAGCACTACGGCGATTTTGCTGCAGTCGATAACATCTCGCTGGACATCAAGGACGGTGAATTCCTCACGTTCCTGGGCTCCAGCGGCTCGGGCAAAAGCACCACGCTGTCGATGCTCGCCGGGTTTGAAACACCGAGCAGCGGCGAGATCCTCGTCAACGGCCAGTCGCTGGTCAACGTGCCGCCGCACAAGCGCGACATCGGCATGGTTTTTCAGCGTTACTCGCTGTTCCCGCATCTGTCGGTACGCGACAACATCGCCTTCCCTCTGGCCATTCGCAAACTGGCTGCGGCCGAGCGCGAAAAGCGCGTCGATGCGATGCTCAAACTGGTGCAGCTCGAACAGTTCGCCCATCGCCGCCCTTCGCAACTGTCTGGCGGCCAGCAACAACGGGTTGCCATCGCTCGCGCCTTGGTTTACGAGCCGCGCATTCTGCTGATGGACGAACCGCTCGGTGCGCTGGACAAGAAGCTGCGCGAAGACTTGCAGGATGAACTGCGCCAGCTGCACCGGCGCCTGGGCATCACCATCGTCTACGTGACCCACGACCAGGAAGAAGCCATGCGTCTGTCGCAACGCATCGCGATTTTCAGCCACGGCAAAATCGTTGGTCTGGGCAGTGGTTATGACCTTTACCAGAATCCGCCCAATGCATTTGTCGCGTCGTTTCTGGGCAATTCGAACTTCCTCAAGCTCAAGGCGCAAGGCAATGCAGCAGCGAGTTTCGAGGGCCAGTCGTTGTCGATTCGGCTGACGTCCGGGTTGCACACTGATCAGGATGTGCTGCTGATGGTGCGTCCGGAAAAGGCCTTGGCGCTGAGCACGCAGCAGGCGCTGGATGAGCCGCTGGCGGCGGGCTGGAATGAAGTATCGGCGAATGTTGTGGAGGTGCTGTTTCTCGGTGAGAGCCAGACGTGCAGCGTGGTGACTGCGGGCGGGACGTCGATGACGGTGAAAGCGCTGTCGGCAGCGGGCATGCCACTCAAGGCCGGCGATCCGGTACGGGTGCGCTGGGCGACGGCGGATGCTTGTGTTTATACCGAGTGGACCGAGAGCGACTTGAACAAGGCTGCCGGTGCTCACTGATTGCGCTGAGTCAGTTGGATCTACTCCCTCTCCCCCAAGGGGGGCGAGGGGGAAAGGGAGCCGATCTTCATGCTGTTCAAAATGTAAGTTCGACTCGGTATCGCACGTCGGCGTATCTCGCAACAACACCTCGGTCAGTCCCCTCTCCCATTGGGAGAGGGCTAGGGTGAGGGCAAGCAGGCGACACGGTATTAGCCAATGGCCCGGTACCCTTCAATCTCATCCGGCCAAGCCGTCAGCACTTCGAACCCGCTCTCCGTCACCGCGACCATATGCTCCCACTGCGCCGACAACGAGCCATCCTTGGTCAATACGGTCCAGCCATCCGGCATGTTCTTCACATGGCGTTTGCCGGCATTGAGCATCGGTTCCACGGTGAAAATCATCCCGGCCTTAAGCTTCAGGCCCTGATTGGGAAAGCCGTAATGCAGGATCTGCGGTTCATCGTGATAGACCTTGCCGATGCCATGGCCGCAGTATTCGCGTACCACACTGAAGCCCTCCGCCTCCGCCAGGCTCTGGATCGCGTGGCCGATATCGCCCAGCGTTGCGCCCGGCTTCACTGCACGGATGCCTGCGCACATGGCTTCGTAGGTGGTCTTGATCAGGTGCTGCGCTTCAGGAGTCGCCTCGCCCACCACATACATGCGACTGGTATCGCCGAACCAGCCGTCCTTGATCACCGCGATGTCGAGGTTGACGATGTCGCCGTCTTTCAATGGCGTACCCGATGGAATCCCGTGGCACACCACATCGTTGACCGACGCGCAGACGGTTTTCGGAAAGCCGTGATAACCGACATTGGCTGGCACCGCCTTCTGCACATTGACGATGTAATCGTTGCACAGTCGATCCAGCTCATCGGTGGTTACGCCAGCCTTCACATGCGGCACCAGCATTGCCAGCACTTCAGCGGCGAGTTTGCCGGCGGCGCGGGATTTTTCGATGTCGGCCGGGGTGTTGATCTTGATCTGGTTTCTCATGCGCTGACGGCTTCCTGAGTCAGTTGTTGCAGATCCAGCCCACCATTCTGTTCGGCGCGGATCAGCAGGCGGCAAATGGCGCTGTGGTCGAGATTGGGATGCAGCTCGGCGAGCATGCCGATGCGCATCCAGTGCTCGGCCTGCGCGTTGATCGAGCGACTGAGCGCGTTGCTGGAGATGCGCAGATTCTCGTGCATGTCCTCTGAAATCTTTACGATGCCCATATATGAATCCGATACGATGTGTATATGAATCGTATATTAGCCAAGGCATATGACAGATTGCAATGCCGACGACAAGATCGACGCTGTGGCAGATTCGCCTCCCCCTCCACCGCGCAAATCGACTACCATGCCGCCGCCGGTTTCCACACGGAATTAATAGGGAATCCGAAATGCTTGCACAGCATCAATCGGAACTGCCCCCGCAACTGTAGGTGCCGAGCCTGCTCCTCGACTGCCACTGGGTGAATCCCGGGAAGGCCGGAGCGTGGCGATGACGCATCAGTCAGGAGACCTGCCGGCACAGTGACTGACTAACCGGCGGGGTGTCCGGGAAGGACATCGTGCCGTGCGCATTTTCCCCGTGCCGGCCTTGCGCAGTTTCCACGACCGCGCCCGAGGTGTGTTTCCAACCGTACCCGCCCGCTCCCGTACGGTTCTCTTGGAGACTGCCCCATGCTGCTGCCCCGCATTGCCACACTGCTCACCGCTCTGAGCCTTTGCGCCCTGGCGCAAGCGGCGCCGACTGCGTATCCGCTGACCGTCGAAAACTGTGGCAGCAGCCTGACCTTTCAACACGCACCCGCTCGCACGGTGACCATCGGTCAGGCCGGCACGGAAATGCTCTACGCCTTGGGCCTGGGCGACAAAGTCGTTGGCACTTCGCTGTGGTTCAACGACGTGCTGGGCACATACAAAGCACAGAACGACAGGATCGAGCGCCTCGCCGATAACGAGCCGAGTTTCGAAGCGGTGATCGCTAAACGCCCGGAGCTGGTTGCCGTCGAGCTGGAATGGATGGTCGGCCCGCAAGGCGCGGTCGGCACTCGCGAGCAGTTTCATGAACTGAAGATTCCGACCTATCTGCTGCCCTCCGATTGCGAAGCCAAGGACAACCTCGTCGGCTCGGACGGCACGCGGCTGGCGCCGTTTCGCATCGACAGCATCTACAAAAGCGTGAGCCAACTGGCGGCGATTTTCGACGTGCAGGCGCGTGGCGAACAGCTCAATGAGCAGCTCAAAGCCAGCCTCGCGCAATCGATCGCCACCGCGAAAAACCAGCAGCGCAAAGACGTCAGCGCTCTGGTGTGGTTCTCCAGCGCCGAGATGGACATCGAGCCGTTCGTGGCCGGGCACAAAGGCGTTCCCGATTTCATGCTCAGCACCCTCGGCGTGCGCAACGTCGTCGAGTCGGATGAAGAATGGCCAACCGTCGGCTGGGAAACCATCGCCAAGGCCAACCCGACGTTTCTGGTGATCGCGCGCATGGATCGTCGACGTTTCCCGGCGGACGACTATCAGAAGAAACTCGCCTTCCTGCGCAGTGATCCGGTGACGCGCAACATGGACGCGGTCAAGCACAACCGCATCATCATCCTTGACGCCATGGCCATGCAGGCCAGCCTGCGCACCTTCGATGGCCTCGCACAATTGGCCAGTGCCATCAACGGCTACGACCTGTCGCAATGAGCAGACGCCTGATCCGTTTGCTGCTGGTGCTGTTGACGCTGTCGGTCGCGCTGATTGGCGGCGTGGCCATTGGCGAGACTTCGATCGAGCCGAGCGTGGTGTTGCAGGTGCTGGCCAACAAGCTGTGGGGCGCCGGTTATGTGCTCGACCCGATCGACGAAGGCATTGTCTGGAACTATCGCCTGACCCGCGCTTTGGTCGCGGCGGCCTGCGGCGCCGGTCTGGCGACGTGCGGGGTGATCCTGCAATCGCTGCTGCGCAATCCGCTGGCCGATCCGTATCTGCTGGGAATTTCTGCTGGCGCCTCGACCGGCGCGGTGATGGTCGCCCTGCTCGGCGTCGGTGCCGGGGCGATTTCATTGTCGGTCGGTGCTTTTGCCGGCGCGGTGACCGCTTTCGCACTGGTGATCCTGTTGGCGCGAGTCAGCGGCTCGGCCAGCGGCACCGGGCAGATCATTCTTGCCGGGATTGCCGGCTCGCAGCTGTTCAACGCCCTCACTGCTTTCCTGATCACCCGCTCGGCCAGCTCGGAACAGGCGCGCGGGATCATGTTCTGGCTGCTCGGCAATCTCGGCGGCGTGCGCTGGCCGTCGGTGTGGCTGGCGGTGCCGGTAGCAGTGTTGGGGTTGGTCGTTTGTCTGTGGCATCGGCGGGCGCTGGATGCGTTCACCTTTGGTGCGGACTCGGCGGCGTCTCTCGGCATTCCAGTGCGACGTGTGCAGATTCTGTTGATTGGCTGCGCCGCGCTGGTGACGGCGGTGATGGTGTCGATTGTCGGCTCGATCGGCTTTGTCGGTCTGGTGATTCCCCATGCCGCGCGGTTGTTGCTCGGCACCGGCCATGCGCGTCTGTTGCCCGCCAGTGCGCTGGGCGGCGCGGTGTTTCTGATCGCCGCCGATGTGCTGTCGCGCACCCTGATCAAGGGTCAGGTGATCCCGGTCGGCGTGATCACTGCGCTGGTCGGCGCGCCAGTGTTCGCGCTGATTCTGGTGGGCCGGAGATCGGCGCGATGAACACGGTTCTGAGCTGTGCTGGGTTGAGCTTCAAGGTGCGCGGTGCCGAGTTGCTCAATGGTGTCAGCCTCGACGTTCAGCGCGGCGAGACCCTGGGCATTGTCGGGCCGAACGGTTCGGGTAAATCCACGCTGCTCAAATTGCTGGCCGGCCTGCGCGAACCGAGCGCGGGCCATGTGCAGCTCGGCGGTCAGGCGCTGGGCAAAATGTCGCGGCGCAGCATCGCGCAGACGCTCGCGGTGGTTGAGCAACAGGCCGATACCGACGATGGCATTCGCGTGTTCGACGCGGTGGCGCTGGGGCGCACGCCGTGGTTGTCGGCGCTGCAACCGTGGTCGCCCGCCGATGACGCCATCGTCGAGCAAGCGCTGATTGACGTCGACGCCGTGCACCTGCGCAACCGCCTCTGGCGCAGCCTCTCCGGCGGGGAACGCCAACGCGTGCACATCGCCCGCGCACTGGCGCAGCGCCCGCAGATCCTGCTGCTCGACGAGCCGGCCAACCACCTCGACATCCAGCATCAGTTGAGCATTCTGCACGTGGTGCGCGCACTGCCGGTGACTACGTTGATCGCCCTGCACGATCTCAATCAGGCGCTCAAGTGCGATCGCCTGGCGGTGCTGGAGCGCGGGCGTCTGGTGGCACTGGGCGAGCCGCTGCACGTGCTGACGCCGGAGCGGTTACAGACGACTTTCGGGGTCAGGGCGCACTATCTGACAGACCCGTTCGATGGTGCGCCGATATTGCGCTTCCTTGCCTGATGCATGGGTGGCTGACACACCGCTTTCGCGAGCAGGCTCGCTCCCACAAAGGATTTGTGTGTTGCCGTGAATGACGGGGAGAACGCGAATTCTGTGGGAGCGAGCCTGCTCGCGAAGGCGTCAGGTCATCCAACATTGATGTCGATTGACACACCGCTTTCGCGAGCAGGCTCGCTCCCACAAAGGTTATGTATTCCAGGGCGGTAGAGGATCAGGCCCACTCTTTGCGCAGTTGCCGTGCGGCGCTGACCATGTGCACCAGCGCCGCCTCGGTCTCTGGCCAGCCTCGGGTTTTCAAGCCGCAATCCGGATTGACCCACAGCCGCTCCACCGGAATACGCTGCGCCGCCTTGCGCAGCAAGCCAACCATTTCCGACACATCGGGAATGCGTGGCGAGTGAATGTCGTACACGCCGGGGCCGATGTCGTTCGGGTAGGCGAACGCTTCAAACGCTTCGAGCAGTTCCATGTCCGAACGCGAGGTTTCGATGGTGATGACATCGGCGTCCATCGCCGCGATCGACTCGATCACATCGTTGAACTCGCTGTAGCACATGTGCGTGTGGATCTGCGTTTCGTCGCGCACGCCGGAGGCGCACAGGCGGAACGCTTCGCTCGCCCAGTGCAGATACGCCGGCCATTGCGCCCGGCGTAACGGCAAGCCTTCACGGAACGCCGCTTCGTCGATCTGCACGATTTTGATTCCCGCCGCTTCCAGATCATTCACCTCGTCACGAATGGCCAGCGCCAGTTGTTGAGCCTGCACCTCGCGGCTGACGTCTTCGCGCGGGAACGACCACATCAGCATGGTCACCGGGCCGGTCAGCATGCCTTTCATGACCTTGTCGGTTAGGCCTTGGGCGTAGCGGATCCACTCGACCGTCATCGCCTGCGGGCGGCTTAGGTCACCGAAAATCACCGCCGGTTTGACGCAGCGCGAACCGTAGCTCTGCACCCAGCCAAAGCGGGTGAAGGCATAGCCGTCGAGCTGTTCGGCGAAGTATTCGACCATGTCGTTGCGCTCGGCCTCACCGTGCACCAGCACATCCAGGCCGAGGCGTTCTTGAATTTCCACCGCGTGGCGAATCTCCGTGTGCATCGCATCGGTGTAATCGGCCGCGCTGAGCTTGCCTTGCTTGTAGGCCTGACGCGCCAGACGGATCGCCGCCGTTTGCGGAAACGAACCAATGGTGGTGGTCGGGAATAACGGCAGGTCGAGCTTGCCGCGCTGTTTGGCAATACGCTGGGCAAACGGCGATTGGCGTTGCGCATCCTTGGCAGTGATCGCCGCGACCCGCGCTTGTACCGCCGGTTTGTGAATACGCGGCGAGGCAGCGCGGCTGGTCTGCACCGAACGGCTTTGCGCGAGGGCACGCAGTACCTTCGGCGCTTCCGGTTCGCTGACCGCTTGAGCGAGCACGGCGACCTCTTCGCACTTCTGCACGGCGAACGCCAGCCAGCTTTTCAGTTCGGCATCGAGCTGGTCTTCGCGGCCCAGATCAACCGGGCTGTGCAGCAATGAACAGGACGGTGCTACCCACAAACGATCACCCAGACGCTCATGAGCATGGCGCAGCGTCGCCAGCGCGTTTTGCAGATCGCAGCGCCAGACGTTCCGACCGTTGACCACACCCAGCGACAGCACCTTATAAGCCGGCAGACGATCCAGAATGGTCGGGTACTGATCCGGCGCGCGCACCAGATCGATGTGCAAGCCATCGACCGGCAGGTTCGCCGCCAGACCGAGATTTTCTTCCAGGCCACCGAAGTACGTGGCGAGCAGTTTTTTCAGCGGATCGCGCTGGATCTGGTTGTAGGCGCGCTCGAAGGCATTCTTCCAGTCCTGCGGCAAATCGAGCACCAGAATCGGCTCATCGATCTGCACCCACTCCACGCCCAATGCCGCCAGCCGCGCGAAGATCTGGCCGTACAGCGGTAGCAGGCGATCAAGCAAATCGAGTTTGTCGAAATCGGTGCCTTTGGTTTTGCCGAGCCACAGATAGGTCAGCGGACCGATGATCACCGGTTTGACGTTGTGCCCTAGCGCACGGGCCTCTTCGGTTTCCTCAAACAACTGCTCCCAACCCAGCTGAAATTGTTGATCGACACTGAATTCCGGTACGAGGTAGTGATAGTTGGTGTCGAACCACTTGGTCATTTCCTGAGCGTGGCCTTCGCCGCAGCAAGTATTGCTGACGCCACGGGCCATGCTGAACAGGGTCTGCAGCGTGGCTTCGCCGTCATGGGGGCGGAAGCGCTCGGGGATCACGCCGAACATCAGCGAGTGGGTCAGCACTTGGTCGTACCAGGCGAAATCGCCAACCGGCAGCAAGTCGATGCCGGCGTTTTTCTGCAAGTCCCAATGGACCTTGCGCAGCTCACGCCCGACGTCACGCAGGCCCGCCTCGTTCAGTTCTCCTTTCCAGAACGCCTCTTGCGCTTTCTTCAGTTCGCGGTCGCGACCGATGCGCGGAAATCCAAGGGAATGGGCCAGTGCCATGACAAACAACTCCAGATGCTTATTCGATGGCGGGTATTGTCGGGAACCGGACTTGATGAAACAAACTCAATAAATTCTAGATCATCACAAGTTCTACTCATGCACAGGCGCGCCGTGGGAGCTGCCGAAGGCTGGGATCTTCTGGCCGTAGGGACGCAGAGCGTCCAAGGCTGCATTCCCACGCGGAGCGTGGGAACGATCAGAACACGTCAGGGCAACATGCAAGTTTTCGTTCTATCGTTAGATCCAAATGGCTGGATTTCCCAAGGATTAGAGGTTGCGAGAGAGGATGTCTGCGCCTAAGTTGCACGCGAGTCTTTTCCCCGCGATTGGAACGCGATCAACACCATAAAGAGGTGAAGAAATGTCAAAGGAATCACGCCCTGCCGTGCTTGGGCTGATAGGCAATACTCCGCTGGTGCAGGTCACCCGCTTCGATACCGGACCGTGCACGCTGTTTCTCAAACTCGAATCGCAGAACCCTGGCGGCTCGATCAAGGACCGTATCGGTCTGGCGATGATCGACGCTGCCGAACGTGACGGCCGCCTGCAACCGGGCGGGACGATTGTCGAGGCCACTGCCGGCAATACCGGTCTGGGTCTGGCGCTGGTCGGTCGCGCCAAAGGCTATCGCGTAGTGCTGGTGGTACCGGACAAGATGTCCACCGAGAAAGTCCTGCACTTGAAGGCCATGGGCGCCGAAGTGCACATCACTCGTTCTGACGTCGGCAAGGGCCATCCCGAGTATTACCAGGACGTCGCCGCCCGCTTGGCCAAGGACATTCCCGGCGCGTTTTTCGCCGACCAATTCAACAATCCCGCCAACCCGCTGGCCCATGAATGCAGCACCGCGCCGGAAATCTGGGCGCAGACCGAACATGATCTGGACGCCATCGTCGTCGGCGTCGGATCGGCCGGCACGCTGACCGGGCTGAGTCGTTTCTTCAAGCGCGTGCAGCCGGATCTGGAAATGGTCCTCGCCGATCCGATCGGCTCGGTGATGGCGCAATACAGCCGCGACGGTACCTTGCCGACGCCCGGTTCGTGGGCGGTCGAGGGTATCGGCGAAGACTTCATTCCGTCGATCACCGACCTCTCCAGCGTGCGTCACGCCTACTCGATCAGCGACGCGGAAAGCTTCGATCACGCGCGCCAGTTGCTCAAGGCCGAGGGCATTCTCGGCGGCTCATCGACCGGCACCCTGTTCGCTGCCGCGCTGCGTTATTGCCGCGAACAGACCGAGCCGAAACGCGTGGTCAGCTTTGTCTGCGACACCGGCACGCGTTACCTGTCGAAGGTCTACAACGACCAGTGGATGACCGATCAAGGCCTGTTGCAACGCAAAGGCTACGGCGACTTGCGCGACTTGATCGCACGGCGTTTCGAGGACGGCCGGGTGATCAGCGTCGGCCCTGACGACACCCTGCTCACTGCGTTTCAGCGCATGCGTCTGGCGGATGTTTCGCAACTGCCGGTGCTGGTCGAAGGCAAGCAACTGGTGGGCGTGATCGACGAGTCCGACATCCTCCTCGGCATCCACGAAGATGCCGCGCGCTTCAGCCAGTCGGTGTCCAGCGTGATGACCGACAAACTGCAAACCCTCGCCCCGGCTGCGAGCCTGGCCGAGCTGGAATCGGTGCTCAGCCGTGGCCTCGTCGCGATCATCGCCGACGCCTCAGGCTTCCATGGTCTGATCACCCGCACCGACATGCTCAACCAATTACGGAGATCCCTTGCATGAGTCAGCACGACGCCAAATCCCAAGGCTTCGCCACCCGGGTGATCCACGCTGGGCAAGAGCCGGACCCGACCACCGGCGCGCTGATGCCGCCGATCTATGCCAACTCCACCTACCTGCAAGACAGCCCCGGCGTGCACAAGGGGTTCGACTACGGCCGCTCGCACAACCCGACGCGCTTCGCGCTGGAGCGCTGCGTCGCCGACCTCGAAGGCGGCACCCGCGCGTTCGCCTTCGCCTCGGGGCTGGCGGCGATTTCCACGGTGTTGGAACTGCTCGACGCAGGCTCGCACATCGTTTCCGGCAATGACTTGTACGGCGGCACCTTCCGCCTGTTTGACAAGGTCCGTCAGCGCAGTGCCGGGCACCGTTTCAGCTTCGTCGACCTGACCGATCTGTCGGCGTTCGAAGCCTCGCTGCAGGACGACACGCGCATGGTCATGGTCGAAACCCCGACCAACCCGCTGCTGAGCCTGTCGGATCTGGCCGCCATTGCGCGCATCTGCCGCGCGCGGGGGATCATCTGCGTCGCCGACAACACTTTTGCCAGCCCGTACATCCAGCGCCCACTGGAGCTGGGCTTCGACATCGTCCTGCACTCGACCACCAAATACCTCAACGGCCACTCCGACGTGATCGGCGGCATTGCCGTGGTCGGACAGAACGACGAGCTGGCGGAAAAACTCGGTTTCCTGCAAAACGCCGTCGGGGCGATTTCCGGGCCGTTCGATGCATTCCTCACCCTGCGCGGGGTGAAGACTTTGGCGCTGCGCATGGAACGTCATTGCAGCAACGCCCTGGATCTGGCGCAGTGGCTGGAACAGCAACCGCAGGTCAAACGCGTCTACTATCCGGGCCTGACCTCGCACCCGCAGCACGAACTGGCCAAGCGGCAAATGCGCGGTTTTGGCGGGATGATTTCCGTGGATCTGAACAGCGACCTGGCCGGTGCGCGGCGCTTTCTGGAAAACGTGAAGATCTTTGCGTTGGCCGAAAGCCTCGGTGGCGTGGAAAGCTTGATCGAGCATCCGGCGATCATGACCCACGCGACGATTCCACCGGAGACGCGCGCCAAGCTTGGTATTGGCGATGGCTTGGTGCGGTTGTCGGTCGGAGTTGAAGACGTTGAAGACCTGCGCGCCGACCTGGCTCAGGCGCTGGCAAAAATGTAAACAGCTCCACACAACGAAGCCCGCACGATGCGGGCTTCGTCTTTTTTTGTCCGTCGATCTCCCCGCCGTGGCAGTTCCCGAGGCCGATCCTATACTCAATCGGCTCGATCAAAATTATCTCGACACCCGCACGCCGTTCGGTGTGCCCGTGCCTTTCGCCAACCAGGTAGAACCCAAGCCAGTGAGTCGTGGCGTCTGTATGCATCGCGCGCGATTGATCGCTGTTTGGCAACGGGTCGTGGAGAAAACCATGAAATACAAGTTGTTGTCAGGCGTGCTTCTTGCGGTAGCGGCCAGCGTTGTGGTGCCGAATGTCTTGGCGGCGCAACCGCAGGCGTTGGCTTCGGATGGGGCTGATCATGTTGGCGCCGGCGCAGTGGCTGCCGATGGCGCCGATCGTGTCGGTGCCGGCGCGGTGGCTGCCGATGGCGCTGATCGTGTCGGTGCCGGCGCGGTGGCTGCCGATGGCGCTGATCGTGTCGGTGCCGGCGCGGTGGCTGCCGATGGCGCTGATCGTGTCGGTGCCGG